>CAHJWN010000072.1 GCA_903642265.1 Acidobacteriaceae bacterium | reverse complement strand
CGCCAATAAGAACAGTGAACCTTTCAAGCGCTCTTGACACCCCACAAGCAGAATGGCCCGCCAACTTGGCGGGCCATTCTAGGTTCACAAAAGGTAATTACGCCCCATCCGGCATCGCTGGCGTCTCGATCCCGCCCATGTGCGCGATCTTGTCGATCATCATCGTGTGTTCTTTAATCACACCCTCACCCTTCGCAACGGCAGCCTTCAGCTCAGGGTCAGACGTCTTATTGCCTTCCTCGATGAAAGTCTTCAAGTCTGCGTGATGATCCTTCACCATCGCCTCGACATAGGCCCGATCAAAGTCCGTGCCGGACTTCATCTTCAGCGTCTCGTATTTGACATGATCGGTAACCGCGGGCCCGCTCGGAGGCTTCACGCCCAACTGCTTCGCAAACGGCTTCATGCTCTCGATCAGCTTTTCATGATCCTTGATCATCATCGTCGCAAATTCCCGGACATTCTTGTCCTGGCTCTTCTGCAATGCCAGCTTGGCGTAATTGATCTCAGCGAGACTATCCTGCGCCGAGTCGGCAAGAAACGACTTGTCCGCAGACTTCGTATCCTCCGCCTTCACAACTCCCGCCAGTCCAGCCGCCAACATTGAAGTGACTACGATCTTTCCCACTCCAGATATCTTCATCCTGGTTCCTCCTTGCACGACGTATCGACATGCTTGTGAGTCGGAGACTGCGGATGAAAGTTGCCTCGCATCCCTACATTTGTGACAGTGTTGAAACCCGGTTGCTCTCAGGGCCCGCGACCAAAAGCTACTTCTTCCTGGCAGGCACCTTCGCCGGAACACCAGGGATTGGCTGCTCCCATATCTTGATGCCGCCCTCGATGGCATTGCTGTTCGCCCCGAGAATGACATGCGCCGGCAGCTTCTTCATCAGCTTCGCATTCCCGCCGCCCAGCAGCACGTAGTCGCAGACCATCCCCGCCTGTAGTCGCTCCACTACGTCCAGCACTGACTTCCGCCACTTCTTCTTCCCACGCTTCTCCAGCCCGGCAAGACCAACGTAGTCCTCGTAGGTGCAGCCATTCCTGTAGGGCAGATGGGCCAGTTCGAGCGACACGACCGTCCCATCGATGATCAGCGCAGATCCCAACCCGGTCCCCGTCCCAAGAAACAGCATCCGCCCGCCCTTATACCCACCCAGCGCCTGCATGGCCGCATCGTTCATAAAGCGATACGGCTTCCCGAACGCCTTGGCGTAGGGATAGTCGATCCATCCCGGCGCCAGGTTGTGCGGCTCCATTCGCGGAGCATCGTGGTCCACCGGCCCCGGGTACCCGAGCGTAATGCAGTCGTACTCCCACCCCTTGGTCGCCGTCAACACATCCTCGACCATCTTTTTCGCGGTAAGGTCTGGCCCTGAGGGAATCTTGATCGGAACGCGCATATCGCTCGATGCAACCTTGACGTTGGTTCCGCCGATGTCAATCACAAGTACTTTCATGAGGTTCAGAATACAGTGCTTTCACAACTCATGATCGTGAGTACATACAATAGAGTCTGCGATTGAAACGTGAGGATGTAGATGGCGAACAAGTATGGCGAGGCGGCGCTCATTGCGGCTCGTCTCGATGTGCCGGAGCAGGTAACGGCGGCAGAACGCTGGGACACCGCCGTGCGGCAGCTCTACCCCGAAAAGCCGTACATGCAGAAGAAGGGCGCTCCGAAGAGTGTCTTCCTCGGCCTCTGCGGCGCAGGTCTGGTCAAGGGTGTTGCCACAGCCGAAGGCACCCCAACCAACCGCAACGCCCACTATGGCGTGAAGGCAGTCGAACTCCTTCGTGCCGGTACCCACCGCACCGTGACTGCCCTCTGGAACGAAGTCACCTCCGGAGAAGAAGTAGCCCATGCCGCCCAGATGGATGTCGTTCTCGCCCTTTGGAAGAACAATCTAATCGTTGCTACCCAGACGACTGCCGCTACCTAGGCGCCTGCCCGCTACCTAGGCGCCTGCCCGCTACCTAGGCGACCGCCGCCTGCACGGCCAGCAACTGCTCAAGCAACGCCTTTAGCCGATCCAGTCGAAGCGCATTCGGTCCGTCGGATTTGGCTTCAGCCGGGTTGTTATGCACTTCCAGAAAGATTCCATCGATGCCTGCTGCGACTGCAGCACGCGCCAGCACCGGGATGAACTCAGGCTGACCGCCGCTCACACCATTGCCCGCCGAGGGCGTCTGCACGGAGTGCGTTGCATCGAAGACCACTGGCGCAAATCCACGCATGATGGGCAGCGAGCGCATGTCAACGACAAGATTGTTGTATCCAAAGCTTGCACCACGTTCGGTCAGAAACACGCGGTCATTGCCCGAGTCACGCACCTTCTGCACCGCATGTTTCATGTCGCCGGGAGCGACGAATTGCCCCTTCTTCACGTTCACAGCGCGCCCGGTCTTCGCCGCCGCAATCAACAGATCGGTCTGTCGGCAGAGGAAGGCGGGGATCTGCAGCACGATGTCGGCATCGTCTAAAGCGTCGGAGACCCGCGCGCAGTCGTCCGGCGTATGCACATCGGTCAACACCGGCAGCCCGGTTGATTTGGCTATCGCCTTCAAGATCCTGCAGCCCTCCGCGAGACCCGGGCCGCGAAAACTGTGGATGCTTGTGCGGTTGGCCTTGTCGTAGCTTGCCTTGAAGATGTACGGCATCTTCAACTCAGAGGTCATGCTCTGTATAGCATCGGCGAGCATATGTGCATGGCTCTCAGACTCAAGTACGCATGGCCCGGCAATAAGAAACAGACTGCCTTTGCCCACAGGGATCTTCGTTGCAGCGCTGCCGATCTCGAATGTTTGACTCACATCCATATTTGAACATAGCTGACGCAGCCGGTTTGTTGAGCCACTCAGTCCAGTCGAACGAACAAACCGAGCGGGCCTAGCATCTCAAAGCCTGCGAGCTAAATGGAGGAATCGAAGTGGAAGATCCATACAATCTGCAACGGTTTGTAGACGTTCAGGCCGCAGTGTACGGCCAGGTCTGCACGGAGCTGCGTCGCGGGCAAAAGACAAGTCATTGGATATGGTTCATTTTTCCGCAAATCCAGGGTCTCGGCCAAAGTTCTATGGCCGTCCGCTTTGCAATCGCCTCAACCGCGGAAGCTGAAGCGTATCTCAGACACCCGCTGCTTGGACCACGATTGCAGGAATGCTGCGAACTGCTGTTGCACGTTGAAGGGCGTGCCATCAGCGACATCATGGGCTATCCCGACGACCTCAAACTGAGGTCGTCAATGACGTTGTTCAGCCAGGCCACCACAAACAACAAGGTGTTTCTGGCGATACTTGGCAAGTACTTCGGGGGTGAGTTTGATAAGGCGACGCTACTACTTCTGAAGCCGTAACGTACCTACTTGAGCGAGCGTCCAAGCGCTCCCAGAACAAGTGTCATGAAAGACAAGCCTCTGCGGCTGTCCTCGCCCATGGCGCGACGGCCGAGCGCGAACAGGCTCGGTGGTTTTGTCTCCTGCTTGTGTTCGGCAGTGGCAGACTCGATCACCTTCGCAACGTTCTCGAGCAACTCCGGTTGAACCGAGCCGAGTATCTTGGCTGCGGTCAGGAGGTTCCGGATGGAATTGATGCCTTCAGGCGTCTTCGCATACTTTGCCGCCGTCAGCGCGATTGTGTCCTTGGCCGAAACCATGCCGTCCAGCAGATCGAGAATGCCCTGATCATGCGCTGTCTGCAACAGGTCCCACAACACCAGCAACGCTTCACCGTGCTCAGTGGGTGCAGCATCCAACCGCTTCTGCAGTTCTTTCTTATGATTAACCGGAAGCGGCTTGAAGGTGATTGGTGCAGCCATGAAGATCTCCTGAAAGTTCTATTCCGATATGTGCTTGGAAACTGTGGCCGGCATATGCGAATGCAAGCCTTCTATACGTGCGTTGAAGTGATCTGGACCAGCTTGTCAGCGGGACTTGAACCTGGCACATGATAATCCGCCCGCTTCCACTTGCGTTCGACCTCGACACCCGCCTGCGGCGTTCGCGTGCCATACCGAAAATTCCTGCGAGGCAGTGGATTTGCGCCCTGCTCGGGCAGGACCGTCATTGAAACCGACGTCTCCTTGAAGGCCGGCGTGTGCGTCTGACGGTCCGTATGCGAGCTTGTCAGTTTATTCACAGGCTCTTCAACGGAGTTCAGCGTCATGTAGAGCTGCTTACCTACTACCCTGTCCGATACCAACACCTGCACTCGAACCCGGCCGTACGGGGACGTAAGCTGGACATGCCGTCCGCTTGTAATGCCACGCTCTTCTGCCAGTTCCGGTGAAACCTCAACAAAGTTGCTTGGCGTGATCTCGTTAATACCAACGGTCCTTCGCGTCATCGAGCCTTGCTCAAAGTGTTCGAGCAGCCGACCGTTGTTCAGGTGAAGGTCGAATGTTGAGTTCGCCTCCTCTGAAGGCTCAATCCACGTCACAGGAAAGAAGCGCGCCTTGCCATCGGGGAACGGGAACTTATCTTTGAACAGCAGCGGAGTATCCGTGCCGTCTGGATGAACGGGCCACTGTTGTGACCGGAAGCCTTCCAGCAGATCGTATGAAACACCTGCAAATAGGGGTGTAAGCGAAGCCGCTTCGGCCATGACCTCGGATGGATGCGTGTACTTCCACTTTGCGCCCATGCGATTCGCGATTAGTTGAAGGATTTCCCAGTCAGGCTTCGATTCGCCAAGTGGCTCAAGCGCCTTATAGATGCGCTGAATGCGTCTTTCAGTGTTCGTGAAGGTCCCATCCTTCTCGAGAGAAGTGGCTGCCGGCAATACCAAATCGGCATAGCGGCAGGTCTCTGAAAAGTTGATGTCCTGCACGATCAAGAACTCTAACTGCGCAAGCGCCTTCGCAACGTAGCCTGCATTTGAATCTGAAGTGATCGTATCCTCGCCCTTGATATACAGGCTTCTCAGCGAGCCATCAAGGATTGCTTCGATCATTTGGTGATTGTCTTTGCCATCTTTGGTCGGCAGCGTCACACCCCAGCTCGCCTCAAACTTTGCGCGGATCTGTTCGTCATCGACCTTTTGATAACCGGAGTACACATTCGGCATCGAGCCAAAGTCGCTCGCGCCCTGTACGTTGTTGTGTCCACGCAGCGGATACGCGCCCGCACCGGGTCGCATGTAATTGCCGGTGAGCAGCAGAAGATTCGAGAGTGCAGTCGCCGTATCCGAGCCGCCGCAATGCTGCGTCACGCCCATGGCAAACAGAATGCAAACACCATCTGCCGCCGCAATCTCATTTGCGACAGTAACTAACGTGGATTCCGGTACACCGGTGATCATTTCCGTGTATTGCAATGTATAAGGCTCAAGAGACTTCGCATACTCATCGAAATGATTGACCCACTGCTCGATGAACTCCGGCTTGTGCAGCCTGTTGTCGAGGATGTACTTCGCCACGCCATTCATCCACACGGCATCGGTTGAAGGGTTAGGGCGGAAGAAAAGGTCGGCTCGCTCTGCCATCTCATGCTTACGCAAATCGGCAACGATTAGCCGCTGTCCGCGGAACTTGTGCGAGCGTTTGATACGCGTCGCCAATACGGGATGATTTTCCGCAGGGTTCGCACCGACGATCATGACCAGCCCGGCAATCTCGATGTCTGAAATTGAACCTGTATCGCCACCGTAGCCAACCGTCCGCTGCAGTCCCATGGTTGCGGGGTTCTGGCAGTAACGCGCACAGTTGTCGACATTATTCGTCCCAATCACTGCCCGTGCCAGTTTCTGCATCAGGTAGCTCTCCTCATTCGTGGTCTTTGAGGAGGCGATAAAGGCGAGTGCGTCCGGACCATGATCCTTCTTGATCTGGGTAAACTTCTTCTCAATTATGTCGAGCGCTTCGTCCCATGTGATCTCGCGGAACGTGTCACCATCGCGCAGTAGAGGATGGACCAACCTGTCATCCGAGTTGATATGACCCCAGGCGAACTTGCCCTTCACGCAGGTGGAGATTCCATTGGCCGGGCCTTCCGTTGGCTCGATCTTGAGGATGTGCCGGTCCCGCGTCCAGACTTCAAAGCTGCAACCTACGGCACAATACGCACAAACAGTCTTGGTCCGCTTGACCCGTTCATGGCGCATCTCGGCCTCCATCTCGGAGAGGGCAAGAATCGGCCCGTATCCGATCGGGGGCTCGACACCTTTCACCACTTCAATCATGTCATCGAGCGCCTTTGCGGGAAGGTTCGTCAGGTAGCCCGCGTGACCAAGCATGGTCTTCTCCATGAGCGCATTGCACGGGCAAACCGTGACACAGTGTCCGCAGGAGACGCAGCTTGAGCCTTCAATCGTTTCGCCACCATCCCACAGCACGCGCGGATGCGCCGACTCCCAGTCGATGGTCAGTGTCTCGTTTACCTGCACGTTCTGGCACGCCTCCACGCAGCGTCCGCACAAAATGCACTGGTCGGGATCATAACGATAAAAGGGATTTGACATGTCCTTCTCATAGGGCTTAGGTGCGTAAGGCCGCGCCTGGTGCTTCACATCAAGATCGGCTGTCGTGTTATGCACAACGCAATTTTGATTGTTGTTGTCGCAGACGGTGCAATACAGCATGTGGTTCTGCAGAATCCTGTCAAACGCCTCGCGCTGCGCAACGTCTACGGTCTCGCCTTCTGTCGCAACTGCCATCCCCGCCTCTACCAGGGTTGCACACGCCCGCACCAGCTTGGCCGGTTGACCTGCCGCAGCGCTTAAACTCACCATGCACGTATCGCAGCTCTGGATGGGACCCATCTGCGGCTGGTAGCAGACCTGCGGAACCTTCTTGCCCTCTGGTCCGGCAGCGCGATTCAGCGCCTCAATTAGAGGCTCGCCGGTTCGCCCCGCGATCATGGTGCCATTGACCTGCAGGAAGATATCGGTGTCGGTAGGAAGGGGTGTGTTCAGCAATCGCTTCATAAAACTCATGTTCCTTCAGATGGGACGAAGATTCAAGACGTTAGCCACGCGTAGTCGGTCACCGGGCGGTCGCGGGGTTGGTATTGGCCCTGTCGCTCATACTCGCAGATATTTGACCGGCTGCTCGCAAACCTGAAGCCAGTGCGGCGTGCACCGTCCCCCAGTGCCCATCGGTCGCGGTATGTTCGCCTGCAAAGTACAGCGTGTCCGCTACCGGTTGGCTGAGTACACCTGGTGCCTCTAACCCGCCTTTCGCGATGTAGCTATACGCTCCCTGCGCATGCGGGTCCGCGCTCCAGTCGTGCGTGTAGCAGCCGATGAGCATACTGCGGATCCGAGTGCTCTCGAGATGAAATGTCCCTGCCAGGGTGTCGCATCCGAGTTCAGCGAGTGCCTCTGCACTCCAGCCGGCAAACCGCTCGGCGCGAGGGCCGCCAATCCATCCGGTGAGCGCATTGCTCTTCTCAGGGAGCGATGTCCACCATACGGGCGGAACAGCTTCGCCGTTGATCAGGAAGCTTAACTCTCCCATTTCGGGTTGGGGCGAAAGCGTCTGCCAGAACGGTTCGCGGAAGATCAGTGTAAAGCGCACGGCTTTGCCTGACCGAACTGGTCCCCTGCGCGCTAGGACGTCACTCACTGCCTGTGGCAGCTTCGGATGGAACTCTACTCTTCCACTCTGGAGCACTCCGAGAGGCAGCGTGATGACTACCTTCGACGCGGTAAAGGTTCCTTGATTTGTCTGCAGGACGACCCGATTCGGCTGCCATTCGATCCGGTCCACCCTCGTGTCGAGACGCACCTGACCGCCAAGCTCTTCAAGCTGCCTGGCCAGGTAATCTGGCAATTGGTCATAACCGCCGAGGACGTGAAAGCTGCGATCGCCTTCAGTTTCCTGCTCGGCCTTTTGTTGCAGGCCGAGCGCCCGTGCGCTGATTACATGCTGGTCTGCGGCATTGAACCCCTCAACGAAGCCGATCACCGCGCTTCTCTCATCGAGGGGAACTTGATTGACGTCGAGAAACTCCGCGAAGGACAGATCGCCACCTCTAAATTCCTTGAGTTGTTCGAGTAGGTCAAAAGGCCCCTTTTGGTCGTCGGTATCATCGTCAACAATCAACGCGCCATCATGAGAATGCATGGTAGCGCCGCTACGCTCCATCAGTTCCAAACCGGCTTCTCTGACCAAGGCGACTAACTCAGGTGGAAGCCCATGTATGAACTCTGCGCCAAGTTCAATGATCTCGCCTTTTGCCCGAAGTGTATGGACGCGTCCTCCGACTCGCTTCTGAGATTCAAGCAAGAGCACCTGGACTCCCAACGAGGCAAGAGACCGTGCTGCACTTAGCCCTGCCATCCCTGCGCCGATCACCAATACGTCAGGATTGATCCAGTTGCGTTTCATTCCACGATTATTGCCTACGCTGACGTCAGGGAGGTAAACGCCTGCGGTGGAGCGCCGAAACGCTCTCGCAATAATTTTAAAGTCTGCTCCCTTGTCTTCACGACTCCATCGAGCTGGGCGTCTTCGGCGGTCTCCAACATCTCCTTGAACTGCATCCCGGGACGATAACCGGCGAGGATGAGATCCCGGCCATTTACGAAGGGCTTTGGTCGCACCTCCTCAGCAGGATCCTCTTCATAATGCTTTTTGGCAAAGTCATAGAGTCGAAGATCACCATGCGACGAGGTGCAATCCAGCTTGTGCAGCGCTAGGTGCTCCTCAAATTGTGGCAACCGGACAAAGCGCTTCAGCGTAGCCTGGCGCATATTCATGATGTCGCCGAAGCGCATGTGGTTTCTGATCAATGCCACAATCTGCGACGCGTCTTCATTCGAAAATCGCAAGCGGTGAAGAACGATTTCAGCTATGCGAACGCCTACTTCGACGTGACCATTGAAGCGGATACGGTCCCCCGCAACTCCTGGTTTGGGCGAGGTAAAAGTTGCTGGCTTGCCGATATCATGCAGTAGCGCTCCCCATGCCAGCGTACTCGAGCAGCCCGCGGGCAATTTCTCCAGGAGCAGCATAGTGTGCATCCACACATCACCTTCCGGGTGGTACTCCGGTGATTGCTGCACGTCCTTCAGTTTTGTGGCCTCAGGCAAAACATAGGCAAGTAAGCCTGAAGCATCCAGCAACTCAAAGGCCCGACGCGCATGGCCCTCGGTCAGCATACGTGTCAGTTCCTGCTCGATCCGCTCCGTGCTGACCTTCACAATACTGCCGGCCTGCTTTTGAATTGCCTCAAAGGTAGCTGGATCAATCTCAAGTTCCAGACGCGCCGCGAAGCGAATCGCACGCAGCATCCTCAGTTTGTCTTCCGCAAACCGCGTACCCGGTTTCCCTATACTGCGTAACAGCCTCTTTCCAAGATCCTCACGACCGCCGACGTAATCATGAACCGCCGCATCAAGGTCTCCGTCCACCTCGAACGCGAGCGGATCGAGCAGCATGCCATTGATGGTGAAGTCGCGGCGAATTACGTCTTCGTGCGGATCATTTGAGAACCGCACTGCTTCCGGTCTGCGGCCGTCCGTATAAATTCCATCGTTCCGGAAGGTCGCGATCTCAGTTGCGATCGTCTCCTCATCGTGGGTGTCCACCACCAGAACGACCCCGAAGTGCGCCCCGACGGATTGCGTTCTTGGAAACATCGCAATCACCTCGTCGGGTGTGGCGCTCGTTGCAACATCGAAATCTTTGGGCTCGATGCCCAGCAACAGATCACGCACACAGCCGCCTGCGAAGTAGGCACTATGGCCAGCTTTGCAAAGCGTGCGCGCGATCGAGAGCGCGTAGCAGTAATGGGGGTTTGCATGAAGTGGTTCTAAATCTGCCTGCATTCAAATCCTCTTATGATGATGAGATGCGCAAAAGTGCCTCCGAAGGTTTGATCCTCGGCATTGAAACATCGTGTGATGAAACCGCGGGGGCCGTGATTGACGCGGGTTTTAGTCAGCTATCTAACATAGTGGCTTCGCAAATAGCCCTTCACACCAACTACGGCGGCGTTGTGCCGGAGCTTGCCTCAAGAGAGCACCTGCGCAACATTGTTGCGGTCGTTCGTGCCGCCATAAAGGTCGCTGGAATAGCGTACTCAGATCTTGATGCCATCGCCGTGACTGAAGGTCCCGGACTTGCCGGAGCGCTACTCGTCGGCATCACGTTTGCAAAGGCCCTCGCCTTCGGTCTCGACATCCCACTCATCGGCGTCAATCACCTCGAAGGCCACATCCACGCTCTTATGTTGCAGACAGAAGAGAAAAGGAACAATAGCGAATCGACAATGCTTGCGTTGGTGGTCTCGGGCGGCCACACTCATCTGTATCTTGCATCCGAAAACCAAAACGCCTGGCACTATCGCAATGTAGGCCGCACTGTCGATGATGCAGCCGGAGAAGCCTACGATAAGGTTGCCAAGCTCCTCGGGTTGGGCTACCCAGGTGGCCCATGGCTCGATACTCTCGCGACCTACGGCGATCCAAAAGCTGTTCCGTTTCACTTTGGGCAGATCAAGCCTCGCGAATATAGACCCGGAGCCGCGCCAGTAAACAAGAAAGCTCCAGCTGAGCGCACTGGTCCAATCTTCGACTTCTCTTTCAGTGGTATCAAGACGGCCATCCTTCGCTATGTAGAACTCCAGAACATGAAGCCCGCGATTGAACTTCGCCGAACTGCTTTGGCCACCGCACCTGAAACGTCAGCGGTAGATGCAGTTCCTCTCTGCGATCAACAGACGCTCGACCTCATTGCCTCGTTTCAGTACGCAGTCGTTGGGAATCTAATGCGTCAGACCTTCGCTGCTGCCGAAGTCTTCGGCGCGACCCGCATCCTGGTGTCGGGCGGAGTTGCTGCAAACCGAGAACTTCGCCGCCGATTCTCTGCCGAAGCCGATCGACGCGGTTTGACCATCGCATTCCCGTCCATCGCGCTCTCAACCGATAACGCCGCCATGATCGCCGCTGCTGCATGGCCCAAATTCCTTGCTGGTGACTTTGCAGACGACGGACTGGTCGCAACGCCGCAGTTGCGACTCGGCTGACCGCACAGAGTCTGCGTCGACTAAAATCAAAATAAAGAAAGTGGACTGCACGGCGCAAACGCCCGGGCGGCGGTATTCCTTGCGCGTGGCTTCGGAACTCGAACTTTTCAACACCCTCTCTGGAACCATTCAGCCCCTCGTTCCCAGCGACGGCAAAGCACTCCGCATGTACGCCTGCGGCCCCACCGTCTACGACTATGGCCACATCGGCAATTTCCGCACATTTCTCCATGTGGACGTGCTGCGACGGTTCCTGAAGCAGCAGGGAATCGCTGTCAAACACGTCATGAACATCACCGATGTCGACGACAAGATCATCCGCAATGCCGCTGCGGCTAATAAGTCGATAGCCGAGTATTCCGCTAAGTTCGAGAGTGCCTTCTTCGAAGATATGGAGTGGCTCGGCATTGAGCGGCCGGAGCATCTTCCCCGCGCTACTGACTCCATTCCTGAGATGGTTGCCTTGATCGAAAGGCTTGCGGCAAAAGACATCGCCTACCAGATTGAAGATGGAAGCTGGTACTTCCGTATCGAGCGCTTTCCTGAGTATGGCAAGCTGTCGAAGAAAGATTTCGAGGGCCTGGAAGATAGCGTCCGTGTAGATAATGACGATCACGACAAAGACGCAGCTCGTGATTTCGCACTATGGAAAGCCGTGAAGGGCGAGGAGCACCACTGGAAGACAGCCATTGGCGCAGGTCGTCCGGGTTGGCACATCGAGTGCTCTGCCATGGCCACGAAGTACCTGGGTGACTGCCTCGATCTGCACGCTGGCGGCGAAGACCTGATGTTCCCGCATCACGAGAACGAGATCGCACAGTCCGAGGCCGCACAGCCAGACTCCACCACACCGCATTGCTTCGCGCGACACTGGATGCATGTTCGCTTCCTGCTTGTCGAAGGTCGCAAGATGTCGAAGTCCGACAATAATTTCTTTACCCTTCGCGACCTGCTGCTGAAAGGGCATCGCGCCTCAGCAATACGCTTCCTGCTGATCTCAGTCCCGTACCGTCATCAGCTCAATTTCACTTTTGACGGTCTCACGGAGTCCACCAACGCGATTGACCGCCTGCGCACTTTCCATCAGCGCCTTCTCAAGGGAGGCTTCGGCGCAGGCCTCGATCCCGAGATCGCGGTTGCGACCGCCACGGCTCGCTCCGGGTACATTGCTTCGCTTGCCAACGACCTGAACACCGCTGAAGCCCGCGCCGCAATCTTTGACCTCGTCCGCGCTGCAAACTCCGCAGCGGATGCCGGATGCCTGCTCACCGGCAACGTCGCAGAGATCCTGTCAGTCCTGACACTCTTTGACGGCGTCTTCGCTGTCCTCGAAGATCACGACGCCGCCATCACGCGCGCCGCGATCGCGTGGGCGGAGCGGGAAGATCGTATGGACGAGGTGGACGCGTCACTTATCACCAAGCTTGCCTTTTCTGACGGGGATATCGACACGTTGGTGGCAGAACGAACGCAGGCCAAGAAAACGCGCAACTTCGCCCGCGCGGACGCTATCCGTAACGACCTCCTGACCAAGGGCATCGTCATCGAGGACAGCAAAGACGGCGTGCGGTGGAAGCGCAAGTAGCATTGGTCAGTAAAACTAGGTCTTCTTGCGAGCCAGGATCAGTTGTCCAAGATGGAATGCGGTGTGGTTCGTGCGATTTAGCAGCACACTGTATCTGTTACGCGTTAGATCGGCAGCAAAGTCCTCATCAGTCATAGAGCTGTGCCGCTGTAACCATTGGTCCGGCGTCATTGCTGTGAATCCTTGCAGCAGAAGTGCGTTCACGTCATTCCAGGACTTCTTCAAATTGGAGATCGTGGGCAGCACGTCGATGGTGCCATCGGGGCTCGACAGGAACAGGACGTCGAGCTCCGAATGTTGCCGTTCCCCAATACCGAGCAGGGGCAGCATCAAATCATGCACCGCCGTCAGGTGACCCAACAAATAGATTGGCCGATTCCGCCCTGGCGCCACTGGTATCAGGTATTGGTCGTCGGAGAGCTCGTCGAAGATGCCGGTAGTCCGTTTGACAGTCAGCTTCCAATTGGCAAGCGCGGCGTTCACCAGTAAATCAACCTGTGTCATGCAAAGGTCTCCTTGTACGAATGTCACTCAGATGAGAATCAGCTCTGCATTGCTTCAATATCTCTGGAGAGCTATGCTGGCCTTTGCAACGTGATGGGACAGATCGAGAACGAAACGTTGACCCCCAGGGAACTGGGCGGAAGAGATAAACTGGTGCGCCCTACTCAGGCAGAACAATTGGTCACCTCTACACGGGGCGGCCTTCGCTCACAGCACAGAGCGCAAACCCAACCAGGCATACGGAGCGAGCATGAATATTGTCGTATTTGGAGCAGGTGGCAAGACCGGAAGTCTCGTCGTTGAGAGGGCAGTAGAAGCGGGCCACAGCGTCACCGCGTTTGTCCGAGACCGCAGTAGAGAGTACCGTCCTGGCGTCGAGATCGCAGTTGGGGAGGCGGAGAACGCCGACGCAGTCCGTGCGGCCATTGCCGGTAAAGATGGTGTCATTGACACGATTGGCGGCAAGACGCCCTACAAGGACACGGAGCTTGAACGAACAGCCGCAAAGAACATTATTGAAGCGATGCAGGCAGAAGGCGTTCGCCGACTCGTTGTCGTCTCCATGATGGGCATCGGCGAAAGCAGTGAGCAGGCTCCTTTCTGGTACGAGCACCTGCTGATGCCTACATTTCTACGTGGCTCCACGAAGGATAAGACGGCGATGGAGAGCGAGGTGCGAACCAGTGGCCTCGAGTTCATTATTGCGCGGCCTCCGATCCTTACTGAAGACGCCCCTACCGGCTTGATCAAGGTACTTCCACTTGGAACCCAGGGTCACAAGATAACTCGCGCCGACCTGGCTAAGTTCCTGGTCGACCAGCTTACAGACGAAGCCTATGTTGGTCAGGCTGTGCTTGTTGCAAATAGCTGACCTGCGGTCTCATATGCCGACCGGGTAGGGCTTTTCATGGAGTTCGTCACCACGCGTGCTTGATCGCTCGAATCTTCCCTGCAGCAGGCTCAGCAATCCGGTGTACCAGTATCCAAAGACGAAGAGTGCAAGAAATGGCACCGTAAAGTAGTTCTCGGTCCAAATCGCATACCAAACCGTCGCGGTGAAGTAGCAGCCAATCGCCATCTCGATCCACGGCACGATCCCTAATCGCTTGCGATAGACCTTCGCCTGAGACTTTTCGCCTTTCTTGCTTACCCGATACTTCGGCGTTCGCGCGAATGCACTCTTCACGCCGAAGAGCGCTTCAAGCACAGCCTTGGTATTGGTTACGGTGAGCCCGACACCCAGCGCCATCAGGCAGGGGATGTACAGAAAAGTCTTCCACCAGGTCTTCGGATGAAGCTCCTTTTGGCTTACGAGATAAAACGACGACACCGACATCGTGCTGGCCATAAAGAGCGGCAGGTCGATCAGCAGCATCTGCGTCGTTCCTTGCCAGCTGCGGATGATCATCGCCGGCATCAACAGCATGCTCAGCACGATCATGAGCGGGTAGCTGATGTTGGCCGTCAGGTGATACCACGCTTCGAGTTTGGTGTGGAACGGCTGATCGCTCTTCAATACGCGTGGCAGGATCTTCTTGCCTGTCTGGATGAGCCCCTTTGCCCACCGTGCCTGCTGCGTCTTGAAGGCAGTCATCTCGATTGGCAGCTCGGCGGGGCACTCAACGTCCTGAAGGTACTTGAACTTCCAGCCGACCATCTGCGCGCGATAGCTGAGATCAGTGTCCTCGGTGAGTGTGTCATGCTGCCAGCCGCCTGCTTCGGAGATGGTCTTCCGACGCCACATGCCCGCGGTCCCGTTGAAGTTGAAGAACACGCCGGAGCGCGAGCGGCCACCATGCTCCAGCACGAAGTGTCCGTCCAGCAGGATCCCTTCCACCTGCGTTAGAAAACTGTAGTCGCTGTTCAAGTGGGTCCAGCGCGTTTGCACCATGCCGATTTCGGGCTCGGCAAAGTGATGAATCACCTGCATGACCCACTCCGGCGGAGGCACAAAGTCCGCATCGAAGATGGCGACGAGTTCGCCCTTCGCGACGTCTAGACCTTTATCCAGCGCGCCAGCCTTGTATCCATGGCGATTCGTGCGGTGAAGATAGACGATCGGTTGCGGATCCATTCCGGAGAATCCGGCAGCATAGCGTTCGACAATCTGTTTCGCCACCAGCACTGTCTCGTCAGTCGAATCGTCGAGCACCTGTATCTCGAAGCGATCGCGGGGATAGTTCAGCCGGCAGCAAGCCTCGATGAGCCTGTCGATCACGAACTGCTCATTAAAGATGGGCAGCTGGATTGTCACAAACGGCAGCTGGCCTTCACTAAATCGCGCCGGGGGATCGTCCCACCTGGCTTCGTTTTTCCTGTTCTTGTAATACAGCCACACCAGTTGGTAACGATGGATGCCGTAGAACGCAAGGATGATCATCACTATAAAGTACGGAACCAGCAGGCAAACATCGAAGAGGTTCCATCGATACAGATGTTCAAACGTTTTGTCCGCATAGTGCGTGCGCCAGTAGTGCCCCAGCCCTTTTGAGCCAAGCAGCACCCCGAGCAGAGCCCGTGTAGCGATGAGAGAGGAAAGCAGTGTTGGCTCCGTCAGAATTGCTGATCAGTAGGTATCTTGCTTTAATTTTACGCGACCTGGCGATGACCCTGTTCTTCCGTGCCCTGGGTACTAATTACCGAGAAACATGGTCTGGTAGAGGGTGTCCCGCTCGACAGGTTTGAAACCCGCATCGCGGATGACTCGCCGAAGGTCTTCCTCCGTAAAGTCGATGTCGCCTGTAACCGGGATCGCACCAGCGTCATTGGCGCCGAACCGCAGCGCCATCTGGATGACTTTCAGCCCCTGCGCAACGCAGTTGGACTCGATGTTGTCGAAATTGTCGAGCACCATCCGCGAGACTGCAAGCGTGCGCATGTACTCGACGGCCGTCGGTGCGTCGGTCCCGCTCCCTGCCGCCGGGCGAAAACTCCACGGAGTAAATGCAATGAAGCCGCCCGTCTCCTCCTGGAGCGCGCGAATCGTAAACAGATGTTCTACGCGTTGTTCGAGGCTTTCTCCGGCACCGAAGACCATCCCCGCTGCCGAGCGAAGGCCGACGCGATGGGCGCAGCGGTGAAGCTCGAGCATGCTCTGAGAATTGCCGGCCTCGAAGCCATCGCCAGCCAGTGACCTCACTCCGGCATCACGCAACCGCACGACGGCTTCGCCAATGCTCAAGCCTGCCAAATCTGCCATCTGCAGGATTGTGGCGCCTGAAGGGCCATGAACCTTGGAGGCAGGGAAACGCTGCTGAATCGCGTGTAACCTGGCTTCCAGTTGCCCAAAGGTGAGGTCCCGACCCGATTCCGCCAGGCGCATTGATCCGGAGTTCGAAGGCTCAACAGCTGCAAGGCTATCTTCACTGGCAGAGACTAAAACATCGACCGCATACGAAACAACATTCTCGGGATGCAGCATCCTGCGAACGGCATCTGCTTCCATTCCAAGGCCGATCAGGTCCGCGCTCCGGAGACAATCGAGCGCCTGTTCTTTACTGATTCCCATCACCCAATCCTACTAGCCGCCGCAGAGCAGAGCCACTAACGGCTGCGCAGGATTTCGAACGTCAAGACCAGCACCGCAAGCAGCAGCAGCACGATAATTACGACGCCAAACTTGACCCACACCCGAATGGTGTTGACGTCCGTGCTCATCCATTCCAACTGCTTGGAATGCGCCATACTCTGCGTTTGCGCTGCGTCAAGGGCATCCTGCAGCGCGACGATCTGTACTGTCTGGTCCGAGATCTGCCGCGCAAGTCCGTTGTAGGAGTCAGCTACCCGGCCGACGTCCATACGAAGGTTTTCTGCAACATCGGCGATCGCTCCCGCCTTGACACGCTCGCCTTCGCGGCGGACGGCAAGGTAATTGTCGGCAATCGGAACCAGGCGCGTCGCGTGGGGCAGCAGTTCAATCAATTGCGAGATAACACGTGGCCACATGGAATTAGTCTAGCCGATCAGACCTGTCTGCTAGGCGAAGATGCTGCGACGGCTCGCACGTCGCCGCAGGAGTACCCCGATCGCTGAAGAGATCAAAATAAGCGTAATCAGCACCTGCGACCATAGGCAGTAAATGCACCACTTTTCCATCACATAGGCTTCCAGGTAGCTCAGGAAACAGGCGCACATGAAACCAAATTCCGCCAGATGCAACACGATCCAGAGTCTTCCAAACAACGCCAAGGCCGCGATCAGGCCGTAACCCGCTATCCCGACAATCGCCACGGGCAGGTGCCCTTTAGCATTTGGTGCTTCATCGAACGAACGTGGAGGAAACACAGCAAAACGGCTGTGATTTACCGCACCACAGTCAAAGCGCTCAGTGACGGCGCAGGGCGGAGCAGCCGCAGGATCCATGTTGTGGACCTTCAAAGCCATAACCGAGACGACCAGACCAGCAACCGCAAGCAGCGCAATCAGAAACTTCATCCCCCCATCTTACGGCGGTAGAACGGCTTGCGCCCACACGCGCCGTCCATTTTGCTGCGCGGTCGATGCCAGCCAGGTGCTCAATCAGAAAGCATCATCCTGTGGCTGCTGCTCGGCAGCAAGATGTGCACTGAGTCGCCTGTGCATCACGGCGACCGCCTCCACGCTCTCGTCGACTAACAGGAACTCCCGGCCGTGCCTCGCCGCCGCAGCGCCGGTGGTCCCACTGCCGGCAAAGAAGTCAAGCACCATCTCGCCGGGATTGGAATGCACCCGCACAATCCGTTCGAGAAGTCCCAGCGGTTTTTGCGTTGCATATCCGGTCTTCTCCTTTCCGGTTGGCGACACGATGGTGTGCCACCAGACATCGGTCGGAGTTTTACCCCGGGCCGCTTTCGCCTGACCCACCAGCTTGGGTGCCATATAGGGAATGCGATCGCTTTCGCCCAGGTTGAACGTGTAGGTTTCCGGGTGACGCGTGTACCAGAGAATATTGTCGTGCTTCGCAGGCCAGCGCTTGGTTGCCCGAGCGCCATAGTCGTAGGCCCAGATAATTTCGTTTTGGAAGCAGGCACGGCCGAAGATCTGGTCCAGCAGCACCTTGCAGTAGTGAACCTCGCGCGGATCAATGTGGAAGAAGAGGCTGCCTGTTGGAGTTAGAATGCGGTGTGCCTCTTCGAGCCGAGGCCGCAAAAATCCCATGTAATCTTCGAAACGATCTCCGTACCCGCTCGAAGCAACAGCCTGTTCGACCAGCTCCGTGCGATACCGCTTGCCGCCAAAGCCGGTCCGATCGCCCGCATCGTCGCGTATCGTCTTCATCTGCGGCCTGGCCTGCCGGCGGCCGGTGTTGAACGGTGGATCGATGTAGATCAGCGGAATTGAAGCGCTTTGCAGGCCGCGCAGCACTTGGAGATTTTCGCCGTGCACGATCTGGTTCATCCCGCTCTCTTTCTTTGCTCCCCAGAGTATCTCGCAGAAATGGCATCGATGAACCCGTTTAGTGGGGTGCCCCGAACCCTGCGACGCGTGTATGGTGTGAAGTGATTCGCTTCCTTGTATGTTTCTGAAATCACCCAGCTTCGCCATGCTCTCTGACCCCGGCCTCGTCCGCGGGCACAACGAGGACTCCTGTGCCGCAAGCGTCGGACACGGCGTCTTTGTGGTGTGCGACGGGGTAGGCGGCGCGGCGAGCGGAGAAGTCGCGAGCCGCATCGCGGCAGAGGCACTGCTCTCCCACATGCTCTCCTCGCAGAGTGCAGGTATCGCAACCGATCATGCCCTGCGGTATGCCGTGGAACAAGCAAACCGTATGGTCTTCAGCCAGGCCCGCCAAAGCGCCGCGCAGCGCGGAATGGCAACTACCCTGGTTGCCCTGGTACTTGAGTCCGCGGCCGATGGCGGTCTAAACGAACAATACCTATGGCTGGCGAATGTGGGCGACAGCCGCTGTTACCGGCTGCGCCAGGGGCGCTTCGAACAGTTGACTCACGATCACTCCATCGTCGAGGAGCAGGTCCGCCTGGGAGAAATCACGCGCGCCCAGGCAGAGGTTTCGCCGATCCGCAACGTGATTACGCGCGCCATCGGCTCAGAGGCCGACGTTGAAGCCGATCTTGAGCGTTTTTCGGTCAAGCCCGGAGATCTATATCTGCTCTGTTCAGATGGCCTGACCCGCGATCTTGCTGATAGGGAGATTGCTGAATTCCTGCAATCCGGCCCACTCGCAACTCAGGAACAGCTTGCCCAGACCTGCCAGCTGCTGGTGCATGCGGCCAACGCCCGCGGCGGCGGCGATAACATTACGTGCCTGCTTGTGCACATCGCATAGAGGCTTGATCGCTGACTACGGGCAGTACAGCAGACGCGTCCGTACTGCTACACTCTCGACGGTCAGGTACCAGGAGTCGAGGTCGTCTTGGCGTTGAATCCGCACTCGGTTATTGGAGTTATTGGCGCAGGCACCATGGGCAATGGAATCGCGCATGTTTGCGCTCGTTCCGGGTCGCACGTGGTGCTGTATGACATGGCTCAGGCCTCGCTCAGTCGTGGCCTTGCCCTGATCGAGTCCAACCTGGCCCGCGAAGTTGCCAAAGCAAAGCTCTCTGATAATGAAGCGAAGGCATCGTTCGGGCGGATCCTTCCCACGCTTGACCAAGGCGCTCTCGCCCAGTGCAGTGTCATCATCGAAGCTGCCAGCGAGCAGTTCGCCGTGAAGGCAGAACTCTTTCGCCAGCTCGACCGAATGATGCCGCCGGAGTGCATTCTCATGTCAAACACCTCGTCCATTTCGATAACGAAGCTGGCGGCGCAAACGAAGCGTCCAGCGCAGGTGATCGGAATGCACTTCTTCAATCCTGTCCCGGTGATGAAGCTGGTCGAAATTGTGCGTGGGCTGGAGACCTCGCAGGCGACGGTTGACGTCGCCAGCCAGCTTGCGGCCTCGCTGGGCAAAGCGCCCGTCGAGGTGAACGACGCCGCCGGCTTCGTCTCAAATCGCGTCCTGATGCCACTCATCAACGAAGCTATTTTCGCGCTGATGGAGGGTGTTGCAACCGCCGAGGCGATCGACCAAATCTTTGTGCTCGGCATGGCCCATCCAATGGGCCCACTGAAGCTTGCCGACCTGATCGGCCTTGACGTCTGCCTCGACATCATGCAGGTGCTGGTCGGAGAACTCGGCGACCCGAAGTACCGCCCCTGCCCGCTACTGATGCGCATGGTTGACGCCAGCTGGCTTGGCCGTAAGTCGGGCCGAGGCTTTTACCGCTACGACCAGTGATCCATAGCATCTGATACTGTGAGCCATCGACCCAGGAGAAGAGAATGCCGAACGAGCTTTACTTTGAAGATTTCTACGTTGGCCAGACATTTCACTCGGTCGTCAACGCCAAGGTCACTGCAGAAGAGATCAAGGAGTTTGGCCAGAAGTACGACCCGCAGCCCTTCCATCTGGACGAAGCGGCTGGTGAGGGCTCGTTCTTCAAAGGCCTCGCGGCTTCTGGCTGGCTGACCGCCGCAATCGTGATGCGGCTGCGCGTGCAGAGCATCCAGGTGGCCGGTGGCATGATTGGTGCGGGTGTGGAGGAGATGCGCTGGACAGAACCTGTCCGCCCTGGCGACACCCTGCGAACGGAGATCGAAGTTGTCGGCGTACGCCACTCGACTTCGCGCAAGGCCTACGGCATCGTGCGCACCCGGACCCTCGCCTACAACCAGCGCAATGAGGTTGTCCTGCGCTCGACGGTAAACTTCCTGGCGCCGGTGAAGCCGTAACTACGCTGGTTCCCGAATAGATTCGCCTGTCTTCGAACTCAGGTGCAGGGCAAGATACCCACACCGTTACGGCGTATTCTGTACATCATGATGCGGATGACAGTGCTGGCCTCGGGATCGAAAGGCAATAGCACCGTCATCTCTTCTGGAAAGACGCATGTGCTGGTGGACGCCGGGCTGTCCTGCCGCGAACTGCTTCGCCGAATGGCCATCGCCGGCGAAGATCCTGCGGCACTGGACGCCATTCTGGTTACCCATGAGCACCAGGACCACGTCGCCGGACTTGCCGTGCTTGCGCGCAAGTTGCGTATTCCCGTCTTCTTTACCGAACCAACCCACCGTGCATGGGTGCGCATGCTGACGCCACGCACCACGATGAGCTATGCGAAGTGGCTGGACCACATGGCGCAGGAGAAAGAGTCTCGCGCCTCCGCCTTCGCGCTCGAAACAGCAAATCAGCTCTGCGCAACTAGGGAAGAGCCGGGGTTGCGCTCAGACGATCCAAACGCCGTCCTTGAGCTTCCAGTCGAACCCGAGCCATGCGACGCAGAAGCTGTTGAGACGCTTCCGGCAGCAGTCAAGGCCGACCCCACATTCCTCCCCGCAGTTGAATATTTTCGCGCGGGGACCAATTTCTCGATCGGCGACATCGACATCACGCCATTCACCATCCCGCACGATGCTGCCGACCCTTGCGGGTTCGTCTTCGAGGCGGAGGGCATTCGCATGGCGCTTGCCACGGATCTTGGCTACATGCCGCCCAATGTGAAGCAGGCCGTCGCCTGCTCAGACGTCTTGCTGCTTGAATCAAATCACGACCTCGAGATGCTGCGTGACGGGCCGTATCCGTGGTCGGTGAAGCAGCGTGTGCTCTCCCGGGTCGGCCACCTTTCGAACTCCGCCACCGCCGAGTTTTTGTCGCGCGACTATGACGGTGGCGCTGCCTACATTGTCCTCGGTCACCTATCGGAGTCGAACAATGTACCCGAGCTTGCACGCATCGCAGCCGAAGAGGCGATTGGCGATCGCATGACGCTCCTAGGCAACAAAATCCTATTGGCGACGCAGTCCGCTCCCCTGGAACCTATCTGCCTGTAGCTGCTTCGTTTGTGTAGAGTGGTGGCCATGAACAAGAGAGACTTCTTGAAGACATCCGGCATGGCGCTTACTAGCTCACTCCTCCCGCGATTTGTGTCAGCCGAAGCAACGGCTCCCCGAACCAACTGGGCCGGGAACCTGACGTACCACACGAACAATGTGCTTACGCCGAAGACGGTTGCTGAGACGCAGAAGCTGGTCAAAGAGACCTTAAAACTGCGCGCGCTTGGCAGCCGGCACTCCTTCAACGCAATCGCCGATTCGAGTGACGCGCAGATCTCATTGCAGAGCCTCGACAGCATGGAACTCGACACTGCTGCGAAGACCGTTACTGTTGGCGCAGGTGTCCGCTATGGCACGCTTGCGCCGTACATCGACGAACGGGGCTTCGCGCTGCACAATCTTGCGTCACTGCCGCATATTACTGTTGCCGGTGCGGTCGCAACAGCTACCCATGGCTCCGGCGTGACCAACGGCAATCTCTCGACCGCCGTCTCCGCGCTCGAGATCGTCACCGCTGAAGGCGAACTCCTTCAACTCTCCCGTGTCAAAGATGGCGATCGCTTTCTTGCTGCTGTCGTCAACCTGGGCGCGCTTGGCGTGGTGACGAAAGTTACGCTCGACGTGCAGCCGACTTACCACGTGAGGCAGGTTGTCTACGAGAATCTGTCGATGAACCAGCTTGAGCATAACCTCGAAGCCATTTTGTCGAGCGGCTACAGCGTCAGCCTCTTCACCGACTGGCAAAAGCACAACGTCAGCCAGGTTTGGGTCAAGAGCCGGTTTTACGAAGGTTCGGCGGTACCCATTCAGGCGGAGTTCTACGGCGCAACAGTGGCGAAGGAAAAGCTTCACCCGCTCGCCGGCCACTCCGCTGAACCGTGCACGGAGCAGATGGGCATTCCAGGTCCCTGGTTCGAACGGCTGCCACACTTTCGCATGAATTTCACTCCCAGCAGTGGTGCCGAGATCCAGAGCGAGTTCTTCGTTCCTCGAAGCCGGGGTTATGAGGCGATCCTTGCCGTCGAGACGCTTCGCGACCAGATCACGCCTCACCTCTTTATCACTGAGATCCGCACCATTGCTGCCGACAACCTGCTGCTGAGCCCCGCTTATAAACAGGACTGCATGGCGATCCACTTTACCTGGAAGCCGGAGACGCCCGAAGTGCTGGCTGTTCTGCCTCTGATTGAGGCCAAGCTTGCGCCTTTCAATGCGCGACCGCACTGGGGCAAAGTCTTCACAATGCCGCCGGCGCGCATCGGTCAGATCTACAACAACATTCCTGAGTTTCGAAGGTTCATTCAAAAGCTCGATCCGCATGGGAAGTTCCGCAATCAATTTATTGCAGAGAACATCTTTCAGGATTTAGGCCGTGATTAACGCGCGGATGTGCCTTACTGGCGAGCTTGCATGTAGCTGAAAATGAACATGGTGTGAATCTTTTGGGTGTTCGGGCGATCAAACAAGGTAGACTAGAGGTATTGATCATGAGCCAGACGACCAGAGACTTTACGGTTGAAAATACCCGTCGCGCGCGGTCGTTGTGTGCTGATCCGGTGGTGGGTGCCATTCTGTCAGGCTGGCGATATGATATCTCCGGACTGTCGCCTGCGATGCGAACAGACTACGACCAACATCTCTGCGATTGTGCTCATTGCCGTTCGAAGCAGCGTTTGCACAGGACGGTAGATGTTCTCCTGATTTCTGTAAGTTCACTATCGATTCTCGCGTTCCTTCTGGCTTCCGTAATTATGCACCGCGTTGAGGCAATCACTCACGTGGAACAGATGCATGTCCACCTGCACCATGCTGCGGTGTATGTCTCACTTGAAGCAGTTGCTCTCGCCGGACTGGTGTTTTCCACCCTGCTCTGGATACTGGTAGCCATTACCACTCCAATTCCTGGCTTCCTGGGCGAGATGTTACAGCGGAGGCTTCCCGCTGACCTGCGGCAGCGCTTTTCAAAAGATGCAGCCTAGGCTTCAGTAGCCTAAACTTTTCGTATGAGCGTCTTGCGCACGTCTTCAGAGTCTGAAGGGGGGATTATCCCGCCGGTCGGTGCTCCGGTTCCCGTTCCAGATTATTCTCCGACTGAA
>CAHJWN010000071.1 GCA_903642265.1 Acidobacteriaceae bacterium | reverse complement strand
TGCGCGTAAAGGTGGGCCTCCGTGCGCTGCACAAACCGTACTCTCCTCAATTGACCCGCATAAACAACGCTCGTCTCAAGAATGCCTCCGTCCATCGCGTTTCCTGATCTTCGAAATCGGTGAAATGGAGACGGCTCGAACCTCTCGGGCCCAGAGATCAGCAACGCCGATCGCTGCCCGGGATACGGATCTTAGGTTCCTCTAGAATTACAGGACAGCCATTCAGGAGCCCTCCAGGTCATGCGCCTCTCGCACTTCCTTTGCCTCGCACTGCTCGCCTCTGCCTCCGTCATCCACGCCCAGATGACGCCCGAACTCCGCGCCGGCATCGATGCTGCGGCACAGAAAGTTCTTGCCGACACAGGTGTTCCCAGCGCTACAGTCGGGGTCGTCATCGGCAGCAAGATCGTACTCACAACGGCTTACGGCGATGCTCGCCTGTCTCCGAAGCTGCCTGCGACCGCAACGATGGCCTATCCCATCGGCTCTATCTCGAAGCAATTCACCGCGACTGCCATCCTGCTGCTTGCCGAGGATGGCAAGCTGTCGCTCGATGACACCGTCAGTAAGTTCTTTCCGGAGTTGACCCGCGCAAAGGAGATAACCCTCCGGGAACTGCTCTCGCACACCAGCGGCTATGAGGACTATGCACCGCAGGATTACACAATCCCGCTATGGACCAGGGCCGGCAATCCGGTTGACCTGGTGCATCTGTGGGCAGAGAAGCCGCTCGACTTCGAACCTGGAACGCAGTGGCAGTACAGCAACACAAATTTTGTGCTCGCCGCGCTCATCGTGCAGAAGGTGAGCGGGATGCCGTTTGCGCAGTTCATCACGACGCGCGTGCTAGGCCCTGCGGGGATCAAGGATGTCCTCAACCTCAATACCGATCAGGCCCACGTCGAACCAGTCGGCTACATGCGCAACGCACTTGCTCCGATCCGCCCCGCGCAGCTCGAAGCACCCGGCTGGTACTTTGGCGACGCCGACCTTGCAATGCCCGTCGGCAGCCTGCTGCAATGGGACCTCGGCATCATGAACCAGTCGCTGCTGAAGCCAGCCAGCTATGAGGCATTCGAAACGGCCGTGAAGCTGAAGAACGGCAAAGAGACGCGCTACGGCCTTGGTGTCTCCATCTTCACGCGCGACGGCCACCGCTACATCGAACACTCGGGTGAAGTGGGCGGCTTCGTCGCCGAAAACATGATCCTTCCTGACGACAAAATCGCCATCGCCGTCCTCACGAACCAGGAGGCAAGCTCGGCGGCAGGCGGCATTGCGAAAGCGATCCTGCCACTCGTCCTGGCGGCCGCCACGCCCGCCAGGCCTGCTGACGCAGCGACGACCGCAGCCGAAGCGCAGGCCAGGACGATCCTCGAAGGACTCATCGCAGGCAAAATCGATCGCAGCCTGTTCACCGCCAACTGCAACTCCTATTTCTCAAAAGAAGCCATCGCCGACTTCTCGAGCAGCCTCGCACCGCTTGGCCCGATCACCAGCGTCAGCCAGCGTGGCGACCAGCTTCGTGGCGGCATGACCCTCCGCGCCTTTACCGTAAAGTTTGGCTCGGGCGATGGCGCGAAGACGGTGACGTTGACGACCTACACCATGCCGGACAACAAGCTCGAACAGTTCCTTATCGAGCCATAAAGCAGCATGTAGAACCGTAAGCTCGTCGTCAAAACGCATCGATTGTGCGCCTCGGTTGAAACGCCGAGGCACCTTCGCTCACTCACTCCTATGCAGATCCTCAGCCTCACGCAGATTGGCCAAAGGCCAATTTGTCTCTGGATCGCAGAAGGAGATCCACATGAGCTTCAAAAGCATTCTTTCGGATATAGGGAATGGCGTAAAAAAGGTCTTCACTGTTGGCGATGCTGTAGCAAAGGACGCGGAACCATTTGTGGACCTTGCATTTCCGGGCGTAGCGCCGCTCTTCAATGCAGTTGTGCAGCAGGTAGGTCTGGCCGAAGCGTCGGCGGCTGCGGCAGGAGCCGAAAACGGCACCGGCGTTCAAAAGCTGGCACTCGTGGTGCAATCCATCGAAGGCTCCATCATGAGCTATGAAACAACAAACAAGCTGGCAACTCCGCTTTCACAGCAACAGGTCGAGGCCGTCGCGAACGCCGTTGTGGCTTTCCTGAATGCACTGCCGGCGAGTACCGCCGCCGCCGGTGTAGCATCGCCCGAGCATACCCTGGTCGGCGCGGTCTAAATCAGAGGGAAGCCGCCTGCATGTGATGAGGCGGCACTTGCGGCAGGGATGCAGGCCTGCGGCAAGATGCAGCGCCTGCTCCAGGGACAAAGCAGCAATGTCGAAGGGGCAAGCAACCGCGCACATGGTGGCTTGCCCCTTCTCCAACTGCCCTTTCATCGAGCTAAGCCGCCGTCGCCGCCAATTGACGCAGCACGTATTGCAGGATGCCGCCATGCTGGTAGTACAGGATCTCCTGCGGCGTATCGATGCGCACTCTCACCGGAAATACCGTCGTATGCCCGGTGTCGGATTCCGCAATGACCGAAATGTTCTTGCCATTGGCGAACTTCCCATCGAGCATCGCTGCCAGTTCTCCCGGTTCCGTGCCGATCGAGTAGAGTTCCTGCCCGGAGAGATCGAGCGATTCGGCAGATTCGCCAGGCTCGAACTGCAGCGGCAGAATGCCCATGCCGACCAGGTTCGAACGATGGATGCGTTCGTAGCTCTCGGCAATCACGAACTTGATGCCGAGCAGACGCGGTCCCTTTGCCGCCCAGTCGCGCGACGACCCCGAGCCGTACTCCTTGCCGGCCAGGATCGCGAGCGGAATCGCGCGATTCGCATACTCAACGCTGGCATCATAGATCGACATCGGCAGGTCGTCTGGGAACAGCCGCGTCACACCACCTTCGGTTCCAGGAGCAAGCTTGTTGCGAAGACGCACATTCGCGAACGTCCCGCGCACCATCACTTCGTGGTTACCCCGGCGGCTGCCATAGCTGTTGAAGTCGGAAGCAGGCACGCCGTGCTCGATAAGATACTTGCCCGCCGGCCCATTCAGTTTGATCGATCCCGCTGGAGAGATATGGTCCGTGGTCACACTGTCGCCAAGCATCGCCAAGACACGCGCCGCATGAATGTCCTTCACCGGCTCAGGACTTGCTGGCATGCCGTCGAAGTACGGCGCCTTACGAATATAGGTCGAGTCTGGCTCCCAGCCATACGTCTCGCCTGAAGGAAACTTCAGGTGCTGCCAATTCTGATCGCCGTCCGAAACCGTCGAGTACTGCTTGCGGAACATCTCGGAATCGATCGACGAAGCCACCGTCTCAGAGACCTCTGCCTGCGTCGGCCAAATGTCCTTGAGGAACACTGGCGCGCCATCCTTGTCACGCCCCAGCGGTTCGGTATCGAAGTTGTGCGAGATATGCCCGGCCAGTGCATAGGCAACTACCAGTGGCGGGCTCATCAGGTAATTCGCACGCACCTCAGCCGAGATGCGCCCTTCAAAGTTTCGATTGCCCGAGAGCACCGAAACCGCGACCAGGCCATGCTCTTCGATCACATGTGACACGTCAGTCGGCAGCGGGCCGGAGTTGCCAATACATGTCGTGCATCCATAACCCACAACCTGGAAGCGCAGCGTGTCGAGATACGGCATCAGTCCCGCCTTCACGTAGTAGTCGGTCACGACACGCGATCCCGGTGCGAGCGAACTCTTAACCCAAGGCGGCGTCCGCAGACCCTTCTCCACGGCTTTTTTAGCAAGCAGGCCGGCAGCCATCATCACGTAAGGATTCGAAGTGTTTGTACAGCTGGTAATCGCCGCAATCACAATGCTGCCATGGTCGAGATACGGTTCGGGATCGACGCCAAACCTTGCCTTGATGCTGGTTGGTGCAACGGTCAGCGTGTCTACGGCAAGCGTCTCAACGGCAACTATGTCGCCGCCGACGAGCGCAGGCGCTGGCGCGCCCACGCCACTCGTCACATCGCCGCGCAGGCTGGCTGTGCCGCCCTCACCCTCCCAGCGCACCATCTGCCGCAAAGCCGCTTTGTTGGCGTTGGGTCCCAGGAGCGACGGAAGCTGCTGCGCAAAACTAGCCGCCGCGCCTGAAAGCAGCACGCGGTCCTGTGGGCGCTTTGGTCCAGCGACACTCGGCTCAACCGTGGCCAGATCAAGCGAAAGCGTCGCTGAGTATTCGGCTTCCGGGGCATCGGGCGTATGGAAGAGCCCCTGCTCGCGGAAGTACGCCTCAACCAGCGCGATGTGCTCTTCGGTTCGGCCGGTAAGGCTCAGGTAACGGAGTGTCTCCGCATCTACCGGAAAGATGCCGCAGGTCGCACCATACTCCGGCGCCATGTTCGCAATCGTTGCGCGGTCCGCCAGCGGCAGCTCGGAGACTCCAGGCCCATAGAACTCAACAAACTTCCCGACTACGCCGAATTTGCGCAGCGCCTCCGTTACCGTCAGCACCAGGTCGGTCGCCGTCGTGCCTTCCTTCAATTTGCCCGTCAGCCTAAATCCCACCACCTGCGGCAGCAGCATCGAGACCGGCTGCCCCAGCATTGCAGCCTCAGCTTCAATCCCGCCAACGCCCCATCCCAGCACGCCGAGCCCATTCACCATCGTGGTGTGCGAGTCCGTCCCAACCAGCGTGTCCGGATACGCGTAGACGTTGCCATTCGCATCGGCGGAGGTCGTAAAGACGACCCGTGCCAGGTACTCAAGATTCACCTGGTGGCAGATGCCCATGCCTGGCGGCACTGCTGAGAAGTTGTTGAACGCCGTCTGTCCCCACTTCAAAAATGCGTATCGTTCCCGATTACGTTGAAACTCCAAAGCGGCGTTCAGATCATAGGAGTGGGCCGTGCCAAACTCGTCCACCTGCACCGAGTGGTCGATGACCAGCTCTGCCGGCTGCAGCGGATTGATCTTCTCCGGGTCGCCACCGAGCGCCCGCATGGCATCGCGCATCGCTGCCAGGTCGACGATCGCAGGCACGCCGGTGAAGTCCTGCATCAGCACCCGCGCCGGCATGAACGCGATCTCGCGCGACGGCTCGGCCTTCGGGTCCCATGCAGCCAGAAACCTGATGTCGTCCGCAGTCACCGTGCGGCCATCTTCACAGCGCAGCAGATTTTCCAGCAGTATGCGCAGTGAAAACGGCAGCCGGGTCAGATCGGTGCCACGCTCGGCAAGCGCGCCAAGGCGAAAGTAACGAACAGTACTGCTGCCGGAGCTAAGCGACGCTGCACTTTGAAAGCTGTCGGGATGTACGGGCATCTTTGCGGACATGGTAGTTCTCTCCTGAACTCATGGCTTTGTCTTGAACTGAGGGTGTTGCGCCCTTGCGATTCTGTCAGAGATGAAGCAACCGGCAGATGAGGCGGGCAACTTCTTCGAGGCTGCGGCGATGACGCAGCAGCTTGTAGAGAATAAAGCGTCAGCTTTACAGAAGACGACCGCGATCTCGCCGCCCGTGGCGAAAGCGCTTCAAACGCGTCATCTGTCCGGCAGCTTGCACCATTGCAACAAGTTTACTGCGAATCCCGATTCCTTCCCATGCTGGCAGCCTATCGGCGTCGCCTCTGCATCTGCTCATCGGCACCAGGCGACTTCGAGATGTGCGCGAAACTGCTGAAAGATAATCGGGTTATAGTTGAAAGCCGTAGACGCCTCGTGCATTTGTAGGTGAGATTCACGACAATGGTGCATCACGAAGCATCCAACTCGAAAGCGGTACTGGGAGAAAGAACCATGCGCACCTCGAAATTCCTAAGCTTGAACGATCTAAAAGCGCAACCTTCAGCTTCCGGCAAGCGCATCCTGATGAATGCCGCACTGGGTGTGAGTCTGGCCGCCTTCGGTATCGCCGGTTGCCATAGCAACACGGCGACAACGACTGCGGCGGATGGGTCGGCTACCAACCCCGCGGACCCCAACGCGGTCGACCCCACCGCCGCAAACAGCGCTCCCGTTGACAACTCGGGCGGCACGCAGGTTGCCGGCTACCAGCAAGAGGCACAACCCAGCCAGCAAAGTTACAGCAATCCAGCACCGGCGGCGGCTCCGATCGAGCGCAGGCGGCGAGCATCGACTCCAGCTACCTCAGATCAGGGCTACTCCGACGAGAACTACAACAACAATGACCAGGATTACGACGCCGAGAGCGGCTACAACGCCACCTTGAGCGACATCCAGGCGCCGCAACCCCCTCCCCCGTTGCCGGAGTACGCGCAACCCGCGGCTCCTGATCCAAATTACCTCTGGACGCCCGGCTACTGGAGCTATGGCAACGGCGGCTACTATTGGGTGCCTGGCGCCTGGACTCAACCGCCATATACCGGCGCGCTCTGGACGCCCGGCTACTGGGGAGGAGATGGCGGTGGCTACCGCTTCCACCACGGCTTCTGGGCGGCGCACATTGGCTACTACGGCGGCATCAACTACGGATTCGGGTACGTTGGCACCGGCTACCAGGGTGGCTACTGGAATGGACCGCACTTCTTCTACAATCAGTACGCCAACAACATCAATATCAACATCAATCCTGGATTCCGCCAGGCCGTTTATCAGCGCAACGTTGAAGTCAACAACACCGTCATCAACAACCGCGTTGTGAACAACACAACCTACAACAACACGACCATCAACAACACGCACATCAACAACGTCAGCTATAACGGCGGACGCGGTGGAACGACCGTACAGCCTCGCCCGGCAGAGCTTGCAGTCTTGCGCGAACAGCGGATTCCGCCTATGCAGGCGCAGATCCAGCAGCGGACCGTCGCTGCAAAGAACCCTGCGCAGTTCTACGCAAAGAACCAGGGCCGTCCTGCTGAAGTAGTCGCGGCAAGGCCACTACCGGCTGACCGCGGTATCCAGGCACCGCCGCACACGACCGCCGAAATCAACCGTGCGGCACCACCGCAGGAGCAGCAGCGTCAACACCAGGAAGCCTTCCGTCAGATCGCAGCACCTCAGCCAGCCAGGCCGGGTACTGCTCCCGGCGGCGCTATGACTCCACAAAACCGCACCGCACCTGCAGCCCAGGGAGGACGTCCTAATCCGGCACAGGGACGGCCCGGTACGATCAACCAGCCAAATCAGCCCACGCGTCCGGGTCAGCCTGTGACACGCCCAACCCCGCAACCCGCCAGTCGCCCGGCAGTTCAGCCGACGCGTCCACAGCCACAGCCTGCAGCTCGCCCAACCCCGCAGCCTGCAAACCGTCCGACGCCCCAACCTGCCACGCGACCGGCACCACAGCCTGCAAATCGTCCTGCTCCTCAACCAGCATCCCGGCCGGCGCAGCCAGCAACGCGCCCGGCACCTCAGCCAGCCCCACGTCCTGCTCCTCAACCAGCGTCCCGGCCGGCGCCTCAACCAGCAACGCGGCCGGCGCCACAGCCTGCAAATCATCCGCAGGCTCGGCCTGCACCGCAACCGGCCAGGCCTGCACCGCAGGAACATGGCAAGCCTGAACCTCACAAGTAGGCTTGTAGCCTGAGTCTCCGCACCGCAAAGTAGCTACAGAAAGCAACGGCTGGAACGAAATTTGTTCCAGCCGTTTTGTTTGTCCTGACCAAGCTTCCGCATCTCATCACCTAGCACCCGAGGTGCGTCATGCTTCCAGCAACTTCCAGTTCACGCCGCTTCGCCACACTGCTGATTGGCCTTGCTTTCTCCTTCGCGACTCCTGCTCTCCTGCAGGCGCAGTCAAGCACCCACGCCCCATCGACTGCACCAGACACTGCAACCTCCACTCCCACAAAGAGCACCCAGGCCGCTCATCGCGCCACGCGCAGGCGTCGGAGGGCCGTTACGCAGCAGTCTGCATCCCAAACGGTACCCGCCAGCACTGCCAATGTCCGGGTCGGGCCAACCGCTGCACAACGCTCCCGCGACGCCCAGATTCTAGCCGCACAGCGGGCCCAGTCTGCCGAGACAGCGCGCGAGAACACTGCAGTCACCCAGCAGGCCGTTCGAACCCAGCAGCAGCAACAGGCGGAACCGCGCATCCAGGACGCCCCGGGACCGGGAGCGCAACCGCTCGCCGGCGATCCTGCAGTGCAGACGTCGCAGCCCGCCGACCCGCCCCGCATTCAGGACGCGCCAGGCCCCGCACAGACGCTTCCGAAGACTCCGCCACAACCTGCCCCGCAACCTTGATCAGTTGACTGCCAGTTGTCCTACGAGCACCAGGTTGAGGCCCACGATGATGCCCACCGTTACCCAACCCGCGTAGCGCATACGCTGGTTGCTGACATACTCGCCCATCACATCCTTCCGGTTCGTGAGCACCATCAATGGCACCAGCGCAAACGGCAGCGTGAAGCTGAGCACCACCTGGGACAGCACCAGGATCCGCAGCGGATCAAGCCCGACCGCAATCACCATCAGTGCGGGGATGATGGTGATCAGTCTTCGCAGAAAGATCGGGAACTTGATGTCGAGAAAGCCTTCAATAATCACCTGACCCGCCAGCACGCCAACCGTCGAAGAGGACAGCCCCGAGCAGAGTAGAGCCACGGCAAAGATTACTGCCGCCGCTGGCCCAAGCAGCGGTCCAAGTGTCCGGTATGCATCTTCAATGGTCGGCATTGCCAGTCCCACATTCGACAGCGACAGCGCCGCCACAACGATCATTGCCGAGTTGATCAGCCACGCCCCATTCATCGCCACCAGGATGTCGATCCACTCGAACCTGAGATAGCGCGCCTTCTCCAGCAGCAGCGAACCGTTACCGACGCTCCGCCCTTCGAGTTCCTTCAAGCGGGGCTGCACCAGCGCTGAATGCAGATACACCACATGCGGCATCACCGTTGCGCCCAGCATCGCAACCGCCGTGTAAATGCTGTCGTGAAATGCCCTCGGATTGCGACTATCGAGCGTTGGCACCAGGGTGTGGAACGCCACCATGCGCCACTCCGGATGCACCAGGAACACCTCGATGGCGTAGCAGATACCGATGATCGACACGAACCCGATAATGCCACCCTCGAACCAGCGATAGCCCGCAACCTGCAGCGCGAGAATCCCAAATACAATTACGGCCGAAATCAATGCCGCCACAAAGAGCGACCCCGATCGCCCCAGCATGCGCTCCATCACTGGCGTTCCGAACAGCAGGTACAGTCCGATTGCCGCACCTAGAAACTCCGCCAGATCCGTTGCAATCGCAGAGACCTCCGCCGCCACCCACAGGAAGATCGTGCTCCGCCGTGAGAAGTGCTTTCGGCAATTCTGAGGCAGGTTCAGTCCGGTCACAATGCCCAGCTTCGCCGAAAGATACTGGACCAGGATCGCCATCGCATTCGACCACAGCAGCACCCACAGCAGCCGATAACCGAACTGGCTTCCACCCTGAATATTCGCCGCAAAGTTGCCAGGATCGATGTACGCCACGCTTGCAACAAAGGCCGGACCAAGATAACGCAGCAGTCCACGCCGCTTCACCACAGGCTGAGGTGCCTGGATCGCTTCGACCTTTAAGGCTGACCTCTCACGCACTGGATCTCGCCTCCCGATTGCTCACACCTCATTCTTATCTTTTAGGTTTACCTAAATTCCACATGTGAGTCAAACTAGGTATTGGAGACTCGTGAATGTCGCCTCAACGACAAACCAACCGGAACAGCGAATCGATAGACAACTACCTGAAGGCCATCCTGACGCTGAGCGGTTCTCCGCACGAGGAATCAGGTGACGCCCCAAAGCGGGTTGCCAGCAACGCCCTCGCCGCACAGCTGGGCGTGGCCGCGGCCTCTGTTACCAACATGCTGCAGAAGCTTGCAGCCGCATCCGACTCGTTTGTCGAATATGAACGCCACCATGGGGTCGTGCTCTCACCTGCCGGCAGGCGCCGAGCGATCGAGGTCATCCGCCATCATCGCCTCATCGAAACCTTTCTGTACAAAGTCCTCGACTACCCCATCGAAGAGGTTCACGAGGAAGCAGAGCGCCTCGAACACTTCATCTCCGAGCGCTTCGAAGAACGCATCGCCGCCAAGCTTGGCCACCCAAAGATCGACCCCCATGGTCATTGCATCCCAACGCTCGAAGGCGAGATGCCGCGCCAGCAGTCGATCCGCCTCACCGAGGCCCACAGCGGCGGCATGTTCATCGTGGACAGCATCTCCGATCACGATGCACCCACGCTGCGGTCGCTCCAGGCCAGCGGCATGACCCCCGGCACGCGGCTGCGCGTCGCCAAGAGCGATTCCGCAGACTGCTACTCCGTACGCGTCGGCCGCTCCGTCACCCCTATCGAAATTACCCCTGAAGTGGCCCGCGAAATCCGTATCCTCCCTCTTACCAAATAGAATTGCTGCTGGAGAGACCCGACGCATGAAGGTGTTGGTATTTGGAGCGGGCGGCCGTGAGCATGCGCTTGCATGGGCCATCGCACGTTCGCCTCGCGTCACAGAACTCGTCGTCGCCCCCGGCAATGGCGGCATCGCCCGGTGGGCAGCAACCTGCTCCATCCCGGTCCGCTGCACGGCTGTCGAGATTAGAGAAGACACCGCCAGCCTCGATGCCATGCTGAAGCTTGCTCTAGCCGAACAGCCAGACCTCATCGTGATTGGCCCGGAAGTTCCGCTCGCGATGGGCCTTGTCGACGAACTCGAGCGCCACGATTTCCACGTCTTTGGTCCCTCCAAAGCCGCAGCCATGCTCGAGACCAGCAAGGCCTTCGCGAAAGACTTTATGCGAGCCAACGGCATCCCCACCGCCGCATACTCCGTCTGCACATCGCTCGTAGAGGTCAATGCCGCTCTAAAAGACTTCACCGCCCCACTCGTTGTCAAAGCTGATGGGCTCGCCGCCGGTAAAGGCGTCGTCATCTGCGCCAGCAAACGCGAAGCCGAGCAAGCCGCAGCAGAGATGTTCTCCGGCTCACTCCTCGGTGCGAAGGTCGATCAAGTCGTCCTCGAAGAGTTCCTCGTGGGCGAAGAACTCTCCTTCTTCGCTGTCTGCGATGGTACCCACGCCGTCCCGCTCGCAGCCGCCCAAGACCATAAACGCATCGGTGAAGGCGACACCGGGCCTAACACGGGCGGTATGGGCGCCTACTCGACCGATGCGCTTCTGTCCGACACCATGCGGGATTGGCTCACCAGGAACGTGGCCCAACGCGTCGTCGACGGCATGAACGCTGCCGGCACCCCATTCAAAGGCGTCCTCTTTTGCGGCATCATGCTCGTGCCGCAACATGGTGGTCCTCTACGAGACGCCCTCGTTTTGAGCGGAGCCCAGAATTCCCGCATTCTGTTCGACGGCAAAATGGTCACGCCTATGGTGCTCGAATTCAATACCCGCTTCGGTGATCCCGAAACGCAGGCGCTCATGCTGCGGCTCGATACCGACATTCTCGACATCTTCAACGCTTCAGTTGACGGCACCGCCAACCAACTCAGAATCGCGATGAAGCCAGGAGCGAGCGTCTGTGTCATCGCCGCCAGCGAAGGCTATCCCGGCAGCTATTCCGGCGGCAAAGTCATCGCCGGCCTCGACGCAGCGCTCGACTCTTCAAGCGTCATAGTCTTCCACTCCGGCACCGCACTTGCGGATCAAAACGTGGTCACGGCGGGCGGCCGCGTCCTCGGTGTCACCGCTTACGCCGCCGACCTCCGCAGCGCGCTCGACCTCGCCTATGCGCGTCTTGCCGGGATCAACTTTGAAGGCATGCAGTACCGCCGCGACATCGGCTGGCGCGCCCTCAGGTAGCCATTCCTGCGCCATCACAACCCAAGTTGATCCGCTGAGGTAGTCGCCAAGCCATTCTCGATCTAAGCTAAACGCACGTTCCTACACACTCATGACGATCAGCAAACATAGAGGGATGGCCTTTCAGATCAAGAAAGTGCACTCGCACCTCATCGCCGTCGTGCTGCTGTTGCTGATGGCGATCCAGCTCATCCATCTCAGCCTGGTCACCTCGGTTACCTGGGATGAAGGCCATCACCTCTTCGACGGCTACACCATCTGGAAGCGGGCCGACTACCGCCTGAACCCCGAGGTCCCACCGTTCATCAAGCTTGTTGCTGCCGTGCCACTGCTTCACCCGCCGCTCTTCGTTCCCCCCAACCAGGAACGCACCGAGCAGACCGAGGCCTTCCTCGATGGCCGCAGCTTCCTCGTCCACAACGGCTACGACCGCATCCTGTTTCCCGCGCGCATGGCCTGTATGGTGTTCACCCTTGCACTCGGCTTGCTGCTCTACCTGTTCACACAAGAGTTCTTCGGCTCACTCGCCGCGCTCTTCGGCCTTGCCCTCTTCGTCTTCGACCCGAACTTCCTCGCCCATGGCGCGCTCGTCACCACCGACGTCGGCAGCGCCTGCCTCCTGCTCGCCTCCATCTATGCGTGGTATCGGTATGCGAAGCAGCCCAGTGTCGGCAGACTTCTCCTCACCGGCATCGCCATCGGCCTTGCTGTCGTTGCGAAGTTTACTGGCCTCTTCGTCTGGCCTATGCTGCTGCTGATCGCAATCAGCGAGGCGATCAGTCAACGTAGTCTTCGCCTGCTTGGCCGCAGGTTCATCGCGCTGCTTGCCGTCGCGATCATGGCCTATGCCATCCTCTGGTCGTTCTATGGGTTCCGGTACAGCGTCGCACCCAACGACTCGGGGCTCGACATGCACCCACCGCTTGCCCAATATTTACCGAGGGTGCCCAACCCCGGCGACGCCGCCCATCTCGCCATCGTTGCCAAGCATCATCTGCTGCCCGAGGCATACATCTGGGGCCTCGCCAACACCAAGATCACCGAAGACGACGACAACAGCTACTTCTTTGGACACGTCTACCGCCGCGGCAACTGGATGTACTTCCCTGCCGCCTTCCTGATCAAATCCACGCTGCCGCTGCTCCTGCTGCTCTGCCTTGTGCCCCTTGCATGGCGACGCACTAAATGGAAGCCGATGGAACTCGCCGTCCTCCTTGTTCCCGTCGTGGTGTACCTCGCGGTCGCCATGCACTCCAACATGAACATTGGCCTGCGCCACCTGCTGCCGATCTACCCGTTTCTCTACATCCTCGCCGCAGCCGCCGCACTCGCCTTCTACAATCGCAACCCACGCTTCGCCGCTCCACTCGCCTTCCTGCTGATCTTCCAGATCGCCACGTCGCTTCACTCCGCACCCGGCTACATGGGTTATGGCAACGAGGCCTGGGGCGGATCCGACAACGTTCACAAATACCTCAGCGACGCCAACACCGACTGGGGTCAGCAGCTTAAAGAGATGAAGACTTATATCGACGAGCACCACATCACCAACTGCTGGTTCGCCTACTTCGTCGATGGCGTCGTCGAACCGGCCGACTACGGCATCACCTGCAAGCGCCTGCCGACTACAGAGACAACGCAGTGGATAAGACTGCCCATGGATGTGCCTCCGGTAATCAACGGCACCGTCTTCATCTCCGACAGCGACCTGCAAGGCATCGAGTACGGCCAGGGTGCGCTGAACCCCTATGACAGCTTTCGCAACGTAAAGCCGACAGCCATCATCCAGCATGGCCTCTTCGTCTACGATGGCACCTTCCCCGTGCCACTCGCAAGCGCACTCGACCACACCCAGAAGGGCCTCACCGCGCTTTGGTCAGGCAATACGGATGCCGCGCTGTTACTGACTCAGCAGGCAGTAAGTCTCGCGCCGCAGTCTGCCGCAGCACAGACCGCTCTCGGCGATGTTCTGCTCGCAAAAGGCAAAACCGCCGAAGCCCATACCCACTACGAAGCCGCACTGGATGCCGCCCGCACCGTCGAACCCGCACTCCAGGCCAGCCTTGTCCCAGACCTCGAACACAAGCTCGCAAAGACATCACGCTGAAACTGTCTTCTGAGAATCATTGTTCTCATTCCGAAAGGAATCTACGTTTCAGCCGTAACGGCCACAGTGACAACTCCTGGTCCGTCACAATCCCGAGAAGTCAGACCACTGCTCCAACCGGAACGCGCGAATGTCGCCTCAGCGACTTCCTTAGACGGTGGGTTAGTATAGAGCGGAAAGACGGATCCCAAGGCGCTTCCCGCAACCTGCCCCCTGCTCACCAAATCCCAAGCACTGCACCGTAAATTCATTGGAGCTTCTATGCTGCCAAAATCTGAAGTATCTACTGGAAGAGAAGCCGACCTGCGTACGCCTGTGGCTCACTCCAATTTCGCACCGGTCATTAGGATCCTCTGCTACACCGCCTGCGTCATCGCGCCGCTTACTGCTATCGCCGCAGCGCTGTTACATCTGCGTCAAGGTTGGGATGATGGCGCCATCACTGCCGCCTTCTCACGCACCTTCCACGAAACTGGACGCTTTGCGCTGACTCCGTTCTCAGAGACAGTTGAGGGTTTCTCCTCAATGTTATGGATGCTGATCCTGGCAATGCTCGATAACGTCAGCCACACCGTAGACGCTATGCTGGTGTCGAGCAAGATAGCTTCGGTCATCGCATTTGCACTTTCAATCCTCGTTTTCGCTCGGCTGACAAAACGTTTCCTGAATGCAGAACTGCGTTACCTGGCGATCGTCCTCTTCGCGTTGCTGATTACACCCTTTCGCGAAGTCATCAACGGTATGGAGATGAACCTCTACACGCTTCTTGTCCTCATACTTACTGAAATACTGCTCAATGATGAGATGGGTTCGGTGCTGCGATGGTCGGCTGCCGCGGTAACGTCCTTCGCCTTGCTGCTTACGCGCTTTGAGGCACCAGGCTTGATTGTCTTCCTGTATGTCGGTATTTTTCTGGCGACCCGGCGCAAGCTCGGCATCACTCTGCTTGCGGTTGCCGACGTGATGTTCTTCGGCTTGACTGAGGCTTGGCGCCACATGACATTCGGCTTGTGGATGCCGAATACGGTCTTCGCAAAGCAATGGCCGCCCTACAGCAATCCCGGACTTCACCGACAGCTTCTCAGCCGCGGGAATGCGCTTTCTGAATTTGCGATCGTTCTTGCAGTCCCGCTGATCACGCTCATCGTTTTGATTGTCGCCGCACGGCTTGGGTCAAGGCGTTCAATCCAGGAATCCAAATCGCCGACCCTGTCGCCTGTTCTTGTTTCCATGATCACGGGTGGACTTCTGATCGCCCTCGCAGTCGGCAGGAACTGGGGTCACATTGGCCGCATGCATATGGGCTTTCTTCCGTTCTTCATCATCGCCCTGGTTGCAGCGTCAGGCAGGTTACTTCCGCAGACCAGGTTCCGTCTTCAACCGGTAGTTCTGTCGATCATAATGTTCCAGGCGATCGTCTGGATTGCTGAAGCAAAGATCACGGCCTTTCACTCCGTCCCGTTTGGTCCGATAGAAAGAAGCGGGCTCGCCAACGACGAGCTGCGCCGCATCCTGCAAAAGGACACCTTATCGGTCTTCATTCCAGATGTAGGTGGATCCGCACTCTGCTGCGAAAAGCTCAACATCATGGACTCCGCAATGCTCGCGAATCCGGCGCTTGCGCACTCGGGCCTGGCTGGTACGCTGGCTTATGTTGCGGCACATGATCCAGACGTGATCCAGACAAACTTCTACTGGGCTAGGCTCGATGGCCTTTACGCGCCTCACGCTCTCGATGGCTACGGCGAAGTTCAGATCAGAGGGAAAACGCTTTTCCTCCGCAACGATTTGTACGAGCAAGTTAAACAGCGAGGGTTTGCCGAAACGCTGGCCACCAACGGGGTCATTCCTTGTGGCTCTGCGGCCGAGGCAGTCGCTGAGACAGCAGACGATAAAGCGTTTGTGCGCACTCAGAAGCGATGCATCCTTATCTCCCGCTGACGTGCGCGCAGGAGCCTTCTTTTTGATCCGGTTGCTGTCGATCTATTTAGGGTCACAGCACAAACCAACTCACCCTGCTGCAAGCAGCTTCTATACAAGCACCACAACTCCGACGAACTCGAAAGGCACTTCGTTGTCGCCAGGCTTGCTATAGTCTCAGCTCCGGCCCGCAACTCGCAGGCTCAGCTCCTTCAACTGCTGCTCGCTCACCGGCGTCGGAGCATCCACCATCAAGTCGATTGCCTTCGCCGTCTTCGGGAACGCGATCACCTCGCGCAGACTTGTCGCACCTGCAAGGATCATCACAATCCTGTCGAGCCCCAGCGCAATCCCGCCATGCGGTGGCGTCCCATACTCCAGCGCATCGAGGAAAAACCCAAAGCGTTCCTTCGCTTCGGCGTCCGTCATGCCCAGCGACCGGAAGATCTCCGCCTGCACATCCTGCCTGTGAATACGAATCGAGCCTGACCCAAGCTCCGTGCCGTTCAGCACAACGTCGTAGGCCAGCGCCCGCACCGCACCTTTATCGTTCGTCAACCGCCCAGCCTTGATGTCCTCTTCATGCGGCGACGTAAACGGATGATGCGCCGCGTTCCAGACCTTCTTCTCTTCGTCCCACTCGTACATGGGAAAGTCCGTGACCCAGAGAAACTTGAAGTCCGCCTCGGTACCCGTCTTCTCAAAGAGCTTGTGCTTATCCGCGAACTTCTGCGCCAGCTGCAATCGTAGCGCGCCAACGCGCTTGTAGATCCACTGCGGATCGTAGTTCCACATCGCCGGCGTACCCAGCTTCGGCGTAATCACGATCAGCAAATCCGACTCAGAAGTCAGGCCAATTACAGGCGAAGACGTGGGTGCCCCATGTCTCGATTCTGAGACGTGGGAGGGGCCACCATCGCCCTTCATCTTGGCCTCGATCACCTCAGCCAGCGAGGCGAACGCCTCGTTCGTCTTCAGCCGCGCAACGTCGAGAAAGTCCAGTCCACAATCTCCAAAACCGCCACGAATCTCTGACAGCAACGACTTTCGCGCCGTGCCACTCAACTCCCCAACCGACGGAATGACAAAGCCCAGCACCGGCAGCGCCTGCTCAATCTTCAGCGTCTCGCGCAGTTCGGGCGTCAGCTCATCTGTAAGCGAAACCATCGCCGGCAGCCGCATATCCGGCTTATCTATTCCATAGTTCCTGATCGCCTCGTCGTACGTCATCTGCACAAAGTTGCCGGAGAGCGTAACCCCCGCCGTCGCAAAGGCCGCCTTCAGAAACCCTTCCACAAATCCGAAGATCAGCTCCTGCTGCGGAAAGGTCGTCTCAAGATCGATCTGTGTGAACTCCGGCTGCCTGTCTGCGCGAAGGTCCTCATCGCGAAAGCATCGTGCAATCTGAAAATACTTGTCAAAGCCCGAGATCATCAGAATCTGCTTAAAAATTTGCGGTGACTGCGGAAGCGCATAAAACTGCCCGCCGTGCACGCGGCTCGGAACCAGGTAATCACGCGCACCCTCCGGAGTAGACCGCGTCATAAATGGCGTCTCAATCTCCAGAAAGCCTTCCGCAACCAGGTAGTTGCGTATTGCCATCGCGACGCGACTCCGCAGCGCGAAGTTGTGTTGCATCTCCACCCGGCGCAGGTCGATGTAGCGGTACTTCAGTCGCACTTCTTCATTCGCAATCGCCTCATCAGCGGGTGAAAACGGAGGCGTCTTCGCCTCGTTCAACAGCAGCAATTCCGCAGCCACAATCTCAATCTCGCCGGTCGGCATATTCGGGTTTTCAAGACCATCTGCACGCCTGCGCACAGCGCCCTTCACCGCAACCACATACTCCGGCCGGGCCGTCTCCGCCTTCGCGTGCGCATCGGGGCACTTCTCTTTATCGAGCACGATCTGCGTAATGCCCGACCGGTCCCTCAGATCGAGAAAGATTAGGTTGCCATGGTCGCGCCGCCGGTTCACCCAGCCCATCAAAACCACACTGTTGCCAGCATCGGTCGCGCGGAGATCTCCGCACATATTCGTACGTTGCAGCTTGCCTAGAAAGTCGAGTGTCACAGTGCTTCTATTGTACGGATTTGCCAGCTTAGCGCAGCAGATGGATGGCGCAGCCAGGCCAGTCAGCGAAGAAGTAGAAGGCCCACGTTTTGATCTTTCAGACGTGGGCTGTGTGTGTCTGTCGGCAATCACCTTCGTTTAAAACGTCAGTAGGTAGGTCGTCACAAGGCTGGGCTTGAGCATCTAGGGAAAATAAAACGTAACGCTCGCATTCTGCCCTACACTATCGATCATCCGGAAAACGCAACCCCACCGAGCTTCGGAAATCCGCTTCACCGTTGAGGTAGAAGATGCGACCCGTCTCACACAGTCATTTGTCCGCCAACGTGCGTTCCGCTACATCCTTCCATGTCTTGCCGCAATTCATTCGCTTGTTCCTCGCAGCTGCATGCACACTGGTCTTCTGCGCTTTTCCCATTTTGGCGCAGTCTCCAGCGGCCGGCTCTAACTGGGATCATGTGAGAGCTCTGCCCATTCACACGCGCCTGCACGTCTCCGCAGACCATATGAGCCACACCTGCTACCTGCTTTCCGTAGACGATACAGCACTCATGTGTGGCCGCTACACCTTTCCACGCGCCGAAGTGAAATCCGTTAAGCTCACCCGTTACGGTCTCTCTTACGGTGCCGGCGCGGGGATAGGAGCAGGAATAGGCGTAGGCATTGGACTGGGCATTTCAGCGGGTACGAACGATGCTTTGTTCAAGAACGACAAAGCGTCTTATGCCGGTGGCGGCGCAGCAATAGGCGCGGTCATTGGTGCCGTTATCGTCGGGCCACTCGATCTTTTCAAAGGGCCAACCGTCTACCAACGGCAATAAGCCGATCTTGTGACCTCAACCTCGCAGCTTGGCTGCAAGGTCTGCACGAGCGACCTTCAACTGATCACCATTGGCAAAAGTCTTCACTGTCATGAAGCCGGTTGAAAGCTCATCCTCGCCGAGGATGATGATCTGGCGCGCGAGCTTGTCAGCAAGCTCGAAGGATTTCTTCAAACGAAAGCTGCCGTCGCCCACTTCCACTGAAAGGCCCTCGGCACGAAGCTCCTTGGCGAGCATCAGTGCGGCGGCGTTCTGGTCTATTCCCATCGGCGCGATGAACGCGTCTAACTTGTCACTAATGAGCGGTTTAGATGCTGCCTCGGCAAGCGCCTGCAGGGTCAGGATCAGGCGATCTTCGCCAATAGCGAAGCCAATCCCTGGAGCTTTTGGCCCTCCAAGCATCTCGCTCAGGCCGTCATAGCGACCGCCACCGAGCAGTGCATTCTGGGTACCGAGGCCTGATGCAGCGGTAAATTCGAAGGTTGTGCGGGTGTAGTAGTCGAGTCCTCGAACCAGCCTGGGATCAATGACATACGGCACATCGCAAGCATCGAGAGCGGCACGGACCTGCATGAAATGGGCGGTTGACGCTTCATCAAGGAAGTCGGCAATCTTCGGCAGATTGTCGATAATTGGCTGATCTTCCGGCACTTTGCAGTCCAGAACGCGTAGCGGATTAGTCTCCGAACGCCGCTGGCAGTCCTCGCAGAGCGTGCTTTTTACCGGTTCTAAAGCCGCTTTTAGTGCATTTATGTAGCGCGGACGATCGGTTGCAGAGCCAACGGAGTTCAGCGACAGTTTCCAGCCGGTGTTGCCGTTTGCCTCTGCCGCGCGCGGGATTCCAAGCTCATCCAGCAAAGTAGCCAGCATTTCAAGCACTTCGGCATCGCGCAGCGGTGATTCTGCGCCTGATGATTGCGGCCCTAAGACCTCGGCGCCGATCTGCCAGAACTGGCGGTAGCGGCCTCTCTGCGGGCGTTCCCGGCGAAATTGCGGGCCGATGTAGAAGAGTTTCTGCAGCATCCCGGTGTCGCCCAGCTTGTGCTCGATGTAGCTGCGAACCACACCGGCAGTATTCTCGGGACGCAAGGTGAGCGACTGTGCCTTCTCGCTCGCGGCGCGGGCGCGATCTTCCCAGGTGTACATCTCTTTCGAGACGACATCGGTTTCTTCGCCAACTCCGCGAACGAAGAGCTGGGTGTCTTCGAAAATGGGGGTGCGGATTTCTCCGAAGGCGTAGCGGGCAAATACGGCGCGGACAGTGGCTTCAACGCGGTTCCAAAGTGCAGTTTCGGGCGGGAGCAGGTCCCGGGTGCCGCGTACAGCTTTTAAGGTCGACATAAGAGTTCTAGTCTATCGAACCGGTCAAGGCTGCCGGGCCGGCGCCTGATCCAGACACGGCGCGAGCGCGTGGAACACGCCCCGCATCTTACAATGTTCCACGTGGAACATTTGCACATTGCTGTTGACTGATATGGTTCGTACTGGCCAAATGCTGAAGGTTCGCTTATTACGGTGCCAGGATCCAAGTGCCCGACGTTCAGCGGTTTGTAGGTGCAGCAGTTTCGGCAAGATAGATTCTGGTGTAATCAAGATAGTTCTGAGCGTATTTCAGGATCATTTCACGGTCTTCAGACTGCAGGGTTCGACGAATCCTGCCCGGAACGCCAGCCACGAGTGAGTTGGGTGGGATGATGGTGTGCTCGGGGATCACGGCACCGGCGGCTATGATGGAACCCTCTCCGATACGAGCGTTGTTCAGAATGGTTGCGCCAATACCTACCAGGACTGTGTCTTCAAGGACGCAGCCATGAACGGTCGCATTATGGCCGATAGTTACCATCTCGCCAACAATGACCGGGTATAAATGCCTCATTCCATGCAGCACCGCACAGTCCTGGACGTTAGAACGTGCTCCGATTCGTATGGCGTTGACGTCGCCCCGAATGACTGCATTCATCCAAACGCTGGCGTGTTCGCCAAGTATGACATCGCCAATAATTTGGGCGGAGACGTCGACATAGCAGGTTGTGGGGATTGCTGGCGAGATTCCCTGGTACGAACGGATCATGTGCCAATCCTATCGGCAGCGCAGTGCGTTTGGGCGGCGGATGGGGCTTCTGGAGGACGGAAGTGTCTAAAATGTCGGGCGGGGGACGGTAGGTTCGTCTCGTACATGTCTTTGTGGTAGAAAACAATACTCTCCAGCATTATTTCTGTAGTAAAGCGAGTTATCCTAAGATATAACCCCCTTCAGGGAAGGTTTGGAGGTGTATTACCCATGGCAGAGATTCGTGTTCAAGAGGGAGAACCTCTTGAGAACGCACTTCGCCGGTTCAAGCGCAAGGTTCAGACGGAAGACATTATCAAGGAAGTAAAGCGTCACTCTTTTTACTTGAAGCCGGGTGAGAAGAAGCGGGTAAAGGAAGCACTAGCCCGCAAACGCAATCGCAAGAAGGTACGCAAAGAACAGGACTAGTCCAGTTCTCTCAATATGTGGAAGGCCGCCGTACAACGTCCCAGCCGTAGCAAGGGCCAGCAGAAGACGTACGAGCGGCGGCCTCCTCTAACTCATCTCGCGATCCCTCCCTTTCGCGAGCTTTGACCGGCACTCTCTCCCTCTGCCGCGTCGCATTAAGATCAGCAGTTCCCGGGCCAGCTAATTAAAACAGCTTCTATAAGCTTGACCGCTTGTGCTTTGCCACTGCCATGGCGTCACGGGTGATCATCCTTTTTCCCTGCATGAACTGGAGAAATGCGATGCAATCAGAGTTTCATGATCGTCTCCTAACCTGTGTAGACTGCCGCTCCCAATTCGTCTTTACGGCGGGTGAGCAGATCTTTTTTCTCGACAAACAATTCAAAAACGACCCCAAGCGATGCAAGCCCTGCAAGGCAAAGCGCACTACTTTGGGCGCACGGCCGGACGGATCTCCAGGTACTGGGGTAATGCGAACGGAGACTCGAACCGAGTGCTCAGAGTGTCATATCGAAACGACGGTGCCTTTCAAGCCGACGCAGGGGCGACCTGTGCTTTGCCGACAGTGTTTCCAGGGCAAGCGCATTCCGCTAAGCGGTGACGCAACTGCAATCCTTTCGGCGGCGTCGGGCTATGACTTGAACCCCGTCGCAGTGGATGCGATTGCGGAAGCGCTGCTGCAGCCGCAGGCCTAACCTCGCTGATTCGCCTATGACCCCAAGCTTGCAGGTGCGCTATTCTGCGTGCAAGGGAGACAAGCGATGCCGCCGGAGTTGCGTCAGGATATATTGCTGCATCCAGCGTCCCAGGCGGGCGACGGCGACCTGGTGCGCGGGCGCATCACTTTGGGCGACTTTGAACTGACGCTGTGCACGGACGGAACCTACCTGCTCGACGGTGGGGCGATGTTTGGCGTGGTGCCGAAGACACTGTGGTCGAAACGGACGCCCGCGGATGAACTGAACCGCATCCTGCTTGGCCTGAACTCGACGATTGTGCGAACGGGAAAGCACACGGTGCTGATCGAGACGGGAATCGGCAACAAACAGCCGGCAAAGATGCGCGCGATTCACCAGAACCAGGAACTGCTGCCGGCATCGCTTTCGGCTGCGGGGATCCGGCCGGAAGAGATCGACGTCGTGATCAACACGCATCTGCATTTTGACCATTGTGGCTGGAACACTACCCTGCTTGAGGATGGTTCGGTGATGCAAACGTTTCCAAATGCACGGTACTTTGCCCACGCAGGCGAGGTCGCGCATGGACACTTACAGCTTGATCGCGACAGGGTGAGCTACCTCTCACCAAATTATGATCCGTTGATTGCGTCGGGCCAGATGACGCTCCTGACGACCGATGGCATTCGCGAGGATCCGGAGATCGTGTCGGGAATCTCAGTGGAGGAGTTTCCCGGGCATACGGCACAGATGCTGGGTGTCCATATCGAATCGGGCGGCGAGCACGCTTGCTATGTTGGTGACCTGATCCCGACAGCGCACCATGTCGATCCGACGTGGGTCCTCGGGTTTGATCTTGACCCGGTGCGGTGTATTGCGGAACGGAAGCGGTTTTTGAGCCGGGCTATTCCAGAGAAGTGGGTGGTGCTGTTTCCACACGATCACCATACGCCGGCTGCCAGGATCTCAGTCGATGCAAAAGGAAAGCCCGTTGCGACATCCGTGATGGGCAGTGGTGATCAGTAGTTCGTGCGGAGCACGAGTGCCGCCTCGAGGATGGTGAGGCTTCGAGACGGGCGGGTATGGGTGGCCGCGGATTGGTGGGAGAGCGCTTCGTGCGGAGCACGAATGCCCACCTTAGCGACGGTATTGCTGTCGCGAAGATGGGGCACCCGGAGTTGTGGGTGCCAGGAGATTTGGTGGGCAAGGATTCAGGTGGGCGGAGTTTGGGTGTCCGGGACCTTATAGGGAGAGCGGTTCGTGCGGAGCACAAATGCCCACCTTAGCGACGGTATTGCTGTCGCGAAGGTGGGGCACCCGGAATTGTGGGTGATAGGGAATCTTAGAGTGTGGGTGGAGACTATGCGGGGACGGCGGTGACTTCTGCTGGATCGACGATTACGAAGCGGCCGTTCTGGCCACGGTCCTGAAAGCGCACTACGCCGGAGATCTTAGCGAAGAGTGTGTCGTCTTTTCCACGACCGACATTTAGGCCGGGCTTCAATGGTGTACCACGCTGACGAACGATGATGCCGCCGCCGAGGATCGCCTGGCCGCCGAATACCTTGACGCCAAGGCGCTGGGCGTTTGAGTCGCGACCGTTTTTGGAGGAGCCAAGTCCTTTTTTATGTGCCACTGTGTGCCTCTTCCGCGCCGACTATGGTCTGTGCGCTTTGAATTTAGATCGTACCTCAGCGGCTAAAGCCGCCGTTCGAACTAGCTACTTACGACACGGCTGAAGCCGTGCCCTAACACTACAAAAGCGAAACTCTTGAATCAGAAGCAGAACTCTTGCCCTAGAGGCGGAAACTCTTGCATCAGGATCGGAACTCTTGCATCACGCAGACTGTTCCAAGCTGTGACTCTGACCGTTCTGACTAAGCTTTGTAGGACTGGCCGTTGACGAGGATCTCGTTGATCTTGACCTCGACGAAGTTCTGGCGATGGCCCTGCATCTTCTTGTACTGCTTTTTGCGCTTCAGCTTGAAGACAAGGATCTTGCTGCCGCGACCTTCGCCAAGCACTTCGGCGGTGACTTTTGCGCCGCCGAGTTCGGACTCGAACTTGCCTTCTTCACCGGAGAATGCGAGAACTTCTGAAAACTCGATCTTGCCGTCTTCGTGGGCCGTGCGCTCGATCTTGAGCGTGTCGCCTGGAGCGACGCGGTACTGTTTACCACCTGTGCGAATCACTGCGTACATAACGAAACCTCAAGCGGGGCAGAGTGCAGCCGGCGCTTCCTTCATAAATTGTTGCCTGGGAGACTATCGTGCCGACCGGCCCCTAAATTGAATCCGGAACGCAACCGCCTGGTTGCCGCCGTGGGACTTATCGGCTTGTAATCAGAATGATCCTGATTGCAGCGCCAAACTCTACAAGTGTAGCCGAGTGTATGAGTGAGGTCAACGTCTGGATAGAT
>CAHJWN010000070.1 GCA_903642265.1 Acidobacteriaceae bacterium | reverse complement strand
CCGCTCCCCGATCGACGGTGTGGTCATCACACGCAACATCAGTGTTGGACAGGTTGTAGATACCGGCTTTGTCGCTTTTGAGATTTCAAACCTCTCTACGGTTTGGATCACCGCGGCGGTCAATCAGCAGGACCTCGCGCTTGTTCGCCAAGGGGCGGCAGCGGATGTATTGACGGCAGGCTTTCCAAACCAGGTGTTTCACGGCAGGGTGGCCATGATCGGTGACACGCTCGACCCTGAGACGCGCACGCTTCCCGTACGTGTCGTCGTGCCAAATCCCGGCACAAAGCTGCGGCCCGGGATGTTCGCCTCCGCCCACATTGCGGAACCTGAAACCCGGAATGCCGTGTTCGTCCCTGAAGAAGCGATGCAAAATATCAACGGCATGCCCGTCGTCTTCCTGACCAGGGATGGAGCTACCTTCCAGGCCCGCACCGTGACAACGGGAACGCGCTCCATGGGGAAAGCTGAGATTGTAGAAGGCCTGCAGCCGGGTGACAGAATCGTCGTCAGTGGCGCCTTCATGGTCAAGTCCGAGATGTTGAAGAGCACGATGGGTGACGGCTAACCATGCACAAGCTCGTCGACTTCTTCCTATCGAATCGGTGGCTCGTCATTGCGCTCCTGGTTGTGCTCATCATTGGGGGCATTACGGTCATGCTCCGGCTTCCATTGGAGGCTTTTCCCGACCTCACCAACAACCAGGTGGTCGTGACCGTGCAGTGCCCGGGCATGTCTCCTGTCGAGGTTGAGCAACTCGTCACCTACCCTATTGAAACTTCGATGATGGGTATGCCGAAGCTGCAGATGGTGCGCTCCACTTCCAAGCTCGACCTCTCCATGGTCACCATAATCTTTGACGACTCCATGGATAAGTACCTCGTCCGGCAGCTCGTCGCGGAGCGGATCAACCAGGTTCAAAGCCGCATCCCTGCGGGGCTGCAGCCGCAGATGAACCCCATGTCTACCGCCTTCGGTGAGGTCTACCAGTACACCGTCTCCGCACCAAAGATGTCGCTGATGCAGATCAAGACTCTTCATGATTGGGTCATCCGCTACGCTCTACTTACAGTTCCCGGCGTCAGCGAGATCAACTCCTGGGGTGGAGAGACCAAGCAGTACACCATTGAGGTCGATCCGGAAAGCCTGCGCCGCTTCAAGCTCACGCTGCACGATCTCGTCTCCGCTGTGACCAACAACAACGCGAACTTCGGCGGCAGCTACATCGAACATGCCGAGCAGCAATATACCGTTCGCGGACTTGGCCGCGTGGAGAACATTGATGATCTCGGCGACATCGTTGTCTCGACCAACCAGGGTGTGCCCGTGCTGCTCAAGCAGGTGGCGACCATCGATACGGCTGCGCTGCCGCGGCATGGTGCCGTCATGCGCAACGGACAGGGCGAGACCGTCTCCGGCATGGTCATCATCCTGCGTGGCGAGAACGGCCAGAAGATCATCAAGCAGATTAAGCAGAAGATCGCCGGCCTGAAGCTCCCAGGTGGGGCGAAGATCATTCCCTTCTACGACCAGTCTGATGTAATCAATGCGACTACAGACACCGTCCGACGCAACCTGATCGAAGCCGCCGTCCTCGTCATCGTCATACTTCTTGTCTTCCTCGGAGACTGGCGCGCCGCTCTGGTCGTCGCTGTCACCATTCCGCTGTCTCTCCTCTTTGGCTTTATCGGGATGGACCTCTTCGGCATCTCGGTAAATTTGATGAGCCTGGGTGCGATTGACTTCGGAACCATCGTGGACGGCTCGGTCGTCATGACGGAGAACTGCATGCATCGCCTGGAGAATGGCGACACGAATAAGCCCCTTCTCGATATCGTTCGCGAGGCAGCTCATGAGGTCTCCCGCCCGGTCATCTTTGGCGTTCTCATCATCATCGCGGTCTACCTTCCAGTACTCACGCTGCAAAGCCTGGAAGGTCGTATGTTCCGTCCCATGGCTGTAACCGTCGTGTCCGCACTTACCGGCTCGTTGCTGCTCGCGCTCTTTGTGGTTCCGACCCTCTGCACCGTCGCGTTGCGCCACAAGGCGAAAAGCCTTGCTAGCAGAGAGAAGGCTGCGAAGCACGAAAAGCCTAGCTGGTTCGACCGACTGCGCCATGCGTATGGCCGCTCGTTGGGAAAGAGTGAGCGCTACCGCAAACCGATTCTTATCGCGTCCATTGTCTTGATAGTTGTGGCGCTGGGATCGCTGAAGTTCATCGGCACAGAGTTCATGCCAACGCTCGACGAAGGCTCCATGGTCGTTACGTCAAAGCGCCTGCCCGGTATCGCGCTGACAGAGTCCGTCGCTATCGGCAACGAGATCGAGAAGACAATCAAGTCAAAGACCGATGTGACCACCGTCGTGACCAAGCTCGGCCGGCCCGACCTCGCCACCGAGGCGATGGGCGAATACGAATCGGATTCCTATCTGAGCTTTACACCCAAGCTCCAAGACGCGAACGCTAAAGATAAGCAGAAGTTTACCGAGGATCTGCAGAAGTCGCTCGATAAGATTCCTGGTGTCACCTACGAGATCACGCAACCCATGCAGATGCGCATGGATGAGACCATCACCGGCACGCGAGGGGATGTTGCTTTGAAGATTTTTGGCGAAGATCTTGACGTGCTCGAACAGATGGCCCACTCCGCTGAAAAGATCATCTCGACCGTCCCGGGGGCTTCCGAGACGCAGATGGAGATCATCTCAGGCGCGCAGGAGCTGCAAATACGAATTGACCGCCGCGCGGCCGCACGATATGGCGTTAACGTCTCCGACGTGCAGGAAGTGATCGAAACGCTTTACGGATCGAAACAAGTTTCTGAAATGCTGCTTGGCGAAGAGCGATTCCCTATCGCGATTCGCCTGCCCGCGACATTACGCAACGATCCGGAACGACTGCGATCCCTGCAGATCAAAGCGCCACAAGGGGAACTTGTGAGGCTCGATCAGATCGCCGAAGTCACAACCGTTGGCGGCCCCATCCTGATCAATCGCGAGCAGGCGCATCGACGAGCCGTCGTGATGAGTAACGTCAGCGGACGCGACCTCGGCGGCTTCGTCAAGGAGTGCAAACTTGCAGTCACGCAGAAAATGACTTTACCGCCAGGCTATCGGCTGGAGTGGGGCGGGCAGTACGAGAACCAGCAGCGCGCACAGCAGCGTCTGCTCATCGTATTTCCGGTTTCGCTCCTCATCATCTCGGCGCTGCTCTATGCGACGTTCCAGAACGCAAGACAAATGTTCCTCATCCTCTCCATCGTGCCTCTAGCGCTTGTGGGCGGCGTGGCTGCCCTTTGGCTGCGCGGCATCAACCTGAACCTCTCAGCCTGTGTCGGCTTCATTGCTCTATTCGGTATCGCCGTGTTGAACGGCGTGGTCATGGTTAGCCACATCAACTCCTTGCGGGAAGCAGGCAAGGAGACCGAAGAAGCCATTCACCAGGGAGCTTCCGACCGGCTGCGGCCCGTCCTGATTACGGCTTTGGTCGCAAGCCTTGGGTTCATTCCCATGGCGCTTTCTACATCGCGGGGAGCTGAAATAGAACGACCACTTGCGACTGTCGTCATTGGCGGCCTCATCACCGCGACTATCCTCACGTTGTACGTCCTCCCGCTCATGTACCCCTGGTTCAGCAAAGGCCTCAACACAAAGCAATCTGAGCAACCGGCTTCATAGCCCACCCCGCATCCATGCTGGTTCCAAGTTAATGGGTTGAGTTCTATATTTTATTCAAATGGTTTTGGAAGATTATCGTTATTTCCATAGTTGCGAGCCGCTCGTGATGGTCTTCAGCAGTTCACGCTAGCCATCTAAACGCCTGTTATTCATGACTTAATCGTGTTCTCAGTCGAGTTCCAATCCGGAGTCGGTCGGAAATCTAGGGACTTGTAGCATTGCGGCGATCCACTACTTTGTAGCCAATGGGAATCTGAAATAGAGCTGGATCAGGGTCTGTGGTGCTGATGGCGGTAACGGTAAAGACTTGATGACCGGATTGCGGATTGTCGAGCATCGAACTGAGATTGATACCCAGCTCGGAAGAGTAGCGGAACTCACGAATGATAGCCATTGGAAGATCATTTCCAAGAGCACCGGGATCGAAAGTAGTTGTGTCCCGGTAGCCGTGCACCGGAAGGCCTGCGAAAGTTTGAACGCCGAGATCCTCGTGCAGAATACTACCCTTGCCGCCAGGAAGCGGCCCAGACTTGAAGAGACTGGGTGGGATCAACCTGGCTTCGGAACTACTAAGTGTTAACAGCTCGCAGACGTGGCGGAAAACGCTGCAGTTGTAAAGGGTGCGAGCAGTGGGGTCGGCAATTTGAATGTAGTTCATTCGCGATGAACCATTACTGCCTTTTGGAGCGAGTAGCCAGCGCTCTTCGTAGAGGCGGCCCTGACGATCGCGCTTGATCGCGCGCGTGTTTACTACGGTGAAGGTGCCACCGTTGGCCATTGGACGAGTCCATTCGGTAGAGAGGGTGAGGCTAAAGGGGGCGTTCGGGATGAGGGGTACATGGATGCTCTGAAGGAGGGTCTGGCTGCCTCCGTCGGCAGCGATAGATTGCTCATTTTCTTGCGCATAGGCGTAGGTGACTGTCATAGCAAAGAGAATGGCAGTGGCCAGAAGCGGAATTCTCCGAATTAAGCGAGCAGCGCCTGTCATGCACACCTCACGACCAGAATTGTACGCCTGGTTGAGGCCAGGTCTCAGCATGGGAGGCTTGCAGATAGGACTTGTTTCAGGCGCAAGGTAAATCCTCGATTTACTTGAACGATTCGTCAGCATGTGGGGCAAATGATAAATAGGACACCTAATAAACAACTTAGAAGTTTTTTTTTACGGATTGGTGCGCGCTTTTACTGGGCAGCGGATCAACACGCGTAGTGCACCCTGTCGGTAGACCTGTAAACAAACGGATTGACAGGGGCTTTGACCTTAGACGGTACTTGGCGCGTTTCTAAGGCGCAGTCTGGCCACCGAGAGCCTCCGGGCCGCGCTCAACAGTTCTGCCGCAATGCATCTGAAGTCGGGCCGCTGAAAAAAGTGACTCGGCTGTGATTGTCGACTTAGCTGCAGATTTCGTGATCGACGGTGCAGTAGGCCAGGGTTTGCGGCAGCTCCACGGCCCTGTCGCCCCAATCCCTAAAGCTCTTGTCCCATGTCTTCAGGTAAGGATCGAGATCGACCGGAACTCTGCGGTATCGCACCAGGCGCGCGTAGGGTTCTGCGCCGATGGGGATTGCTGCAAGCGGTCCAGAATGACATGCCCCACGTAGTCGCCGCCCTCATTACCGCGCAGGTCGACGATCAGGGCTGGTGCCTTCCGTTCAACGATCTCGTCAAGAGAGGGATTCAGCCAGGTCTTCCAATCCCACTTGCCTTGATACATCACCCAGGTCGGCATGGTCAGGAGCGCGGCACCGTTCGGCAGGTAGCGCAGGGTAAACAGGGGGTCACCGCTCTTCGGATCAACTCGTTTGAGCAGACCTTTGTTCCGGCGCTCCTGGTAGGAGACAGCCTCCACAGTCAAATGTTTGGCACGGCTCGTCCCTGGAGTCGTGATGGAAGATGGAATGGAGTTGTCCAGTTCGAAAAGACCATCGGCAGCAGAATGTCGGCGGCTTCGTAGTCGGAGCCAGCCTGGACCTGCTAGAGGTCAATCCGCTTAGCGTCATTCGCCCCGTCTCGCGCACCAGGGGCAGCAGACGCCGCAACATATTGGCGGCAGGAATGCCGTTCACGCTTGCGATGACGGACCCTGGTCGAACACTATGATCCGCAGTGAAGTCCTGGGTCACGACCATCTTCCCCTGTTTCCATCGGAAGAAGAACGACAGGCGATTTGTGCTCTGAAAAAGTGCCGCCGTGACCGCGTCCGACTGATTGAAGAAGCTGGGATAGGTGTGTCCGCAACGCACCTCTGCCGTAAACGCCGACAAACGTAGAAAGGTAGATTCCAGGCTCAGGTCTCTTGTAAAGTCGTTCGCCAGACGATCGAATACCGCGTCCATCTGTTGCCGAGTGTTGTAACGATACAGCCCCGGATGAAGCTGCTCGAAGACCGTACGCAGGTCTTTGACGTCCTGCTGCAGACCCTCAGCGGGCAACACGGTCGTGCGGGATAGAACCTGCTGGGCGCTGCCGGTCATGGCAGTCAGGAGACAGGCGAACAGGGTAAGCAGACGGTGGAGCATGGGCCGACTGCAGCGATTGCCCCATCCCAAGTGCGCTGCAAAGGCCACAAAGGTCAGGGATTTACGCTCTTAGCCGCCGGAGGCCTCAGTTTGTGCGGTACTGGCTTGGCGTCTTGCCGGTGTAAGCCTTGTTGCTCACGCCACAAATTCAAGAGCAACGCCTCCCTTATGACCGCTACATGCCCCTGAGTTCATGACAACACTCGTGTAGCTGATCCGTTTGCGTTGTCTTCGACAGAGAACGGCCCAGCTTAGTCCATTCGACTACGAAGCGCGTGAGATAGCCGAGCCTCGAGAAGCCCATTAACGTTAGGCACAGTTACCGAGATGTCACGATGACCAGGTTGACGTAACGATCCAGACGCTCGATTACCTGAAGACTTACAGGTCTTTGAACGTCTGGACCATACTCGGTCACCACTAGCAACCTAGTTTAGGTTAAGGCCTAGAAGAGGATTGTGCTCCTCAGCTCTTAATGGATTTTCGAATTATAGAACCTGCACTCGGGCGCAATCAGCGAGCATATGAATTTGTCCCACTGGTTAGACCTCTCTGTCGACAGGCAGGAAGTTCTTTCGACGGAGATCGTCAGTCAAGCAAAGAAGGGCGCGATGCCGCCCCCTCAGTACCAGCTCATTCATGGAGACTCAAAGCTGACGCATGAAGATGTTGCGGCTCTCCTCACCCTTCTTCCCGAGGCAACGGCTGCCGGCCAGGTCGGGGTAGGTGATGCGGCTCGCGGCCGGGCGCTCTTTGAGAAGCGATGCACCCGATGCCACGCTCTCGATTCAAACAGAGAAGGTCCGCGTCTGCGCGGCGTATATGGCAGGAAGGCTGGGTCAGTCGAAGGGTTTACATACTCAGCCGCGTTGAAAGGATCCGGACTTACGTGGGCCGACACAAATCTAGACGGTTGGCTGCGAGATAGCGACGAGATGTGCCCCAAAGCAACATGGGATTTGCTGTTCCAAAGCCAGGCGACCGTGTCGACTTATTGGCCTTTCTTAAGGAGCAGAAATAAAGTTCCATTCAGAGGGGTACTGACGAATCAGCTCCTTGTTATCGTTGTAAGGAACTCAGAACGATGCGATCCAAGATTCCGGGTAACGTCGCCGATACAAACTCGCGCGTTATGCTTTGAGCATCGGTTTCATTGCTGTGCGGAGGACGCATGGAACGCGCCATTATCTGTTATACGCATAGCCCACCGAGCGAATGGCTCGCTTAACCGGCTGCGTACTGGATAGTGGCGCGACACTCAACAGATAAACCAGAATGACCAGCGAAGATAGGACCGAAGCACTGTAAGGCTTTCCTTGCGATAGCGTCTCGAAGAGTAGGACAGAGAGTGGAAAGGCCAGCCAGAGAAGAAATATGGCGGGCGGCCAGTCCATGAAATGGAACGGCCAACGCGAGAGCGCTGGGCCAAGAATTGCAATGGTGGCAAAAAGCATCAACCGTTTATGCACCACGACGTTGTTTCTCTTGAACAGTCCGGCTACTACGAAAGATCCGAAAAGCGCAACTCCCTCTACATCTGCCACCACCACGAAGGCTGCCCCTCGAGCCGTAGCAAAAGCATGACGGTGAAGAGCGGCCATAAGAGTAAGCGGAGCAACAATCAGCATCATCGCTGCAACCATTCCTCCCAAGACACCCAACCTACGGTGCCAACGCACCTTTCCAGTCGAAACGAGCATTGTCTGGGTCAGGAGAAGCAGTAACCACAAAGAAAAGAGTGCACCATGAAGGTGAACAAGAAAGCTTGGAAGAGGCGCTCGAAGAATGCCAGCGTTGTAATAGGTACTGGCGAAGCCGATAAAGTTCACAACTAGAATTGCTGAAACGATCAAAAGATAGAACACATCCTCACGCCGTTTATTGGGAGATCGCCTGCTGAATAGAGTGTTCTTCAACATGGCGGAGAGTTTAGCATCCGCTGAGAGAACTGCGAGACTAGTTTCCTCTCTTGTCGCGCCGCAGAATTGCTCGTTAGCGATAAGGCAGTTAGTGACCGCCTACTTCATCTGCAGAGGGCAGCATCTGGTAGCTGACAAACGCAAAGTGCTGGCTGTCGGGCGCCCAGTTGGGGACATTGTCGGTGCCCGATCCGCCTATGATATTTACGAGAACGCGCAGATTTCTATCTTCCACGGACATAATGCGGAGAGAGACGTCCTTATTCGGAGGATGGCCGGTCTCGCTCTTGTCATAGCTGAGGATGAGCATGGACTTGCCGTCGGGCGAGATGTGCGGTGTCCAATTCGCGTAGTCGTCAGAGGTGATCTGTTCAGGATTGCTTCCATCAGGGCGCATGCGCCAGATCTGCATACCTCCATTGCGGTCGGAGTTGAAATAGATGTACTGGCCATCGGGAGAATAGTCGGGATCGTCGCTAACGCCAGCGCCCGTGGTGAGCGCTCTTTCAGGGCCGCCCTCGGCCGAGATCGCGAAGATGTTGCCGCCCCCGCCTTTGTTTGGACGAGTGAAGACGATGGTCTTTCCATCCGGCGACCACGTGTGCCAGTAGGAGTTCGGGTTCTCCGTCACCAATCGCGGCGTGCCGCCTTGCTCGGGCACAACGTACACACGGGAGCCCGGCATATCAGGGGTCGAGCAACTGATGGCTAGCAACTTGCCGTTCGGTGAGAAGCCATGGCTTCCGCTGCAATGGCCCGCTGTGCCAATATCGATGGCGATGGGCGTACCGCCCTTAGGGGAAATCCTCCAGATGCGGCCTCCTTCCGTGAAGACAAGATAGCTGCCATCTCTGGACCAGTTAGGCGCCTGGATATTCGCGGCCTTGGAATAAGCGACCGTAGCTACGCGAGCGCTGTTGTCGATCGCAATGGTTTTTAGGCTGCTGTACAAGGTAAGGTCGGCTGAGGTCGTCACGGCTTGAAGCGGTTCTAGATGAACCTTCGAGAAAATCGCCTTCTCGACCACCTTCGCATCATGGGAACAGAGTCCGATGCCCACGTAGAATGATCCTTCAAATGGCAGCTTGATGGATGCTCCTACCTGATGGAGCGGTTCGCCACTCAGACTCAGAAACATGGTGATCATGTCTCCCCGCTTTTCGAGACGAATACGCTTTGGCGTTTCGATGTTCAGCTCGATGTCCTGCGTCGTATCGCCCTGAGTGCGACGGTACTGCAAAGCAGTCAGGTCTACGCCGTGCTGTGCGGCATCCGCATACGGGCTTGCAGCATCAAGGTTTCGCCGGAACATCAGAACAGCTTTGCGGTGCGGGTTGGCTTTGCCGGAACCATCAGCGAAAGTTATGTCTGCGGTAAGCGAAACATCGCCCGACATCTTCTTCCACGCGAAGTGAAAGGCGTCGACGGTGGACCAGATGTTTTCCCCCGCCGCAGTGAGAGTGTAGGTGTCGCGAGCTGAGTTGTAGGTGAGTGTTCCGGCAGGTTTGATGGTGCCGACATCGGACTGGCCGTCGAAGATCCCGAGCGGTCCGGCGGCTGTTTGCGAGGTGAGTGGCTTGCTCCAGGCAAGGAGTGCAATGCCAGCGCAGAGGCACGCCAGGACTGTTCGGCTGAACTTTTTGATCAATGCATGCTCCGCTAATATTGGTTGTTGGGGAAGAAAGTAACCCATCCGTACAACGAGCAGAATATATGTATAACGAGCAGTACTGTCAACGCAGCGGACACAGCGCCGTCAGCTTTGCTGAGTCCATCTACAAAGTTGGCGAGGACGGTCAAAGCAATCATTGAACCAGCCCATGATCACTGCCGGTCCTCCCAGCAGTGCTTTCCGGTCATCAGCAGCTTCCTCGCGGAAAGCATTGCGACGCATCTCACCCGCATGTCGCTGGAAAACAGTCCTCATCAATCGCCGTCACCCATTACAGCTCCGACTTCAGCACCTGCTGTAACGCTCTACGCGCCTTGTCGTTCTCCGCCGGAGTTCCAATCGTGATTCGCACCCAGTTGTTATACGGTGCAAACGCCCTAGCCACCTGCACGCCGCGTTCCAGCATTGATTTTGCGACCGCATCATGGGGCCGACCGCTGTCGAAGAAGATAAAGTTTGCCTCGGACTTCGTATGCGGCAGACGCGAATCCTCTAAAAATGCAGACCACTTGGTTCGCTCGGCCGCAATCAAAACTCGAACGTTCTCCACGTGCGATTTGTCCGCAAGCGCCGCCGACGCAGCGGCTACATTCAATCGCCCCAACGACTCCGCGTTGCCAAGCCCCTGCCCATGCAACGTCGCAGCAAGCTTTTTCGGAGCAAGCGTGTAACCGATCGGCAGGCCGGCAAGTCCGTGGATCTTATCGAACGTGCGAAATACAAGAACGTTCGCCCCATCGCGCACCAGCGAAACGGCAGACCGCGCTGCAAAATCCTGCGTGAACTCCAGGTAAGCTTCATCCACGATCACTGGGGCCTGCCTGGTAGCCTCGCCGAGAAACTGCTTGAACGCCTGCTCATCGCTGGTCGTACCCGTCGGGTTATGCGGGTTGATCAGGTATACCGCGCGCGTCCTCGCCGTGATCTTTGCCTTCAACGCAACCAGGTCGTTCTGGTAAGACTCATTCAGCGGCACCGGAACACCGATGCCGCCCACATGCGACGCCGCGTCGATCAGCGCCATGTATCCCGGAGTCGAATACACGAACTCGCCCCCTGGCCCGCCGTCGCTTCCCAGGTACAGTCCCAGATCCGCTAGGATCTCTCCCAGCACCACCTGCTCTGCGTCGACACGTTCATGCGCCGCAATCTGTTCCGTAAATTCCTGCGCCGCCTTGTTGTCGCCATACCGCGATAGTCTTAATAGCTCTCGCTGGATTGCGGGAGCCACCTTGGCCGATGGGCCATAAGCATTCTCATTGAGATCCAGGTGCACCAGCCTGTCCATCACAGGTGTACCTGGAAGCGCCTCTGCTGCATGTGAAAGCATCCCGCCAGCAATTGCCAGGCTTGAAGTCTTGAGCAGCGATCTTCGAGTCAAAGATTTCATGAACGCTTCTTTCTTTGTTGCTGTCTAAAACCCGACGCGCAAACCCAGTTGCAGGTAGCGAGGAAAGTTTGACTGCGTCGTGATCCTGCCGAAGTTCGCGCTGCCGAACGCAGTGTTCGGTCCCGCAAAGTAGGGCGTGTTGAACGCATTGAATGCCTGCGCGCGGAATTGCACCGTCGCACGATCACGTATGGGCACGGTCTTGAACAACGAGATGTCCCAATTTTCGAAACCCGGCCCACGCAGCGATGTCGTTCGCGGAGCGTTCCCAAACGTATATGCCGCCGAAGTCGTGAAAGCCGCCGGATTGATGTATGAATTCAACCGATCATAGAGGCTTCCTTTGGTCCCTAACGAGGTTCCAGGAACCGTGTTCGGCCGCTGCACCCCATTACCCGCAATCGAGCTGTTCGGATTGCTTGTCTGCCGGATCGATACTGGGAAACCAGCCTGGAACGTCGGCAGCACGTTCAGCTGCCAGTGGCCGATCACTTCGTCCAGCCAGCGGTTCCCGCTCGCATACTTCTCCCCCGCACCGACTGGAAGGTCGTACAGCACGCCGGCCACAAAACGATACGGCGTATCCGTGACAGACCGCGAATACTCCGCTGCGAGGTCATACACATTCTGCGGAGCAGCAAAGCCCGGGCTTTGAATACTGTTCGTCGCTGCAAACGAAGAGTCATTATTTCGCGACCACGTAAACGATGTGACGATGTTCAATCCATGTCCCGCGCGCTTCTCCGCTTTGATCAGCAGCGCGTTGTAGTCCGCATGGGCAGAGCTTACGAATAGATCCACCGCGGTGAACTGAGGAAATGGCCGCAGCGTCTGTGATCGGGCCACCGTCGCCTCTCCAAGAATGCCCGCACCACCCGCAACATAGTCTGGGTTAGTCACCTGGTCACTCAAGCCTGCGCCCAGAGCGAAGTTCGAAGGGTTCAGCTGATTAATGTTGATCGGTGTGCTCGCTCCCGGAGAAGGTGAAAGATTTGCCGATCGAGCGCCAATGTATGACGCGTCGAGAGCGATGTGTCCCGGCAACTCGCGCTCCACGCCCACCGAGAACTGCTGCACCCGTGGCGCATGAAAGTTCTGGTCATACGTCGTTACCGAGTTCCCGACCCCCGTCAACAATCCCGCTGTATTGCCAGCCGGCTTCTGCAAGCCCGATGGAAAGGGATTGCTCAAACTGTTCGCCGGCGTCTGGTCGTTATCGTTGCTGGCAACATACGTGCTCGTCTGCGTGTATCCCGGTGCCAGCGCTGCGACCGGGTCGTACCGCGTCGGGGCGTAAAGAATTCCATAGCCGCCACGCACCACCGTCTTTGGCGTCAGTTGGTACGACGCTCCAAGACGCGGCGCAAACTTAGCACGCGATAGGTCACCGATGTCCCTCTGGTTTCCATTCACACCCGCAAACAGAACGCCGCCCGCAACCTGCGTCCCACTTGCAAGAGTCGCCGTCGCACCGCGATCGAAGCCTACCGCGAGCTGGTTGTTATCTTCCTTCAGCCCTGTCTCGGACTCCCACCGCAACCCAAGGTTCAGCGTCAGCTTCGAAGTCATCCGCCAGTCATCCTGCGCAAACGCCGCGTTGTAGTCGAGGTACGTCTTCAACTGCGTCGTAATGTCCACCTGCCCCGAGATAGGCAGTCCCAGCAGCAGGTCCGCGATATCCGAACCGGATGTTCCATCCGAAGAGTTCGGATTTGCTTGCGTGAACGCTCCCGAAAAAGAGTACGTTCCCGGAGCATTGCCAAAGTCCTGGTAGTTCATCCGAATACGCCGGTATTCCGCGCCGAACGTAAAGTCATGCCGCCCCACACTCTTCGCCAGCGTGCCATTCAGTAGTTGCGACTTCCAGTTATCCAACTGGCTCGTGTTCTGCCCAAGCTGGTCATAGTTTGCAAAGAAGATCGTCGGGAAGAACTTCGATTGCAACTGATTCGTCAGCGCCGTTGGAAATCCCAGGTTTGCTGGATCGAAGCCCTGGCTGACTTCAGCAATCAGGTTGGGGAACCGGTTTGTTCCGTACCGGGCCGTCACCACCGTCGTAGGGTTGAGTATCCATGTGCTGTTTAGCTGGATCGCATCTACTTGCCGGTGATACGTGTACGAGTAGCTTCCTGGCAGCGTGTGCAGCGGATTCCCAAGCGGCTGCAGGGCCTCGTAGAAGATGTACGATCCGCTTACAGCCCACCACGGACGGATCTGCTGATCCAGCTTGACCGTCACCTCTTGCGCATGGTCGCGCACGTTGTCGGTTCCGGTGTAGCTGTTCGTGCCCGCCGTCGGCGTTGGAAAATACGACGCGATGTTGCTGCCTATCGTGTTCGGGTTTGTAATTTTGTTGTCTGCAAACGGGGTGCGATGAACGCCCGTCGCATCGGTAAACGTCGCGTTAGGATTGTAGATGACATGCAGGCTTCCATCTGCGTTGAAGGTCTGCGAAAAGTCACCCGCACGCTGCAGGGCCGTAGGCACGGTAAACGTCTGCGTATACGGTGACGTCTGGATGTATCCCTCGGAACCGATCCAGATGAACGTCCTGTTGCGCCCGTCATACACATGTGGAATCACCACTGGCCCACCCAGCGAGGCGCCCCAGTTGTAGTAGGGGCTGTCCGGGCGGGCCGTGCCCGTGCGGTTCGCAAAGAAATCATTTGCCAGCCAGTCCGTCTGCCGCGTCTCGCCGAAGACAGATCCATGGATCGTATTCGAACCCGAACGCAACAGCGTGTTGAAGACGCCACCACCCGTGCGGCCAACCTGCGCGTCATAAGTCAGCGCTTGCACCTTCACGTCCTGGATCGACTCGATCGTAGGGATTACCACCGGCCGATTGTTCGTATCCGTGATTGGCACGCCATCGATCAGGTAGAGATTCGATCCCACAGGGCCGCCGGCCACCGATGTAGCAGACGTGCCATTCTGATCAGCAAAGCGAATGAACTGCGGATTACCCGTGTTCACAAAGACTCCCGACAGCTTCGCTGTGATGAAAGGGTTGCGACCAAGCACCGGCGTATCTTCGAGCCGCTTTTGATCGAAGTTTGTGCTGATCGAAGCCGTCGAGCTATCAACCAGCGGAGCGTCTGCCGACACCTGAACCGTGTTCGTTGAAGCGCTCACCGAAAGTTGGACATCGATTGTCACAAAGTCCTGTGTCGCTATCGTAATGCTTGTCCGATCGGCGTTGCCAAATCCGAGCGCCGTAACGTGCAGTGAATACGTCGCCGGGCGGAGCGCATTGAATACATACACCCCCGCACTGTCCGTCTTGCTCTCACGTATCTGGTGCGTCGCTTCATCGGTCAGCGTAATGGCAGCATCGGGCAATGCGGCTCCGGTCGCATCGCTCACTGCACCGCGCATTGCCCCGTTATACGTCTGCGCAATTGCAGAAACCGCGTTCATCATAATCCAGACAATAGCGAGCAAAAGACCATGTCGCTTGAAGTTTTCTAGGGAATACATAGGGCTCCTGGAGATGTTCGAACTTGAGCGCAACAACTAGCTGAGGTCGAGTCCATCGACGCGATGGACTGAGACGTCGCTAAAGCTTGTTTATGTTTTGGGGTGGAAGTGGACTACCGACACGAACAACACGCCAGAGCGCTCAATTCAGACGGACGAACATCCGAAGAGCAGCAACAGGGCGTCAACTTGGTCAGCATGTTTGCAAGCATAGATCGATTTCTATCGAAGGTCAATCCCGTGGCCCGATGCCCTTCTGTTTGCCGTTCCAAAGAAAAAGGTATGGGTTGGCTGCATAGAACGGACATAAGAGTTCAACGGGAGATGTTCCGTCCAACGGCAATCGAGACAGAAAACGTAATCCCGCCGCCCTGGATATCGTTAGCCGATAGTAGCTCCGAGAACTGGCTACCAAGCACGAGATACTTATGCACTCGGTGGCATGTTCCGGCGAGCGCGGAGAACGATCCATGCGAGTTGGACTTGAACACACGGTAAAGCAGTAGACAGCACGCTGCCTCTCACGGCAGCTATACATTCTTTTTTCCCTAGTTCCGTCTATTCCATCGGCAAAATAAATGATCAAAGCAGCAAAGCACTTCGTCCACACTAAACGGACAACATGTGTGTCTTCGCTCTTCGATGAAGGCGCATACAGTTCCTTGATCGGAGTGAGTGCGCGCCGACCATTCATGGCTCTACTCTGACCACAGCGTCGCCGCAGTACACCCTCATCGCTCAACCGAGCGTGTTCGAGACGCCTACGAAGGAACGTATTTACGTGATTCCCTCTGCTTCATGCTCCGGCCAACGCAATATTTGCGCTTGTACTGCTGTCGCCTACAGGCCGTGTTTATTGTGGCGTTTCAGGGAAACGATCCGCATACTTCTCACACACTCCATTGAGTCAGAAGCAATTCAGCTACCTGCGGCAGAATACGAGGAATAATCTATGCGTTTTGCAAGCGTTCTAGGTTCAATGATTTCAGTCATCCTACTTGTAAGTTCGGTGAACAGCCGAGCACAGCAGGTGCTGCTGACCGATGATGCACAAATCAGTAGCGCGGCTGCAACAACAAAGTATGGCGCCAGCACTACTCTCACAATCAATTCTGTTGATTCAGTGCTGCTGCAGTTCAATATTTCGGACCTTCTTCCGGCGGGGACGACGGCGGCGCAGGTCTCGCGAGCGCGACTCATTTTGTTTCCCGACAAGGTGACCACCAGCGGGGGCTTTAACGTCTATGGAGTAACAGGGGCGTGGGCTGAAGACAGCGTGACCTATGCGACTAAACCAGCAATCTCCTCCACGCTTGCCGGAAGCGGAGCGGCCAAAGAAAGCTTTCGTTCGGCGTTCGTGGGCGTCACTGATGTCGTCCAGGGCTGGATCACAAACCCGAGCAGCAATCATGGATTCGAGGTAAGAGGAACAGGTGCGACAAGCTTCGTGATCGATAGCAAAGAGAACACCGCGACGAGTCATCCAGCCGTGTTACAGATCGACCTGATCGGACCAACCGGCTTGACAGGACCTGCTGGAGCACCTGGGATGAAGGGACCGACCGGCGCAATGGGGGCGACAGGACCTAAGGGTGCGGCGGGAACAATTGCGCTGCCGTTCCATAGCTCTGCCATATCGAACAACACCGTGTTCGATGTCAATAATTTTGGGGCCGGCAACGGCCTTCAGGCTGGAGGTGGCGATGCCACAATCGAATCCGTGTCCGCCGGTGACGGGATTACGGGGTACGGCGGTCAGGCAACGGGGAACTCAAGCACCGCAACCTACGGCGGCACCGGAATTGCAGGAACTGGAGGCGGGGCAACTGGCGCACTTGATGAGGGCGGGTCTGGTGCATTGTTGCAAGGCGGATCGGCTGGACTCTACGGCGGTTCCGCAGGGACGGGCTTGTACACCATCGGAGGATACGGCGGTGGATTGGGTCTCTACGCCTCAGCAGGCGTAGGAGGCACCCTTGCAGGCCAGTTCTCAGGTGATGTGGAGGTGATGGGCAACTTGTCGAAATCTTCGGGTTCCTTCAAAATCGATGATCCGCTCGATCCTGCAAATAAGTATCTGGTGCATTCGTTCGTTGAGTCGCCGGACATGATGAACGTCTATAACGGCAACACGATCACGGACGGCTCCGGCGAGGCGGTGGTAACACTGCCTGACTGGTTCGAGGCATTGAACCGTGATTTCCGATATCAGTTGACCCCGATTGGTCAGTTCGCGCAGGCCATGGTGGGGGCGGAGATCGCAAATGGCAAGTTCCTGATCCGCACCGACAAGGGTAACGTGAAAGTGTCGTGGCAGGTAACGGGGATCCGCCAGGATGCGTGGGCGAACGCACACCGGCTTCCCACGGAGGTTGATAAGTCTGATAAGGAGAAGGGACATTTCATCCACCCTGAACTCTTTGGTCACAAGGGAGAGCCAAGCGTGATCGAAATTGCACACCCGCAACTTTTCAGGAAAGCTGCAACGGCTCCGCCTACACGCTAGTTCTGAAGGACCGGAGAAAGCCCTCCGGTCCTGGCCTGCGTAAAAGGAAGAGGCGGTTGTCTCGATTGCTCGCGATTACTCAAGAAGACCGCCAGGGACTTATCCTCTCAAGCGTCAAAGTGTCGGACTCTCATCGCTAAGATACCGCTCGGCACGCGTTAGTATCGATGACTTACTGCTCAACCCAATTCTGGTGCAAAGCCTCCCGTCCACACTGCCCGATGTGAACGGTGGCATATGCCTCGGTGGTCATTTCAACGGTGACAGCTGGATATCACGGAAGAAGATCTCGGCACCTTCGGACTGGAACAGAACCTTTCCGCTCTTTGGAAATGGATCTGTTCCGACAGCAGCCAATTTGCCATTCACATACTGGCGGACGCTGTGATCATCCACAATTACTTCAAGGGTGTTCCATTCCCCGCGGGGGGTTTCTAATTCACCTGATGAGTTACGAAATCCGGCGACATTCTTTTCCGGACCTTTGCCAATGTGTCCGATATTGAGCGCTGACCCAGGAGGTCCAGTGACACGCTTTCCATCACTCCCCGTCAGGGCTGCTCCGTCAGTTAGCCAGAAATCTCCCGTCTCTCCTTCTTTGATCTGGAACTCAAGAGACTGAGGCCAGACCTTCTGCTCGCCCTGGATGTTGTAGAGAATGCCACTGTCTCTTGCCTGGCCAGCACGCTCACCGAAGGTGCCCTCGCCCCACTTGAAGTCTGCTCTTAGATAGAAGCGGTGAAAAGCCTGCTTTGTGATGATAAAGCCCATCTCTTTACCAGAGACGTGTATGAGACTGGCCTCCACTTTGAAGACGTGCTCTGGATCATTTTGTGGCCCTCGATCACGGATGAAGGTGTCAAATTGTGTCAGGCTCGAGCCGTCAAAAAGAACAATGGGCGCTCCGTGGGGAGGGATCGAGATGGGCGGAGCAGACTGAGCGAAAGCGGTCGTGGCACATACAAGCAGAGCCAAACGGATCGAAGTTGCATGGAGATTTAAGTTCAAGAAGCACCCGCACAGAGGGATGAAAAGCGTAATCATTCTACAGTTTCGCCCTCAGTCTGTACGCGCGACATTGCTTGATCCTCTCCGCACGGCTGAGGCTGCGATTGTCTCTCAGCAATCAAACTAGGTCACTTGGTGCGGCAACTTAAAACGCTGCAGTGAAGAGCGGGCTTTGCATCGCAGGCCATGAAGAAGTATTCGACTGAAGGCGGCGTAGCAGTACGAATTATCAGCGACCTCGAGTGAGCGGTTGGGTTCTAAACTAACTCGAAGTAACGCGATCGAAAAAGACCTTTATGGGAAGCTCAATGCACCTTATCTGACGGTTGTACCTCCTCAGAACTTGGCAATCAGTGTGACTCCACCGGCGAGCAGAGCCGCTCCAAGGCCACGCCAGATATTCATAGGGTGGTGCTCCATGCGAAACCAGCCAAAGTGATCGATTGCCAAAGACGCAATCAGGGAGGCGGTGACCGTGAAACCCATGAATGGGCCTGCGCCTACCTTGTTGACAAAGGAAAGACCAGCGTAGACCTGTACTGCTCCCACCAAGCCTCCGATCACTGCCCACCAAGGTAGTCCGGCAATGTCTTTCACGGTGGGTAAAGGGTGCGGCATGATGAAGAACGCTGCCGTAAAAAAGAAGGTGATCAGCGTGAAGGAAACCGCTGAGGCCAGCCACGGGTTGACCAATGACTTGCCCAGTTGGCCGTTCATTGCAGCGCCACAAGCCTGAAGGGCGCCGCCCACGATGATAAAAGGAATGATCCAGCCTGCATTCATGATCGACCTCAATTGGTTTTGAAAACGGTGTGCATCAGAATTGCGCCTCCGATGGAGACAAGAAGGGCTGCGGGCATAACAATCGCCCCAACCTTGAGAAACTTCCAGAAGCTCACTTCGATCTTTTCCTTACGCAGGGCCATCAGCCACAAGATGGTTGCGAGCGAACCCGTAACCGAGAGGTTAGGCCCAAGATCAACCCCGATCAGAACTGCGTTAGCAAGCAGACCCTTCACGTGAGCAGCCTGGAGAGTTCCACCCGCGATCAGACCAAGCGGTAGATTATTGACCACGTTATTTGCAATCCCAACAACAAAGCCCACTCCGAGCGCTCCGGCTGCGGGCACCAGCTTCTCAGCCCAGTGAAGTGCAGCCGACGTATATTGAAGGGCGTTTAGGCTTTCAATGGCATCAACCATAACGAACAGCCCTGCCACCAGGGCTAGGGTTCCCCAACTAATTTCCTTAGCGAGTTTCAAGGGATTGTTCTTGGCTTTGATCGAGACGACAGCGGTCACGGTGAGCGCGGCAAGACACGTTGGCAGACCAAGATCTTTGTTGAATGCGGATGCAGTGAGCAGCACCGCAATAACACCTCCCAAGCCGCCAAGGACCACTTTTCCATCAGTCTTCAGAGGTTCTGGCTTCACCTCCTCCTCTATTTGGCCCTGGAGATCATTGCGGAAGATCAGGCGCATCACTACGTAGGTTGTGGCGATGGAGAAGGTCGACGGCAGGCCAAAGGAAAGGAGCCACTGACCAAGAGGCGGCATACCCTGATGGAAGACGACGAGATTGGCCGGGTTGGAGATCGGCAAAACGAAGGAAGCGGCGTTTGCAATCAGGGCGCAGGCAAACAGATGAGGGAGTGGTTCGACCTTTGCTTTGCGGACGGCGGTGAGAATGGCCGGCGTAAGCACTACCGCCGTTGCATCGTTCGACATAAAGATCGTGGTAAGGGCTCCAATGCCATACACCAGGGTGAAAAGCCGCGCGGAAGAGCCATTTGCGCCTCGCACCGCCGCAGAGGAGACCCACTCGAATACACCATATTCATTGGCCAGAGCGGACAGAAGCATCATGCCGATCAGGAAGAGGTAGACATCGGAGCCCTCTGCAACTGCCTTTCCTGCCAGCTTTAGCGGGACTAGTCGAAGGACGACCAGGAGCAAAGCCCCGCCACCGACCCAGTAAACTTCGGGGATATCGTGGGGGCGGATGAGCATCAGCAAGATGCTGATGCCTACGATGACGGGCAAAAGTACGTGCGCAAGTTCAGGAGAGATCATTACCATTTCCTCCCAAACTTGTTCGGTCCAAGCTGAGTGCCGAGCAGGCCACGTTCGGGCCATGCCTCGATTGCATTGTCCTGGTCCCGTTCCGCGCGCCTGGGAGCATGGTAGGCAGCATTTCCAACTACGATCCTGATTTCGTCCGTCGCCTGCTTGCCTGCTTCGTCCGTCATTTCAACGGCCAGGGTATGAACGCCATCGGACAAAGAGCGATCCTGCAGCTCCCCCTGCCAAACCTGGCTTTCAGCAATGCGGCTAAGTTGCACACAGTTTTCTCCAAGGCTGGCAACTACTGATCGCACGGACACAGTGCTCCATGTCTTTGCTCGTATGCAAACGCTACCCTTCACGGCAAGCGCCTCTATAGTCTGCTCTGTGATGAAGCGCTCATCAGCCGGCGAGATGATGATGACAGCTGGCAAGGTCCCGAGTGGCAAGAACTTCCAACTAATCACAGGACCGTCAATATTCGTTACGGAGAAGCCGGCCGGCCCTTCTTCAATCTGGCCTGTCGAGCGTGTTGCGGTATAGAGCGTTCGTCCGTCATTCGCGACTTCGTTGTAGTGCGTGTGGCCCATGTCAAGCAGGCGGACCGAAGGCTGCGCGACCAATTCCCGCAGTTCGCCACCGCCCTGCTTCAGGTCAGAGGGGTAGCAGTGCAGAAGCAAGACGGCCGACCTGTCGTGTTCAAGAGACTTCAGGCCGTCTTCCAGCCAGACGAGTTGCTCTGAAAGCAGGATAAAGGAGCCGGGATCTGGCACGTCGAAAGCGTTCAGTGCAAAGAACTCCACCTTGCCGACAGAGAAACGATAGTGGGTGTGGGCAGCCATAAATTGAAGGAAATTCGCAAAGCTCCTCTCGTGCACGTCGTGGTCCCCCACAATGGAGCACCATGGCACTTTGAGAGTATCGAGAGCTTCGCGCACGACCTCGTATTCGGCTACGCTGCCCTTGTCGGCTACATCGCCAGGTATGTAAACGAAGGCGACACTGTCAGCCAATACGGCATTAATCTCTTCCACAATAAGCAGAAGGTCACGGTGATTGTGTTCGCCCGCAAGCGTCATGTGAAGGTCTCCGATATGTACCCAGGAGATGACGCCAGCGGCATCGGGTGCATTCGGCTTAAACGGACGGAGCGGTGGTGTATCGATCAAGCAGGTTCTCCTTGCGATTGAGTGAGTGAACGTTCGTTCTTTGTCAGCGTCTCTGGTACCGCCAGGAGCACCAGGAAGAAAGATGCCAAAGCGACTGCGCCAAGTGCGAGAAAAGATGCGCGAAAGCTGAACCTTTCGATAAGCTTGCCACCGAACGTCGTACTAAGAGCAGCTCCAAGTCCGACCGCAGTAGCCAAAGCACCCTGAACGACATTAAAGCGTCCGGTGCCACGTGTCAGATCTGCCACTACCAACACCGAGACCACTCCGAAAACAGCGTTCGCGACACCATCGAGAAGCTGGATGCCGACCAGCAACGCGTTTCGGTGCGTCAAGGTGTAAAGCAAAGCTCGAAGAGGTAGCACGCCGAATCCAATGAGCAGAAGCGATTTTCGACCGTGTCGGTTGGCATAACGGCCGATGAAGGTTGCAGAACACATGATGACAACCTGCGTGACGATAATGCAGGCCGACATTAGAGGCGCAGCAGAGGACGCCGAACCTCTTGAAAGCATCTCCCCAAGTTGTGGAAGCATGGCAGCGTTCGCAAAGTGGAACAGGAAGGCACAGCCAAGGAAAACGAGCAAATCCGGATTGTCGAAAAGAGAGCGAAACGCTGCGCTCTGTTCGCCAATTCCCTTCCCTCTCTGCTCTTTTCCACGCGCCAGGTCATAGTCGATCTCGTCTTTTCTGATCGAAAAGATCGAGACGATCGTGGGAATGGTGAGAGCCGCGGCAATCAGGAATATCGCTCGGTTTCCATAGAAGTGGCTGACAGCGGCAATCACGAATGCACAAGCGACATTGCCCGCTGAATTGAACGATTGGTTCTTCCCAAACTGTCCGTCAAAGAGCTGCTGCCCGACAAGGCCCATGGTGATCGCGGCAAGCGTCGGAGCCAGAAAAGGAGCGGCGGCGCCTAACAATGTCTGTGCCAGATAAACAGCCCATGATGCCGTGCTGAACGAGAGTAGAAGAGCTCCACTGGCAAGGACACTGACTCCAACTGCAAAGATCCCTCTCTTCGCCCGCGCTCTGTCGACTAAAGCCCCAGCCGGAGTTTGCAGCACGACGGACACAATGCCGCACAAGCTCAGTGCGATACCTACACGCCGTGGTGCCCACCCCGCTGAAGCAAGGTAAGCAGCAAGAAAAGGACCAAGGCCAGTCTGAACGTCGGCAAGAAAGAAGCTCGAGACTTCCAGCGCATGGACACTAGGCTGCTTTTTGCCTGGCTGAGTAAAGTTTTTCAAGAGGTACCTTGTGGAATGCCGATGCGGCGGCGCGAGGTCTAGTTGAGTCGAGAGAGAGGGCTGTAGCTGCGCGCGTTGGCCGCGAAGCTACAGCTTCAGGTTAGGCGTTCAGCTTGTGCTGCTCGGCTCCCGTTCCAAGTTGCCTGGCCTTATGCACCCTGACGTGAGCCAGGGCCTCTACACCGCGAGCAAGTTCGAGAGCTTGACGATAGGCGCCCGAATGAAACGCCTCCTGGGCAAGCTCCGTTGCTTTCGAATAGATCTCTTCAAGCCTTGCGTGATGGTCATTTTCCTCTGACCAGTGCTCTTCCGCTTTGTCGATCTTGTGGCCAAACTCCTGGGTAATTGCGTCCACCAGCTTTACATCGACCTTCTTCTCACCATGCGGACCATTCAACGCGCCAAAGCTCAAGTGTTCAGCTGCTCGCAAAAGGTCGGCAGCATCCTTCATGTGTCCGGAGGCAAGCTCCTGTTCGGCGAGCCTGGTAAGGTCGGCAATGTCCCTGGTAGCAGCTTTTTCAAGCAGGCTATGCAGAATTCCAACTCGTCCGAGGTGTTCATAAGCGCGGCGCATGTCCTTGCCTGCGTCATCGTGGTGAGCGTGTTTTGCTGCAACCTTCTTGGCTGCTTTCTTCGGTGGAGGCATAAAGCATTCCTTTCTGGAAAGGGGTGGCGAGCGGAACGCCGCCCGCCACAGGGCTAAAGGTTGGGAGACGCTAGAGGTTGGGAGGCGGTGGCGCTGGAGCAGGCTGGGTTGCGTCCATCGGAGTCGGAGCCTGAGGTGATCCAACTGGAGCTGGCTGCTGAGCGTCCGGTTGAGAAGGCGGTGCGTTTCCAGGTGCGCTCCGCGGTTGCAGGCCGGGTTCTATCAAACTGCGACCCGGAGGCGGGGGCGGAGGCACAGGTGCATTTGGCCCAACGGGAAGAGGCGGCACCCCTCGGTCGCGCAATCCGGGAGGCGGGGGAGGCGGCATACCGGCAGGAGGCGGCGGGCGCATACCAGCTACTTCCCCGCCTGGTCCGTGAGGCGCTGGATCGCCGCCTGCCAAAGGCGGCGGAGTTCCGGGTCCACCGTTCAGTAGTCGAGGTGGCATTCCCGCTTGCCCATTGGCATCAGGATTCAGTTGCGCTGTAAAGCTCTGCCGACCGATTGTGATCTGTTGGGGAACGATGATTGACTGTCCATCGATGACCGTACGCAAGCCTGAGATCCGAATCCGGGTGCCTCTGTGAATCTGCGCGTCGATGCCAGGACCAAAGCTCGCAGGGAGATCCACCACACTTCCGTTTGCCAGGTAGACGCTGTGGAGCTTGCCATCCGGTCCTGCATTGAATGCACGAACGCGGGAACTTTGAGTGATTACCGATCCTTGGATCGGCATCGGGCCAGGTGGTGGTTCGCCTGGCTTGGGGGATTGGGCGAGACCGGCAGTACAGATCAGGCAAACTGCGGCTGTGGAGAGAGTGCGCATGGATAATACCTCTACCCGTAGGAATGCATTCTCCAGGCCAAACTCTCCTTACCCACCTGTGCACAAAACACAAGACTTAGAGAGTATCTGTCGAGTGCGGAGGGGTAGCTCTGAGCGCTTTGATCACAACAGGTGTGGTCTTTCCACACGGTTCAGACCCAAACCAGGTATATAGATCAGCGCCAAAC
>CAHJWN010000069.1 GCA_903642265.1 Acidobacteriaceae bacterium | reverse complement strand
GCAAGGACCCAACAAGTGCGTATCTCCTGTGCCAAACCTCGCGCGCCTGGACGCTACTGGCTGAGTTTAGTTTAGCGGCATAGGCCTGGTGCATCGATTTATGCGATCAGACGCGGCCGGGATACTCAACGCAAGAGTGAATTCACTGATCTTGTTGCCTGAGGATTACGAGAAGCCCGGAGATCAAGCGACTGCTTGAGTGCAGCCGTGATCTGTGTGCTTATAAAACTTATCAGTACTGAAGTAACTAAAACATCTGGACTCATCGTGCGGTGTGATCTGAGGAGTGGCTGTAATTTGCTGACAGCCGAGTGAATCGAGGTACTTTAGTTTGGATTAGTACTAGAACGATGAGCTAAATTCATGAGATCGGCTGATTGCAATTCGACGTATAAAACAGCGCGCTTATCAAGTTACTTAAGATGCAGTTCTGTGAGATGGCCGAGCTCGCAATGTGAACAATTACAGCGGTTTTGCTGTAAGTGATTGACCTAGAAGCAATGGCGAGCTCCACTGCAATGTGACATAGCCTAGAACGCATTGAGTACTTTGGATGTACCTAGCTGACGGTATGTACGATGACAGGCTTAGTAAAGCAAGAAGTAGGAGTAAGCCTTTATTTAAGCGAAAACGAAGCAACTTAATTCTAGTATTTGTAGCCCGATAGTGGCATGGAAGAAACCCTCTTGATGCGTAGGATCAATTTCAAGCGTTTCGGGAGGTATCACTCATGCGTACCTATACAAGAACAGCAGGCCTTGAGCAGCATTTCAGCTTGCTTCGTTCTTCCGTTGCATCATTCGTTTCACTCTCTGCCATTGTTCTTCTCGCCTCGACCACGTGTGTTGCCGCAACCACTACTGCAAACAAGGCGACGGCCACTGCAGCTGCTCGCATGGCTGACCAGACTAGCTTTGGTCCTACTCCAGCATTGATTCAGCACATTCAGCAGGTTGGGCTCTCCGCATATGTTACTGAGCAACTGGATGAGTCGGCTTACGTGTTGCCTCCAGCGCCACCAATGTCCCCAGCACCGAAATACTGCTCTGGCCAATACCAGTGCACTACTCTGCCCTGGTACAGGGACATACTTACAGGACACGATCAACTAAGACAGCGAGTTGCTCTCGCGCTTAGCGAGATTTTTACCGTCTCATTCGATACCGTGACACCCAGTGGTCTACCGACCTATCAAAATGCACTCTCAAGAAACGCCTTCGGTAACTATAAGACCTTGATGAAGGATATTAGCTTGAACCCAGCGATGGGCGAGTTCCTGAATATGGCTTGGAATTTCAAGCCCACGGTGGGGAATATTGCTGACGAAAACTATGCACGCGAATTGATGCAGCTTATGTCTGTCGGAACCTGCAGATTGAACATCGAAGGAATCTGCCAGACATACGGCGGCGCACCTATCCCTGTATACAACGAAAACCAGGTACAGGCTCTTGCGCGAGCACTTACGGGATGGCAGCCTGTCTTCGGACGCGATGCTTATGCAGACATGGTCGATCCTATGATTGCCATTGAGGCAAAGCATGATGCAGACCCGAAGGCGCTGATCAACAATGTGACACTGCCTGCCGGTCAGACAGCAGAGGAAGACCTCGACGGTGCGATCTCAGCTATCTTTATGGATAACAACGTGGCGCCTTTCGTATCCAAGCTCTTGATCCAGCACCTTGTCAGTAGCAATCCAAGTCCTGAATACGTTGCCCGTGTGGCCACCGTGTTTGAGAACGATGGAAAGGGTGTTCGGGGCGACATGAAGGCAGTCATTCGCGCGATCCTGCTGGACGATGAGGCACGTGCCGGTGACACAAAGGCACAGCCAAACGCGGGCCATCTGCGTGAACCGATCCTTTGGATGACCGGGGTCCTCAGGGGCTTGAACGGCGTGCCGAACAGCTCAGACCTTGCAGACTTCAACATTATGAGCCAGGCGCTGCCGAATCTTGGCCAGGTTGTGTTCCGGCCTACCACGGTTTTCAGCTTCTACTCTCCAACGTTTGCCCTGCCTGCAAGCGATACGCTTGGGCCGGAGTTCCAGCTCGAGACGTCCAGCCATGTCATCAGTCAACTGTCGATCTCGAACGCAATCGTGTACAACCAGTTTTCTTCTTCGGTGAAGGTGGATCTTACGACGGATGGTCCTTTCGGCAAGGCGGCTACGTCGAGTCCAGGAGCGTTAGTTGATCAATTAGGATCGATTCTCCTGCATTCGCAAATGCCGGCTCCGATGAAGACCGCGATCGTATCTTTTATCACTCCAATGAAGAAGGTCAACGATCAGATCGCGAACGCCGCATACCTGGTCATTACATCTCCTCAATATAAGATCGTGAACTAAGACTCGGATGCTCGAGAAGGCGACCCCATCCTCTACAGGGTGGGGTCGCTTCAGGTTGGCTGAACCGGCAACGTTGTCCTTGTTGTCCGATTGTGAGCCTTCCTTCAGGGCAGATCCATGATCACTTGCTTTGCTCGACTGAGAATCAGGCTGGCGGTCCTGGGGTGCGGTTCGAACTTCGCTGTTGTAACTGCCCCTACCAGGAGACTGACGACGGCATTGGCACGGACGGTGATGTCTTGCCCGGGCAGATCAGAAAGGCAGCCTGCAATCAACGCTACCAGCCGCTTGTGCCCGCCAGAAGCGACGGCACGAATGGCAGGCGAGGAGTTTGCCAGCTCAGAGCCTAGTTGGGCCATCGGACACAGATAAGGCGTGGTATCTCTGGACTTGTCCGGAGATTGTTCGAGGTATAGTGTGACGATCCGTTCAAGCGACTGCGCACGCGATTGTCCCAAGGTCACCTGCTGAAACATGGCAAAGAGACGATCAAAAGCATCCTGGATTGCTTCCTCGATCAACTGATCCTTTGAGGAAAAGTGGCGGTAGAACCCGCCTGCTGTCAGGTCTGCCGCCTCCATTACATCGCGCATTCCGACGCTATCCAGACCTCTCGCCAGAAGTACTCGCGAAGCGACGGAGACGATCCTTGCCCTTGTCTCGGCGGTCTGACTGCGAGATTTGCGCATGATCTTACTTCACTCCCGTAAACAACTGTATTAGATTACACTTGCACTCTAAACATGAAGAGCCTTCGGGCACTCACAATATTCAGCCTAGCGGCTGCAGGGGATTCGACATGAGTGGATCAAAGATTTTAGTTACCGGAGCGACAGGCGCAACCGGAAAAGTGACCGTAAAGCTGCTGTTGGAGCGCGGGCACGATGTGCGTGCTTTCGTGCACTCGCTTGATGAGCGGTCTGCTGCCTTAGAACAGGCCGGAGCGGAGATTGTACTAGGCGACCTCCGAGACTTTGAGGCGATGCGTAGAGCACTGGAGGGCATCCGCAGCGCTTATTTCGTATTTCCCATCGAGCCTGGCATTCTGCAGGGTACAGCCTACTTCGCCCAGGCGGCAAAGGAGGCTGGTGTGGAGGCTGTCGTCAACATGTCGCAGGCGACGGCACGTCGCGTCGCAAAGAGCCACGCGGCCCAGGACCACTGGATTGCCGAAAGGGTGTTTGATTGGTCAGGTGTGCCGGTAGTTCACCTTCGACCGACCTTCTTCGCTGAGTGGGTCCTGTACTGGGCTGGCTTCGTCAAGGCCGGTGTCTTGCCGCTGCCTTTCGGCACCGGCCGACACGCCCCTATTGCGGCTGAAGACCAGGCCCGCGTCATTGCGAACATCCTGATCGATCCAGGCGCGCACCTCGGCCAGACGTATCCACTATTTGGTGCGGAAGAGATGACGTTTGCAGAGATGGCCGACGAAGCCGGCCGCGTGCTCGGCAAACCGATTCGTTACCAGCAGGTCGATGTCCCGACTCTGAAACAACTCGCGAAGCAGAATGGCAAAGAATTCGGTGACTTCTTTTGGCAGCACCTGGCGGAGATCGCCATCGACCACCAGGAGGGCGTCTTTGCCGGGACCAACGATCTCGTTCAGCGCATTGGTGGTGAGCCCCCGATGACGCTGGACGAGTTCGTCGAGAAACACAGGAGTGAACTTACCGCTTAGCGTGCTTGTATCCATGCGCCTCTTCTCCACGGACGGGCGGCAGACCTCTTAGCTGCTCCGGATTGGCTTTAGCGGTGCTCGATTCCCAGAGCGTCAGGGCGAACTGCCACACGAAAGGAGATTCATGAATCATCTGCCGCTGCCGCTTCTCTCGTTCTTTCTTATTACGGTGATGGTGGGGTTGGCCCTGTTTCGCCTTGCGGTGCGCAACTCCAGGGTCGTTACAACCACGTCGCTTCTCTGGATCGGCCTGCAAGCCGGCGTCGCTCTGTCGGGCTATTACATGGTCACGAATACAGTGCCGCCGCATCTGCTTGCTGCTGTAGCACCTCCCTTGATTGTCATGGCAGTGCTATTCCTCACCCCGAAAGGGCGGCAGTTCATCGATGACATGAGCCTGAAGTGGACAGTCCTTCTCCACGCCATTCGCATCCTCGTCGAGATCAATCTCTATGCGCTGTTCTTGTACAAGCAAGTTGCCATCCAGATGACGTTTGAAGCTGGCAATCTCGACATTCTTGCCGGGCTGACTGCTCCCCTCATTTGGTGGGCGTTTAAGAGCAAAGTGGTTGGTCGTAGGGGATTGCTGGTTTGGAACACCCTGGCCCTGCTAAGCGTTCTGAACGCCTTTGTTCGAGCGTTGCTTTCAGCACCATTCCGCTTCCAACAGTTTGGATTTAGCCAGCCGACGGTCGCGATTCTGGCGTTTCCTTTTGTGCTGCTCCCTGCAATTCTCGTTCCAGTTGTATTGTTTTGTCACCTTGTGATCTTCCGAAAGCTCTTTAGCTTGCATCCAGATATCCAAAAATCGATCGACTAACTTGTGAGGCACAGATGAACACCCTAGACGTCATGCTGGAACGCAATAAGACCTTCGCCGCACAGCAGCTTGCCGCTGGCACACTCATGCCTTCCCTGCCGCATGCTGTCCCTTACCTGAAGGCAATTATCATTGGCTGCGCAGACATGCGCGTCGACCCTGCCGATGTGCTTGCGCTCGAACCTGGAGAAGCGCTTGTGCTGCGTAACATCGGCGGCCGCGTTACGCCGGTCCTAGTGGAAGAGTTACGTCTGCTCGGGCGAATCGGACAGCTCGACCAGGCTATTCCTGGCGGAGGCGGGGAGTTCCACTTGATTGTGCTTCAACATACTGACTGCGGGATCACTCGCCTGGTTCGCGATACGCCGCTGCTGTCGCACTATTTTCAGATTGAAGAACGTGAACTGGAAGCGAAGTCGATCGCTGATGCTCACCTGGCGGTGGTCATCGATGTTGCTATGCTTCGGGCGGTTCCTGCGCTCCCGGCCAGCTGGCTGTTGTCAGGTCTTGTCTACGATGTCTCGACAGGATTGCTTGAGGTAGTTGTTCCGCCAGCGCCGATCCGGTAGCGGAACAACTGCGCTTCGGGCTGGCGTGGTGCTCTTATGGGGAGTTTAGGTAAAGCGTTCCAGGGGTAAAGACGTTCAAACAACCTGCTCGGCGACGCGGGCCGGAGCACATGACAGCGTTTTGTGCGATTCTCGTGGAGCGCATTGACCAAAGCTCTCGTTTCCTGGGCTTCGCTGAAGAGTGTCGATGGCTGGATTGTTCAGCAACTATAAAGACCAGCGGACGCAAAAGGAACTTGTCTCTGCCTACCAGTTCGGAATTGGCAGTTGCGCAGTGCCATGTGCACTCACGTCGGAAGCGAGCTGGAACTCCTGCGCTTACCAAAGAGGAGCTAACCTTCGGTGGTAAGGACAGGAGGGTTAGTTCCTAGAACGACAGAATTCCGTAGAACTGAACCTGTCTTGGACTTCCAATGGGGTGCGTAACCGCTCCTACACCCTGGCTCGAGAACGAGGAGGAATACGCGTTACCGGCGCCTGGTCCGATTGGTGTTGCACCTGGCAAGGTGTTGCCAGTTGGATCGTTGTGCGTCAATGGATTGTCAAAGTTCGAGTTCCCTGAGAAGTTGTTGCCAGGAGTATCAAAGCTTGGAGTGTTGGTGACGTTGAAGACCTCCATCGCAAGGCGCAGCCTGTAGTCATCGTGCAGTGTCGACTCCTTGTAGATGGCGAGATCGGCGCGCTTCTGGAAGCTTCCTCTAAAGATGTTGCGATAGCCGCTGGCAAATCCGGATTCCGAGTTATCGCACGCGGTTGTACCGGCTGTGGTCGGACCACACGGAGGAACTCCGTCCTGATCGGGCGCAAGGCTCGGGTATGCAAATGCGGAAGGGTTGAAGGCGACGTCGCCGGGAGCGACTCCGTTGACGCCCTTGTAGTTGACACCGGCACCTGTGTGACCTGTGAGTGCACTCTTGGCGGTTTGTCCGGGTGCGAGCGGCAGTACAGGATTGGTCAGGTAGTCGCTCGAAGAGTAGAAGATGCTGCCGATCGTTCCAGAGAAGTCGTACACGTTATAAGGCTGTCCACTCTCGAAGGTCGTGATACCACTCAGTCCAAAGCCACTTCCTAGTCTAGTCAGCATCGAGTTGTCTGATTTATAGCCTGGGACCTGGTAGTTAAAGCTGAAGCTGGTAACGTGAGTCCGGTCATAGTCCGATGAGGAATAGCCAGACTGCAGGTTGCGTGGGTCGTTGCCGTTGTAAAAGATGCCGAAGCCGGATGCCGCGTCAAGGGAGTGCGACCAGGTATAGGAGAGCTGGTATTCCAAGCCATGCCATGCCTGCTCATGGACAGACACCAGGAGAGCGTCGTAATGCGACCACCCAACCGTAGACCATTCGACCGAGTTAGGACTGTAGCCGATGAAGGGTACGCGGAGGTCAGTGTTGCCGCCGGTGTACGTGCTGTCTGGTTCAGAAAGCAGCGCATTATTTCCGGGACCGTAGTAAGTGGGCAATCCTGTATCGGTTGCGTTATAGCCATAGCTGTAGATCTGACCATTGACTGGTGAAGAAGGGGTCGCAATCTGCGGCTGGTTGAAGGGGAGTGGAACCGTCTGGTGCACACCATGATTGCCCGTGTATCCAACAGAGCCAACGACCTTAGGGGCAAGCTGGTATTGCAGGTCGAAGCTCCAGTTTTCGGTATAAGGCAGCTTATTATTGGCCGCATACGAGCCAAACAAGTAGGGACTTGCACCGTTAATCAATGATGTTTGGTTAGGAAGATTTTTAATAAAGTCTTCAGGATTGGTGTCGACTGAGGGCCGCGTAGCGCCGAAAGGATTCGCCGTAGTGCTGGTGGCGTTCGCGTATACCGGCTGCACGAACGGGGGTTGCAGTGTGACTCCGAACGGCCCGTTGAAGCCGCCGCCGGCCGAGGGTGAGAATTCTGTAAAGAACTCGCCCCGGTCGTAGTACAAGCCCAATCCTGCTCGCATCACCAACTTGTTGTTAACGCTGTAGGCGAGACCAAGCCTCGGACCAAAGCCATATTGCCTGTTCGTCAGAGTGGAATTGGAAGCGCCCGGTGTGGCGTATTGCTTGTTGTTGCCCGCAATGACAAGGCCACTGTTTGTGATCGTGTCCGAAGCAGGGTCGTAGCTGTATGCTGCCGGGTTGAAGTTCACGAGGTTGCCATACTTTTCATAAAGGCCGCCGTCGTTATCGAACCGGATACCGCCTGATATTGTAAGTTTGTTCGTGGCCTTCCATTGGTCCTGCGCAAACGCACCCACCTGCGGCGAGCGGTAGTACCGATTGCTTGCGCCCTGGAAAAAGACGGACGCTCCACCGCGGGTGTAGAGCGGGCCGCCGCTCAAGAAGTTCGCGAACGTCGCATAGGAAAGCGAAGCCACGTCATCGGCGCGGTTCAGAATGTTGAGCTGGGTAAAGTCGTAGTTGGCGCCGAAGCTAAGGGAATGGCGCCGGACCACCCAATTTACTGTCGATGTGCCCTCAAATGTATTTTGGCTGAAGCCGGTATTTGAGAAATTGGAGGTCGGGCCGGCCGCTAGTCCATTACCGTTTCCATCGACGTTGCGAATATCGATGCCAGGAAGCAGGGAACTGCCGAAGACGTTAATACCCGCCACTTCCGGTGTGAACGGCTGCCCGGTAAGTGATGCGACGTTCATCCGTATGAACCCGAACTTCTGCTCCCAGGTCAGCCTTGGGGATAGGATGTTTGTGTTCTCAAACGAGAAAACCTGGCTGCCTGCATTGAACTTCTGGGGGAAACCCTCCAAAGCGCCACTCGAAAAGGGGCTCTCTGTTGGGTCGTGCTGGAAGTAGTACTTGAAGGTCAGAGAGTCTTTCTTGCTGATCGCGTAGTCTAGGTTGGCGTTAGCCTGGTCGGCATGGAACTTTGAAGCGGCCCCTAGAAACTGCGCCTGTGAAGCGCCTGTGGCAGGAGACCGTATTAGATACTCCCCGCTTGGAAGCTTCGACTGCAGATAGAACGTGGCAGTGGGGTCGATCATGGTTCCAGCGGGCAAGCCGTTCGCGATGCCAAGAGCCTGCAGTCCGGCTGTACTGCGATCGTCGGTGAGCCCTGCCGGTGCGTAGTAGCTGGCAAACGAGTTCAGCTGGTCGCGGTCGCGTGTGTACTGATAACTGCCGTAGAAAAAGAGCTTATCTCGCAGAATCGGTCCACCCAGCTCGGCGCCTGCCACGTAGCGGTGCAGGTCGGGTGTCGGCTGTCCAGCCTGCTTATTGAAGTAGGGGTCTGCATTCAGCTTCGAGGTCTCAAAGTTGCCGTAAACCGAGCCGTGAATGACGTTTGTTCCCGACTTCGTGGTGACGTCAATGTGCGCTCCTGCGGTAGCGCCCTGAGAGGCGTCGAACATCGAGGTGTTTACCCGCTCTTCCGCAATGGTCTGCTGAGGGGGTGAGGGCAGCGCTTCGCCGATCGCATCGAAAATAGAGGTGTTCGTGCGAATGGTTCCATTCGATTGGAAGGATTGGCCGGTATTGAGCACGGCACGGCTTTCCGCTACTTGCGATGATGAAGCGCCATTGAACAGGTTGTTCGCCAGCACGCTGTTGAAGGTGAAGGTGTTCGAAGAAAGTCGTTGGCCGTTGGCATAGATATTTTGGTTGCCAAGACCTGTGTTGGTGCCTGTATCGGCGAGCGGGTCGGCCTGGACTCCTGGGCTGAGGGTCGCAAGCTGGGTGAAGGATCCGGTTGCCAGGGGAGTGTTTTCGATGGTCGCTGCATCGAGTACGTACCCGTTTGTTGGATCCGTCGTATTCAGCGTCACGGCTGCCTGAACGTTTACGGTCGTGGAGACGGCACCGGCCTTTAACCTTACTGGCAGGCTCGTCGTACGGTCTGCCTGCACCAATACATCGTTTATATTCTCGGAATCAAACCCGGGCGCCGAGATAGTGATCGTGTAAGTCCCTATCGGGAGTGCCTGGAATGCGAAGTTTCCGGAGGCATTTGAAGTCGTGTTGCGGGACGCTGAAGTTTGATTATCGGTAAGAGTAACAACGCCGCCCGGCACCATGGCACCTGTCCCGTCCGTGACGCTGCCAATCAGAGAGCCCAGAGTCTGTTGAGCAACAAGATTGCATCCAGCAGAACTGGCAAGTATAAGGGCCGCAAGGAAGCCTGACTGGAGACCACATCGAATAAACATCTAGTATCAACCTCGGCATGTGACTGGTGTTGGAATTGGGTTGCCAAACACCTCTATTCCAGCATTCAAGGCCACAAAAATGGTTAATGGATGTTGAATAGAACGTTGATCCACGGGGCGATATTGAGGAGACGCAAACAGATCACTGCGCCATCCACGTTGTTTCGATTCAGGAATGACTGTCCTTGGTGAAGAACAAAGAACCAGTCAACTCCTTGCATAAGGGTTGTGCTTAGTAGAACAATTTAGTAGCAGCGTCATGCGACTTTGGTCCTAAATCCGAAACTTTCGTAGAGTACCCTTCGCCCTCTGCAACCGGCACTCTACTGTATGGGGCCCTAACCATTGACATGATGCCGAGACAAACGAAAGTTTCGTGGCTTTTGCCTTAGTTGGAGATAGAACCACTGTGTCATTCACCTGGATTGAGGGATTCGTGCCAACATCAACGGAAGAAAAGCTGGACTTTAGAAACATTCTCCTCTCTGATCTTGGACAGATGAGTAGCGAAGAGATCGATCAACTTCCTTTCGGAGTGGTGGGCCTTTCGAGCAGCGGCCTGGTGGAGGTCTATAGCGCTGCGGAGTCACGGCTCGCCGGGATTCCAGCGGACACTGTCATGGGGACGCCCTTCTTCCTAAGCGTGGCGCAATGCATGAACAACTTCATGGTGGCTCAGCGCTTTATTGACGAGGAAGAACTGGATGTTGCGCTGCCTTACGCTCTCACTTTTCGCATGAGGCCAACGCCGGTCACGCTTCGATTGCTGAAGAGTCGCGCCTCAGCACGTTCGTATGTGCTCATTCAACGATAAAGCTCTTCTTCCTTGATGAAAACAGTGCTCATGACAACAGACGAACAATTGGAAATGGCTGACGTGACGGAAGAGAGCGCGCAGCTTCTGAGTTTTCTATATGCCTGTCCCGTGGGCCTGTTGGAGATCTCATGCGATGGCACGATCAGTCTGATCAATCCAATGGCTATGCAGCTGCTCCTGCGCCTGGATCCTACACCGTCGATGAATTTCCTGACGACCATGGCGGCTTATAGCCCTGAGTTGCGCAACCTGATCGAAGATTACTCGCCAAACCAGGGAACAGTGTGCGAGGACCACCGCATTTTTGTACGTACCGGGAAGGTGAAAGAACCCAACCTTGAGATCTTCGCTTGTACGATCGTCAAGCTTGGCCGGCAGCGATACATGGTTTCATTGAACGACATTTCCAAGCAGGTCCGCCAGGCCCAGAAGCTTTCAGAAGCTGAGTCGTGGTTTGCATCTTTGCTCGACAGTGGCAATGACTTCGGACTTATTTCACTTGATTCATCAGGGCGCATCGTCTCGGTCAATGAAGCGGTGTTGGAGCAAGTCGGCTTCAGCAGGGAAGAGCTCATAGGTCAGACCCTGGACTTCCTCCAATGGGAGGTCAATCTTGAAGGTGCGTTGAGTCCTGCGGAACAACTTGCACTTGCGGCAAGGGAGGGTTGGCATCTTCACGAAGACTGGCTGCGGCATCAGGACGGATCGAAGCTGTGGTATCAGCGCCTCGTCGCCGTGAGGCACGATCAGCAGCAAGGCGATGCGGGCGAAGTATCCGGTTATACAGTCGTGCTTCGAGAGGGTCGGCGGCGCGCGATCGACATGCACTATCTCAAGCAGATGCTCACTCGAGATCACCTGACGGGGACCTACAATCGCATGCACTTTTATGAAGCTGCCGACCGCGAGGGTGCTCGAAAGAAGCGATCTCCGCAGCCGCTTTCACTGATCATGGCAGACATTGATTTCTTTAAACAGGTGAACGACATCCATGGACATGCGGCTGGCGACTACCTGTTGAAGGAGTTTGCACGGCGCTGTATGTCCCTGCTGCGTCCGGGCGATACGATGGCGCGGGTCGGTGGCGAAGAATTTGCATTCCTCCTGCCGGGAACCGATGTGAATGGAGCAGAATCACTGGCCGAGCGGCTTCGTACGATCCTTGGCAACACTCCCATGACATTTGAAAGTAATAGCCTTCAGGTCACAGCAAGCTTTGGCTGTGCTGAACTGAGCAACGAGGGCAATGTCGCAGCGATGATGGCAGATGCGGATGCCTGCCTGTATGAAGCAAAGCGAGCAGGTCGTGATCGTATCGTCGCGAAACGGGCGCAAGGCTGATGCCGACATTCCTCACGCACGATTCCCTGAAACGTGTGCTGCAGAGTCTTATCGTCTCTACTTATCGACCCCAGCACCTAAGCTCTGAGCGCGACCCCGGCGTTGCGGGGCCATGGAGCGAAAATCTTTCGCTTGTCGGCAGCGGTCACAACGCGTTGGGTTGCGACTCACTCGACTTGTTACATATTTCGGCGGCCGTCAACGAGATGTTTCACCTGTACGAAGCTGCTCTTGAGACGGAGCTGTTGCGAAACACTAGCTTTGGCGCCTGGTTGGACATCGTTAGACAAGCCTGGCAAAGCGGCGTTGAGCACATTACCGTGACCACATCCGGCTCGACCAGTTCTCCGAAGCGCTGCACACATGCCCTATCAAGCCTGGCGATGGAGATAGACTTCCTGGCTGGACTGTTCGGTCAACGATCGCGCATTGTGTCGTTTACTCCAGCACATCATCTATACGGTCTGCTCTTCACTGGAATGCTGCCCGATCGCATAGCGGCTCCCGTGCAGGACCTGTTGCGTGGTGCCGATTTCGCCGTAAGCTCCGGACAGGTCCGACTCCAGCCAGGAGATCTCGTCGTCTCGTTCCCACAGGGTTGGGACTGGATCGATCGCAGTTTTCGCGTGATTCCGGCCAATGTCGAAGGTGTAGTTTCGACCGCACCTTGTCCCCTGGAATTGATCGAGTCACTTGTGCCGCACAAACTGAGTGCCTTGACCGAAGTCTATGGATCCTCAGAGACCTCCGGAATAGGTACACGAAGGTGGCCAGCCAAATCTTATTCGCTGATGCCACAGTGGACGAGGAACAGTTCTGGCGACTCGGAGCCTGAGCAGCTGCAGCATCAGGCGGGATTCCGAGTCGAGCCGATGGACCATCTCGAGTTTGCGAGCGACGATACCTTCCTGGTGCGGGGTCGAACAGACTTGGGTGTCCAAGTGGGCGGACGCAACGTCTTTCCCGAACGGATTGCTGAAAAGCTTAGAACGCACGCCGGAGTTGCGGAAGCGTCAGTTCGCCTGATGCGGCCGGAGGAAGGGAATCGCCTGAAGTGCTTTATCGTGCCACAGGCAGGTCATTCAGCGGAAGTGCTGTCAGCGCAGCTAAGTCAGTGGATTGAATCCTGGCCAGTTGTGGCGGAACGCCCCAAGACAATCAGGTTTGGTCCAGCGCTGCTTCGAAGCAGCCTTGGCAAGAACAGTGACTGGGGATAGAGCTCTTTAGCTCCGATTTCAAAGTTGTTACGTTTCAGGCATGACGCTGACATTCTGGCGGACCTCGCAGTGCGCTAGAACGTGTTTATGGAGCTATGTATGTCGAATGATCCCGCAGACTCGAACCAGGCCCTGTTGCAGTTGCTGTACCGCATGCCGATTGGCCTCGTGCAAGCTGAACTGGATGGAACGATCGAGCTCATCAACCCCAAGGCAGCTCAACTGCTGATGCCGCTCTGTCCAAACGGCCAGATGCAGAACCTGCTCGCGGTTCTCGAACAGGTCGCTCCCAAGTTGCGAGAGTCTATACAACAGGTCGATTCCGCTGATGGACTGGTATGTGACAGAATGCGCATTCCGCTGAGCGCAACCCTGCGAGTGGCGATGGGGCCGTCGGTCCTTGCTTTGAGCCTGACAAAATCTCGCGGGTCAAAGCTCATGGCGATGATCAGCGATGTCACACTTGAAGTTGAGAACGAGGAACGGCAGTTGGCGCGGGAGTTGAGGGACGCTGAACGGATCGACTACCTGACCGGTTTGCCCAATCGAGCCGTCGTGTGCGACCGGATTCAAGATGCTTTGGACTACCCGATCGCCGACATGGGGAATTGTTTTGCTGTTCTCTTCATTAACTGCGATCGCTTCAAGCAGATCAATGACACCCTAGGCCACGCGACAGGCGACAAAGTGCTCGGACTGGTTGCGGATCGATTACGCCGCGCGATCCGGGTTGAGCGCGAAGATCTCGTAGCGCGCACAGGCAGCGATGAATTTGTCGTGTTTGTGAATCATCCAGCAAGCCCTGAAGACGTTGAGAACATTGCGAAGCGAATCCTCAGATCACTTGACAGGCCTTACCGTATAGGGCCCGACATGTTGCATTGCAGTATCAGTATGGGCGTCGTGTTGCAGCCGAAAGCCGAGGGAGACGCTGGCCACATTCTCGACGATGCGAGTATCGCCATGATGCAGGCAAAGCGGGCCGGAGGGAATTGCTTCGTAGTCTTCGAACCGGAGATGCGTCGCGAAGCTGTGCGATTAGGGAATCTAGAAGCTGAGCTGCGCCGCGCCATCGAAGAGTCTCAATTTAGAGTTGTCTACCAGCCGGTAATCGCATTGCAAAATCTGGTCGCGCTGCAAGGATGTCACGGCGTCGAAGCGCTCGTCCGATGGCAGCACCCCACGCGTGGTCTTCTTCCCCCGTCGGAGTTCATCGGGCCAGCCGAGGAGTGTGGCCTTATCGGCCAGATCGGTGAGTTCGTGCTCAGGACTGCGTGCTCCCAGTTCGTCAAGTGGCAGCAGGAGATGGGACCACACGCACCAGAGACCATGGCCGTAAACCTGTCCCGTGATCAACTTAACGATTCGCGCTTTGTCTCTACCGTCAAAGAGATTTTAGAATCGTCGTCGATGCTTCCTACCCAGCTACAGCTCGAGGTGACCGAGAGTCTAGCCTCCCAGGACACCGTCGTGCAATCGCGTTTGCGTGAAATCAAGGCGATGGGAGTCAGCCTTGCGCTGGACGACTTTGGCACCGGCTTTTCCTCACTCTCCTGCCTGCACTTGCTTCCAATTGACACGATCAAGATAGACCGTTCGTTTGTGATGGAGGCAGATGTAAGTCCCCACCATCGGGTCTTGATCGAGGCCACCATGCTGGTAGCGAAGAGCCTGGGTATGCATACGGTTGCAGAAGGTATCGAAACACCTGCACAGGAGGCGTTGGTCCGGCAACTCGGTTGTGACAACGGGCAGGGATACCTGTTCAGCAAGCCTTTACTCCCCTCAGATCTGGTGGAGTGGTTGACGGCAGTCCATCCCGGCAAAGAGTAAGCGCCATTGACTCGGTTCTATATGAATCAGACTGAGGATATGCTTGTTTGCGGGTGGCCCTCTCTAATACAGATCGAAGCACCGGGGTGAGGGTGAGGCTATTTGATCTGGAGCAATGTTTGTGACAGGAGGGCTTGAATTAAAAGCGTTTAATAGCAGAAAATGTTCGCACCATGTCTGAGGCTCCTCTAAACTCAGCTTCTACGATCCATAGCGTCACCGGCCCAGGTAGTAGATCGATCCGATCTAACGGCGAGATGGCGGCTCGTATCATCAGCCTGGATTGGAGCAGCACTCCTCTAGGCCCAATTGATTCGTGGTCCACAGCTCTTCTCGTCACCGTCAATACGATCCTTGCAGCCCCTTATCCCTCTGCTCTCTTCTGGGGCACCGACCTGCGGATGATCTACAACGATTCCTATCGTGATCTTCTGGGCGCGAAACACCCAGCGGCGCTTGGAACATCGGCTCCCAGTATCTGGAGTGACGCGTGGCACACTCTCCAGCCCGACGTTATGAAGGTGATGCGTGGAGAAGGAAGTGCAGTCCAGAAAGATGTTCTGGTCCCGGTCAATCGTACGGGTGTGCTCAAAGAGGAGTGTTGGAACTATTACCTCAGCCCCGTCGTGAAGGATGATCTGTCAATTGCGGCGATCCTGGTGACATGTCAGGAAGTCACTTCGGCGGTACTGCCGGAGCGGTTGGCGCGGGCTTCGGAATCGCGTGTGCTTGAGAGCCTTGGGGACGCTGTGATCGTAACTGACGCCAACGCTGAAGTCGTCCGATTGAATCGCGTGGCTGAAGCGCTGACAGGCTGGTCGCAGGCAGATGTAGTGGGAGTATCGCTTTCCAAAGTCTTCCATGTCGTTGACGCGAGTACTCGATTGGAGATCGCGAATCCTGCGGAGGAGGTCCGTCGAGCAGGAGCGGTGATTGGACTGGCGAATGAGAAGGTCCTGATTCGCCCGGATGGGTCCGAAGTCCACATCGATGGGAACGCAGCCCCGATGCTCGACGATCAGGGCGTTCTTATAGAAGTTGTGCTCGTCTTCCGCGACATCTCGGAGCGCTTTCGAGCGCAACAATTTCTTGAGCAGAGCGAGCGCAGCCTTACCAGTTTCGCTGATCTCATCCCTACGCTGGCCTGGATGGCCAACGCCGACGGCTGGATCACCTGGTACAACCATCGCTGGTACGACTATACCGGCACGACACCTTCAGAGATGGAGGGATGGGGTTGGCAGTCGGTGCACGATCCGGAGGTCCTTCCCGCAGTCATGGAGAAGTGGGCGCATTCCATCAGCACCGGCCAGCCGTTCAACATGATTTTTCCGCTGCGCGGCCATGATGCGGTGTTTCGTCCCTTTCTTACCCGGGTAACCCCTGTGCGAGACGCAGCGGGCAAGACGGTACGGTGGTTCGGCATTAACATTGAAATCGACGAACTGGAGCAAACGCGAAAGGCATTACAGGCTGAGCAAAGCCGCCTCGCTGCGGTTCTCGACCATATCCCGCTTGGGCTGATCTTTGCGGACGCTAACGCGCGAATTACCGGTGCGAACGCGCAGGTCGAGCGACTGCTTCGCCATCCAGTCCTCCATTCCGCAGGCGCGGAGGAGTATGGAGATTGGATCAGCCATCATGCGGACGGCTCAAGGGTGAAGGGTCACGAGTACCCGTTGGGCAAAACACTCGTTGACGGTGGTATCCACACCGGAGAGTACTTGTACCAGCGGGGTGATGGAACGGAAGCGTGGGTAGAGTTTACGAGTGCACCCATTCGTAATCAGGCGGGGGAGCTTACTGCGGCGGTTGTTGTCGCTTTGGACACTGATGATCGGAGGCGTGTGGAGGAGACCTTGCGGCGTTCGGAAAAGCTGGCTGCCGTAGGTCAACTCGCCGCATCGATCGCACATGAAATTAACAATCCGCTGGAATCAATAACTAACATTCTTTTTCTGCTCCGCGACCTCACGGAAGGGCCCTCACGCGATTATGTTGAGATGGCAGAGCGGGAATTAGGCCGCGTCTCAGCAATCACCGCCCAGTCACTGCGTTTTCACAGGCAGTCTACCCACCGGGTTGAGGTGAATTGCAACAGCCTTATTGAGGAGGCGTTATCACTCTTTCAAGGAAGATTGAACGGCACGCTCATCACTGTCGAGTGCCGATACCGGGCGAAAGCATGCGTATTCTGCCTGGATGGAGAGATCAGGCAGGTCTTGAACAATCTTCTGGGTAATGCTATCGACGTGTTGCAGCCACAGGGCGGACGCCTTCTCCTGCGGAGTCGAGATTCAACAAGCTGGAAGACGGGTAAGAAGGGCGTTGTACTCACCGTAGCCGACACTGGCACCGGGATGTCGAAGGAGACGATTCAGAAGATCTTTGAGGCTTTTTATACAACCAAAGGGGTCAAGGGATCCGGCCTGGGCCTTTGGATCTCAAAAGAAATCATCGACAGACATCACGGCTCGCTTCTATTGCGAAGCAGCATGAAGCCAGGTCAGGCCGGCACTGTGTTCAGTTTATTCCTGCCTCTCAGAAGCGTCGACCGATAAGCGCTCGAGCGTGGTCCACTCGAACGCTATCGTTCTACGGAACTGCCGAGCAAAATGATGTCGGGTCTGGCTCATCGGCTGAGGCCGTGAAATGCCCAGAGGCGATCCCTTCTGTCCTTGCGCCGCTTCGGCCCAGACGGCAGGGCTCGATGAATTTCCCTTGCCCCTTGATGAATTTCTCAACTTGCCAGGTGGCAGACCGGAAGTACGAGACAAGCTTCCGACTTGTAACGTAATCGCCAGATCGTTAGAGGACTTCATTCCGAACTCGCACAGGTAAAACGAATCTTTGCTGAAAGGTCCTTACTGCCGGGTGGGGTGCTGAAGTGAAAGCATGCCAAGGGGACACTCGTCCTGGACAAAGGTGTTACTGACCTCTGAGTGTGCAGGGGATAAGCTAGCGATGGTGACGGGTAGGAAAAGAACGGGACAGTGCCAATCTGGAGGATTGAAGCGTGGAGCGGAAGAGAACAGGTAATGAACAACGCTCGCCGTTAAAGCTTCTGATCGCGTCGGGTCTCCTGGCACTTCTATTCGTGCTTGCAGGTGTGGTCCTCTTTTACAGCAACTCGCAAAGCCTGAAATCTGCCAATCAGTGGGTAGAACATACAGAGGAAGTTCTCGAAGCGCTTCACCAGGCAAACTTTCTGACCGAGAAGCTCCAAGGTGCCGCCCAGTTATACGCTGCTAACCGCGAGCCAGCCATTATCCGAGATGCTGAAGGGAATACAAAGGCACTCCAAGCAGCTGCATTTCAGATCGGGATCCTGGTTTCTGACAATGCTCGGCAAAGCGCGAACGTCAGCCAGCTGTCCATCTGCTCAGCTTCCCTGGCGTTAACGATAAGTGATGCCCCGCCTGACGTTTCAGCATCACTCTCGTCCATCGAGATGTGCCAGGAGGTTCTTGCCCGTATGGCGCAGCAGGAGCAGGATCTTCTTAAGCTGAGAAGACAGCGCGCCCTGCACGGTTCTTACGCCGTAACGGTTATCTCTGCGAGCTTTGCCTTTGTATCGCTGGTCATCATGTCAGCAATGTTTGTGATGTTAGCGAGGGACTCGCTCAGCCGTGCTGAACTGGGTACAGCCGCGGTCCATGCTAACGAGGCGTTGCAGCGAAGTGTTCAAGCACTAGAACATAATGTAGCGGAAGCCGAACTTCTGAGCGCCTACCGCGATGATTTACAACTCTGTGTTGAGCTGTCACAGGTGTACGCGTCGGCTGGGCAATTTATCGCGCGCCTTGTGCCAGGTTGCAGTGGAACGCTGTGCATTATTAATAACTCACGCAACCTCCTTGAGGAAGTGCTGCGATGGGGCGACGGCGGCAACGAAGAGACGACGGACATTGCGGTGTTTCATCCGAACGCCTGTTGCGGACTTCGTTCAGGGATGCCGCGTTGGCGATATCCTGACAAGACTGCAATCCATTGTGCTCATTTCGAGGGTCCGCCGCCCTCTCGCTATCTCTGCATCCCGATGTCTGCTCAGGGCGAGACATTAGGAGTGCTCCACATTGCTTGCGAAGATGAGCTTGTCTACCTCACACTTCAGCAGCGTTTGAGCGGAATGCGGGAAGTGGTGCAGCTAACCGCTATATCCCTTGCGGCCATCACCCTGCGTTCGAAGCTAGAGCACCAGTCGTTGCGAGATCCTCTTACGAACTTGTTCAACCGGCATTTTATGGAAGTGGTGTTGAATCGAGAACTTCTGCGTGCGCAACGAAGAAGGACCAGTCTCGCTGTTCTCATGTTGGACATCGACCACTTCAAGCAGTTCAATGATCAGTATGGCCATGCTGCTGGTGACGCAATGCTCCAAGGAGTGGCAAAGCTATTTCAAACCAATGTGCGGGGTGAAGATACGATCTGCCGGTATGGTGGAGAGGAATTCGTCATCATCTTGCCCGATATAGAGGCTCAAATTGCTTTTCGACGTGCCGAACTGATCCGGAACGCGATTGCGAATGCGGTAGTGGCCCTTCCTAACGGGATCGTTGGCCGAGCAACCCTGTCGATCGGGCTGGCCTTTTATCCCACTGATGGCGAAACGATCGAGGCACTCCTGTCCAAGGCAGACCAGGCTCTCTACAATTCAAAGCGAAACGGCCGTAACCAGGTCTCATTAGCGGATCACTCCCAAATAGGCCATACATCGGGGTAGACGTTTGTAGGTTGATGCAGGATTCGCTGCTCGGCTACTCTTCAGTGTTCGATGCGCTTTCTATGAATAATTAAGATACTGGGATACGTTGCTGGCGGCTGTAGCTACGGCGGATTATGCAACTCTCCAGCACACTAACCGTGGTATCAAACGCCTGGCACAACTGCAGAGCTACTCGCTGACTACTTCCAGGTAGCGGAGTCAAAGCTTGCCTCCAAGTCTGGTCTTGATCCACGGGCAGCCGTTGCAGTAGACGTAGCAGTTCTCCGCGCTGTGCCGGGATTACCTGGAGACTGGTTTGTCTCTGGCCTCGTTTACGACATGCAGACCGGACTTGTAGAGGCTGTCGTTCCGTAGGCTCCTAACATCTGAATGGTCTTGTACTGATACTTCCTGATCTAGGGACGGGTAGTACGGACGATTTACGGACGTTATTTCTACTGCAAGGAAGACTGTGCTGAGACAGATCACAATGATGGGTTCCCGCAACGCCAGATTCTCTGCGCTGGTTCAACCGGAGCATCTCGGAGGCCATCAAGGAAGCCCTGGTATGTCAGGTGTCAGTTGTCGGGTCTGTTACTCCGGAACGCTCCCAAACAACCTTTAAAGTTGTCTTGACGATCTACTTTCTCAGCATGAATGCCAAGCCGCCGCACCTAAAGAAGTTGGCTATCGAACTGATGTCTGTAATCCTCCTGTGTGGCCTTTTCTTCTGGCTTGGACGATCATCTGCTTCTTCGCCTCTCCAAAATAATGCGGCCGCTGCTCCAGCCACGGTCACACCTGCCTCCCCGGTCGAGCCCACGGCGGTTTATGCGCATAATCTTCTCCTGCGTAAAGGGTCACACTTCCGTATCTTCGTCCGTTGGCTTCGCGGCCGGATGCTTCGCACCAAGCCGGATCGGAACCCGTCCTTTGACTATCCGGACTCATTCGTACTTGAGATAGACAAAGGCGTCATTAACGTTAAGCTCGCCGACATCGCGGATTTCCTTAACCATGACGCTTCGAACAAGGCTCCGCTTAGGGACATCAAGATCGTCCACGAGAACGGCCAGTTCGATCTTAGCGGTACGGTGCACAAGGTGATTCCAATCCCGGTTCGCCTCGATGGTACGCTCACACCACTACCTGATGGCCGACTCAAGTACCACCTTATCAAGCTTAATGTTCTAGCAATTCCCATGAAGGGGCTCCTCGGCCTCTTCCACATTGACCTCGCCAGCCTTGCTTCAGACTCACGAACTCCCGGTGTGCAGATTGTCAACAACGACATCTTCTTTGATACAGAGCGCCTGCTTCCGCCGCCTCATATCCATGGCCACATCACGTCCGTAGACTCCACGAGCACGGAACTCACCATCATCTACGGCGACGCTCAAAATGACGAAGAAAACCTTGCCCGCTGGCACAATTTTCTCCGATTGACGGGCGGCACACTCGACTTCGGGAAGCTCACCATGCGCCAGGTTGACTTCACCATGATCGACGCCTCGAAGGACGCCTGGTTCGATCTCGATCTCGTGAACTATCAGGCCCAACTCGTCTACGGCACCACCCGGATGACTGAACGTGCCGGCCTCGAGATCTATATGCCCGACCTCGACAAGCTCCCACCAAAGGAATCTCCTCAGGGCGTGACGACAGAGTGGCTGAAGAACCGCGATATAGCTCCTCCTCTGGAAGTTCCCGATAAGTAGCTGCCGCCGGCGGTCGATGCCTGGTCTTCATGCAGATCGTCGACGCCGTTTTGTGTCTCTTGAAGGGAGCGCATCAAATTGCCTGAGATGACCACAGCGCCGCCCGAAGACCTTCAACTGGCTCTTAGTGCAATGCTTAGAAATCCATTGAAGACACTTGTTCCTCCCTGGAGCTGGAAGGCTGCTGCGCTGAGTGCATCGGTGAGAGCAATCACGTTTTTTACGACTAACCTCCGGTCGGGCCGCGGGGAGGCAACGAAAGCCATGCTCGTCGAGGCGGTATTCGCAATTTTCGCCGGCGGACTCGTTGGAGCTATTTCACAACAACTGAGAAGAGCAAAACCTCTTTGGGCCACTGCGCTCTTAGTGTGGATGGGCCTGCCCGGAGCGATGCTTCTCGTCCAGCTTTTCGTTCACGAACTTGTGGGTACCCCACATCTTGGAACGGGTTTGCTCCTGTCGTTTTGTTTCGCTTCGATCTGTTCTGCGTTCACTTGGTACGCCATGCGTCAGGGGGCGATGCTGGGCGGCATAGATCAAACAACAATCCGCCATGATTTCAGAGCGTTCCCAGGCATCATGCTCGGCTTCTTACTGGTAGTCCCAAGGACTGTTATCAAGCTGCGAACGTCTTCCACCATTTCTTAGACGAGAACCAGCATTTGACTTGAAGGCTGCAGCCGTCGGTGTGAATGGATTGACTCGTAGAGCACCTGAAAAAGAATGGACGCTGAGGGCAGTCTTTTGGAAAGGTTGCCGAGCTCCTGGCTTGAGATCAGCTTGCCTACTGGTATGCGCGTCTGCGGACAGTTTTTGGAAATCTAAGAGAGGCAGGCTGATTTCAAATTTCCCTTTGCCTTACCTTGGCGGTAAAAGTCTGTTGGGTCTCTGGAAGGAAAGCGAGGAGAGCGACTGCCAGATATTCTGAAGGTAGAAGAACTATGGTTCTGCCCTTCAGAGCGCGCGCGGATGGCTTCGGTCTGCTCTTGAGGATGCCAAGGTGAACGGGTACACGTGGCATTGCCACCGTCGCAGCTTTGCCAGTAGACTGGTGATGGCCGGCGTTGAGTTCCGAACTGCTGGAGAGCTTCTCGGCCACAAGTCATTATCGATGATGTTGTGCTGCACGCATCCCGCTCGGGCCCATAATGCAGCCGCAGTCGATAGGCCGGTTTCGGTTTGACCACCGTGATTGGCACCACTGCTGACACAGCTTCAATGAGCATGTCAGCAGTTGTTGATTCTAAATGGAGAGGTGGCAGAGCCCGGTTGAATGCACCTGACTCGAAATCAGACATAGGCGTAAGTCTATCGGGGGTTCGAATCCCCCCCTCTCCGCCACTGTTTATAGGCCTTTGAGCAACCCTCTCCGGGACTGCTCAGAGGCCTTTCCCATTACCCGATGGCAGTTCTGGTGGCACTTGGGAAATCGAGTACCTTGGCCGGTGCGAGGGGTGCGACGAGTTTCTCGATCTCGCTCCTGGTGTGGTCAGGGCAGAGATGGGCGTACTTGGCCGTGATCGCAATCGTCTTGTGGCCGGCTAGCTCCTGGATCGTCTTGAGCGGAACGCCGGCGATCGCCAGCCAGCTGCAGAACGTGTGCCGGTTGTGATGCCAGGTGTACGGCTCGATCTCGAACTCCGCCATCAGGCGATCGAACCAGAACGGCGACTTGATCCGGCTGACCCCGCCACGCGGCCGCGGGAACACCTGCCCTCGAGGCGGAGACTTTGTGCGATCGCGCAGGATCTGAAATTGCTCCGCCACCACACTCGCCATCGGTATGGTGCGGTCCTCATGATTCTTCGTCTTCCGGAGCTCGATCACGCCGCGCTCGAAGTTGACGCCCTTCCACGGCAGCCAGAACTGCTCGCTCAGACGCATGCCCGTGAAGACGGAGATCACGAAGAGCGGCACTTCCTCCGGATGCAGTACGGTGAGCCGCGCCACGATCTTTTCGTATTCGTCGCGAGAGAGAAAGCGCTGACGGCCGCGCGGCTCTTTGCGCTGCTGCACCTGGCGCGCAACATTCTCGCGCACCTTGCCAGAGCGAATTCCCTCGCGATAGCAAACACTCGCGAAGGCACGATGCCGGTTGAAACTGGCTCCTGACTTTCCTTTCCCTTTGAGCCACGTCGCCAGCTCTGAGGCCTTCACATCTTCGGCGCTCCTGGTTCCCAGCGCTTCGCGCAGCGCCTTGGCGTAGCCTTCGTAGTTCCGCATCACCAGGTCGTGCTGGCGCGCGTAGTCGAGGGCATCGTCGATCAGCTCGCCGAGCGTTACGCGCTTGCGCTGCAGTTCGGGCAGCTTGTCGCCCGTCATGATCTGGGTTTTTCGTTTCTGGTAGAGCTTGACGGCGTTGGCGTGGGTGCCAACCCGTTCACGGCGGCGGCGGCCATGGTCGAAGTACTGTATCCACCAGACATCGCTGTCGGCCGGTTTCTCGAAGACTCCGCGCACTTTGGGACGGATTTTGGGTTCGGCCATGGCTGAACGATACGCGCTAGGTACGGCTTGGTGCTACTCCCTGCAACATATCGCAGCGTAAGATTTCGTCGCACACGCGACGTACGTCCGCTGCCGGAATCATGATGCACTTGCCGAAACGGCGCGTGCTAAGACGCTGGTCCGAGATCATGGCGTCGATCGAGCGGACGGACAGGCCAAGCGCGAACGCGACTTCCTGACGGCGGTACAACAGCTTCTCGACCTTCTGTTTGGGTGCTGGTTGCTTCGCCATTAAGCTGCCTCGCCAGAAGGTTCAGCTGTCACCACATATCGTGATGGAGTGAAGATCATGTCGACGCTCGTATCTAGTAAGCGCGCGATCGACTGACCTACCTCGTCAGAAGCAGTAGCTTTTCCGTTCTCGATGCGAGAGTATACCGACTGCGGTACACCAATCGCCTCACCAACCTCGTAAGTTGTGAGGCCCTTGTTTCGGCGGAGACGCTGTAGGACTGAGCTCATTTGCTTACCTTAGAGACAATATAAGCATTACCACTAATCCCTGTAAAGTCTTGAAATTTATCTGTTGTATATGCGACACACCATTTCTAATGCTTATATGGCATTAGCAACCAACCTTAAGGCGTGGCGCGAGAAGAAAGGCTACACCACTTAC
>CAHJWN010000068.1 GCA_903642265.1 Acidobacteriaceae bacterium | reverse complement strand
ATCCCCTTCGCCCACACTACTTCTTGGAGCCGGTATCCTACGCTGTTTCGACAGCCTTCGTGGGGGGGGGGAGACACGCTGATATTTGGAAACGGACCGCTTAGTCTAGAGAGCGGAGCTGGAAGGCCGTCCTGCTGTTTGGCGTCAACGATTCGGCCAGTGCTGGCGTTCCGGTCTGGATAGCGGTCAGTCCGGCGAGGCTGACAGTGCTACCGTGATCGCGTGGAAGGTATCACCGCCCTTGCGGTCTTCGTGGAATTCTCGGTCAACTACACGGGATCATTGTCAGCGCAAGGGTGATGTTCTTAAGGCCAGTATGCCCTGTGACCCCTGCCGGAGTGGGAACCGGGGTGAATGAAATCTAACATTAAAAGTGGTTTAACTCTCGGAGTGTTGCGAGGTCTGTGACGCACACTCTTTCTCGGTCTCCCGCCAACAATGCCGATTGGCTTCACCTTGCCTCATCCACTCTGGACAAGATCAGAGAGCCTACAAGAATGGATTGTGCTCTATGGGTTTACGCGAACACGGCAAATCAGAGGGTGGGACAAGCGGAGCTCGCTGTCACATGCTTTTTAATGACGTTGTTGCTCTACATAGTGAATGGCTTTCTAGACCGCGGTGCCCGGTTAAAGACTAGAAGATTATAAGCCGAACCCGCTGCTCTGATCCATACGAAGCTGCTGCGCGGCTTCCTGAGCTTGAACGTTCTGGGGGGCATGATGATTGCCCACGCCCATGGCACGATCGAGCGCGACCTCCTGAGTGATTGGGTTCTTTCGCTGGTCGAAGAACTGCCCGCTCGGCCCGTCGATATGGATGTGCCGGTGCGTGCCTTCGTGCTGATAGGTCTGCACGGTACCGGTTCTACACGCCAAGCGAACTGGCGGGCATCGTCGGCGTGCAGTTCGCGATTGAGCGGCGCGTAATGGCGTTCGTGCTCGGCTGGCGTATAGATCCGTTCGCGTGCTGCTTCCGTTTGCTGGAAGTGATTCATCTTCTCCACCAAGGATGCCGCCTCTTTGGAAGAGATCCTGGGTCCTCGCAAATTGGCGAGATCGTTTGCGAAGTCGTCGCTGAGCTTGTATGTGAGCTCAGGAGAGAGACCGGCTCGTGAAGCCTTCTCCGCGAAATCCTTACTTAAGTATTCGTCGCGGTCCATTTTGATTGTTGGCATGTTCGTCTCCTTGGATTTCTGCTCTATGTGTGTTGATGGTTGCTTGCTGCTGAAGTCGATTGCCGAGGTATTCGAGGCATCATGGCTGAGCTTCTGGCCGAGCGCCTCGGCATCATTGGTGTAGAGGCGCGCCTCCTGTGAAGCCCGGGATACGGAGACATAAGCGAAGCGCGGGTTGATGATTTCGGGGTGTGCGCGGGTGTCCATGTTTACGAGCACACGGTCCGCGGTGACACCCTGCGAGCTATGCGAGGTCATGGCGTAGCCGTGGTCGAAGTGTCGCATCTTTCGCGCGTCGAAGCTCACTTCCCTGCCCTTGCCATCCTTGCTGTCCAGCTTGGCCGTGACCGTGTCACCGTGCAGGCGGACGATGGTGGCGAGGTCGTGGTTGGCGACACCAAGATCCTTCACCGGCGCGGTGAACTGGATCCGATCACCCCGGGCAAAGTCGCGCCCTATCTCCTGGTAGGCGCTGACACCCTGGAGGCGTTTTGGATCATAGGTAACTTCGCGGCCGTCCTCGCGATGAACAGTGACCCGATTGGCGTCTTGGTCAACGGCGGTCACATTGGCGTAGCTGCCGCGCTTGAGCCCAAGGTCTTTGCTCCCGGCCGTGTAATGGAGCACATCGCCCTTAAGGTATTTCGCCGCCCACTGCCGATCCGCGCCGGCGAGGTCTGAGCGTGGAATCAGGGTGAACAGGTGTTGGTTGTCATAGGAAACCGCACAGGAGCGTTGCAGCTCTATCCTGACGGCCTTGTTGAGCTCACGGCGGCTGGCATTGTCAGGCGAGACGATGATGGTGCCTTCCGGCTTGGCCGCGTAGTCCTTTGCTATGGCGCCGATCCGCTCTTCGCGGTCAACGATCTGGCGCACCCTGCCCTGGTCTTTCAGCATGGAGATGCCCTCGGCCGTCTGATTACGGGACAGCTTCTCCACGGCGGCGAGCAGTGACGGGTCTCTCTGGCGCACGATGGTCTCGAGCCGGGAAGTCCGCATGCCGGCATCCTGCATCTGCTCGAAGGGTTTGCCGGCGTCCACGCCCTGGTGCTGCCGGAGGTCGCCGATGACGAGTACACGATCCTGTGGACCGATCTTGTTGAGGAAATCACGCATCTGACGTGTGCTGGCTAATGAAGATTCGTCGAGCATGTAGAGATGACGGCTGGCAGGATCACCGGCGCTGCGCTCCCGTCCGCCCTGCTTCAGGAAGCGCTGCAGCGTACCGGCATTGAGCCCGGCGTCGCGGAGTTCGTTTGCTGCTTTGGACGTGGGGGCGAGACCCTCGACCGCGTAACCCTGGCGCTCCGCGCCCTCACGGATCGTACGGAGTGCGGTAGCTTTTCCGGTGCCGGCCGAACCCTGCAGGCCATGCACGCGGTCCGGTGAGGTCAGGACCTCCTCGATCGCGATACGTTGCCCCTCGTTGAGCTGTGGCCTGGAAGCTGCCTGTTCGCGGGCTGCCTCGCAGCGCATAATCGGGTCCATGGTGTCCTGGCCGGCACGGAGACTTTGGACAGCGGAGCATTCCATGGCGATCGTTTCGGGCGTGGTAGAGCGGCGGCCGGTAGCGTGCTTGAAACGACGACGCTGCGGAATTCACCCGTCGCGGTGCGCCGATCGAAGTTCTTCCGGATCTCTGGATAGGTAACGTCGCCCATTCCGCGGCGGAGCGCATCGCGCATCAGCAGGCGCTCATCGGAGACGGCCTCGCGCTCGAAGCCCCGCTCCTTGGCATAGGTCACAGCCGGCTGTGCGCGGCTGGGAGCGTCGGTGATGCGCTGCTCGGGTTGTGTTTGCGCCCGCTCTCTGGCCTCAGTGACGATGCGAATGGCTTGGTCGCCGTGGGCGACCGCCACCTTGTAATGCGCTGCCATCACCTGGCCGGTGGAGAGAACTTCCTTGCCGTCGCGGGTGCCATGGGCGGCGATCTGCGCCGCCTCCGGTCCTTTCAATCCGTTAGCCTCGAGGTACTCGCGGATCTGCTGGGAGCGCGGGCTTGAGGCGTCCAGATACTCGCGGGTGAAGCCTGCGATTTCGGGTGCTCCGCTTCGGCCGGCCTCGAGCTGATAGCCGAGATTGCGCAGACGAAAGGTGAGCTCGGATTGGTAGACGGCCGTGGCGAACTGTTGCGTATCGAAAAGCGCTCGCTCCTGGAGGGCTCGTGTCTTACCGCTTGCAAGCTCGGTAACGTTGAAGACAACGGCGTGGGTGTGGAGTTGAGGAGCGGCGTAACCGTCTACCGGGCGCGCCGTGTCGTGCTCGAACTTGGCGACAATGAACTTTCCGGTCGTGTGGGCAGCATTGTTGCCGCCAATCCGCGCCTGGGTGTAGCGCTCCAGCTCGGCGAGAGCGGCGGTGACAGCCTCATGGTGCGCTTCGCGCACGCGATCATCACCCCCGACGAGAGCGGCGAGAGACACGGACTTGGGCGCCGAAAAGGTAGCGGGGTCTGAGCTGGGCTCTTTGTTAGCAAGAGTCGTAAGGTGACCTTGAAAAGGTTTGCGGTCACCTTTGCCGTCGTTACCCACGACAACATTGGTTGGCATTGGCCTAGTCACGGCCCATCGCCGCGGAGCTAAACGAGCGCGCGAATCGAAACACCCAGCAAAGCCGGCCTATTGATCCGTCGTGTAGGTTGATCGGCTGGAAAGTGGAAGGTGCGATGTTGAAGTCCGGAGGCAGGACGAAGCCCTCGGGCAGCTGCTTTAGACGGAAGGCCTCAGCAATGCGCTGCTTGTCTGAACGGCGTAGGTAGCGGCCACACATTGGGGCAGGGTATCAGGCGCGGGAGGGAAGTGTGTCGTGCGTCGGCGAGCCAGCGGGCGCCGCGACGTGAGGCAGCTCATTCGCCAGAGCGCTGATTGTGCATGTAGCCACTCAGCTCACGCCAGAACAATCTGACGACCCAAACGCCAAACCATATGCAACAGAGACCCGCGATGATCAGGAGGTATAAGCCCGGATGATGGTTTGGCATGGCTTTCAAGATATCGCCCGCGGCTTCTATTGCCACCACCGTTGAAGCGCGATCCACTGGCGGATTACACCCGTGTCCGCAAGAGCTACCCTTCCATGTTCCGCAACCCAACCCATCGGGCTTGGTGCGTGCAGGCGCCGGTTGAAGTAAGCGCTCAGGCGGATACTTCCCTGCGGCTCGCATCTGCAGCAGATCGTAACCGGTCCAAGGCCAGCCCCGGCCGCGCTCAATCAGGCCAGTTCGCTCTGCATCGGTCAGGTGCAGGTGCACTGTGCAGAAGCCAGTTGGGCCTAGATCTTGCTGATACTGCTCCAGATCTCTCTTGCTGGGGTGTCCCCAAGTCAGCAACTTGGCTTCGAAGTCTCCTTGCGAGTCGAAGAGCAACCACGGACCGATGCGGGTCTGATAGTCGCTGTCCATGAAGTGCACACACCAGTCACGGCTAAAGACGTTGCACAGAACTAGATTCGGGCGCGGCTCGCAGGCTGGGCAGACGCGCCGGGGTCCGCGTGCTCAGTCAGGACCGCCGAGATGGCGGCCACGATCGGCACAGCGCACACCATTGGCCATCTGTCTCAGCGTGGATGCTCGGGGGCCGCCCATGTGTCCGAAGGTAAGACGAAACCCTGTGGACGAGCTAGTGCGGCGCGGACCTCGGTAGAATCGCCACGTCATGCCCAGATCCAGAGTCGCCCAACGGACCTACCTGCGATTCCAGATCCGTTGCCATATCCAACGGGAGCGCAGCCTGCTTTACCTGCTGAGTAAGACCTGCGATGGCAATCGAGCCGAGGCCGAACAAGAGCTCGTTAGAGTCCGCAGGCATAAACAGGAGGCCGAGCAGGCGCTTACGGCATTTCTCCAGGGCGACGAGGGCTAGAACTTTCGCCCGAAGACCTTTGCAGTTCCAAATTCTACGCGGGTTTTGAGGATCAAAGTACCAGCAGAACTGTGGGCAGAATCAAACTACCACCGAGCCGGAGATCCTCTGGCGTGGGCCGTCCACGCCGGGAGCATCTTCAGTCACCTCTACGTTCGTCTGAACGGCTGCAGGCAGAAGCGTGACCAGAACAGCCCCGCCATATGAGGCAGATACTCTCACCGAAAGACGTTCAAAGCCATCTGCTTGGGCGACGAGTGTCCGAACGTCGGGCAAAGCACACGGAAAAGTGAAGGTGCCGTCTGCCTCGCTTAGAAGACGTATACCGTCCAGCGTCAAGACTGCTCCTGGTATCAGAGCAGCAATATCCTCGAAGTCAACTTTGATGAATATGGTCCTTTGCCGCCCAACACCGTCAACCTGATTGGATCTGACGTCTTCTTTTCTACGGACGCGATTACCGGGAACTCTCTCCAAGGAGGGCACGACTTCGGCGGCAACCTGTCGCTTGTCACAGCTGCGACCCCTGAGCCCTGCAGTTTCGCCCTACTCGGTACAGGCCTGCTAGGCGCTGCGGGTGTCCTGCGCAAGCGTTTCGCGTAGAACACCCGCACCTCGCATCACTGCCGACGACCACCCAGCGCGTCGGCGACGGTGGACGACCACTTGTACTTCAGGGCAAATCTGGGTGCTCCGAATTCAACAGGGCTGACGCCAACGCCAGAACCGTCATCCTTGACATTGCTTGGGACGGGAGTGCTTGGGTTGGCCGGGATGACACGGCGGAGGTGGACGCGCAGCCGGTAGGGCTCACGGATGGATCATTCGTGTCGCTGGACTTGTCTGATGGCCGCCGGGATCGAGTTCTTGCTGCCGGGGGCACGCCATAGGTAAACGCCGTTATCGTCACTCGAGCTGTTAGGCGTCCGCCGGCTTGAACCGGCGCTGTCAGAAAATGAACGGCAACTGCTAGCGGCCATTGCCGCGGACACATACGGCTCCATCCTCCATGGCAGAACGCACGATGGCTTTTACGTTCAAACGAGTGTCGCCACCTTCGGTGACGGGACGCCTCGCGGGGACGCCGCCCTTCAGCAAGCCCTGAAGAGGCTAAGGGCGTTGGGTTACATCACGCCCATAAGCAACGAGATGGACCAAATGACGGGTGATGGTTTCGCCAGGGCCGACAGGGAGAAGTCCCGAGCCACGCCCCCGTCTGGTGAGCCGGCCGTCAGCCCTAAAGCAGCAGAGCTGTTGGCGGCAGCAGCCGACAATAAGGGCAACATCATGTACAGGAGCGCAATCGGCGACGTGGACAGGCTATTTGCAGCCGGCAAGACATTCCCCGCCGGCCGGGATCAGCGCGAGGTCGCCGAATGGCGCGAAGCTCTGCAAGAGCTTGAGGCAAAAAAGATGATCCACGCACGCAGCAAAGCCCTGTATGAACTCACTGCCGCTGGCTATCGCCTCGCGGAAAGCATGAGCGAAAAGTCAGAAGGCTAGCGAACGATCATCCCGAGGGGATCGCACAGATTGTTTCTTAGGGTGACGGTCTCGGGTCAGGTGTGCCTGCTCCCGAGACCGTCCCGGCTCGGCTTAGCGGCCGAAGTGATGCAGAAGCATCAGAACGATGCTTACAAGCACCGGCTTACTGATCCGGATCTTGATTTTCATACGCCCCCCTTGGAATGATTGCGGCTGTTCGCCTTGCGCCCGCTGCACACCGCCCTGCGCATGAACAACCTCTATAGGGGTAGTACCCACCTACCAAAGGCATGCCCAAATATCGGGGTTTTTGTCGATGCGGCCCCGGATGGCCGCCTTGTACAATCCGCCGCATGGTCCCATTTTGGCGTCGGCCCCTCTATATGCTAGCCGTCCTTTGTGTCGCCCCAGCAATGCACAGTCAGTCAGCGGCGCCGACCCCGGCCGAGTTCAAGGCATCCCTCGCCACTGTCCAGGCCAGCAGCCCGGAATGGTTCAAGATCATCGAGAGCGTCAAGGTGGACGATTTTCCGGTCGGATACGTCACCGGAAAGCAATACGACCAAAGCAAATACATCGTCGAGGAGGATCTTAAGATGGTGCTGCTTTGGAGTGATCGAGCGGCGCAGACCGGCAGCCTGTTCGCGGAAATCAATTACATGTCCGCCGTGCAGGAATTGCAGGCGCAGCTACAGCTATTCAGTAGCCTCATCAGCGACTTCACCGTGTCCGACCGCACAGTGACGAGCAAGGTGCAGAATTGGTCAACGGAGATGAGCAACATTGCGAATGGGCCGTTGGATCAGGCTTTCAAAAAGGCGTACACCTATACGACCCGCCATGCCCTCAATGTCGAAAAGGCGTGCCCGAAGCCCTAGCCGTTCGCGTCGGCATAGTCGGCCGCGTGTGGGTCTTCAATCCCAAGGGCCTCGCATAGGGCAATGCGCATGGCGTTCACCACGACGCGTCCGTTGTCGAGCCGCTTCTGGATCGTCAGCAGCTCAGAGAGCAGGCTAAAGCGCCCCGCCTGGCTGTCGAACTGCTCGCCCCGCTCCAAGAAAAAGTGGTGCATCAGGAAATTTCTGGATTCTAGCGCATCGGCCAGCAGATCAGAGGGCTGTTGCTGATGGAACCTGACCCGCTTTTCGAGTTCCCTGATCAGCGCCCCAAGCGTCTGCCTAGTCAACTTCTCCAACGGGAAAGACTGGCCCGACACCTTGCCGTAGACGTGAAGAAAACCGGACAAGGGCCTGCTCCATCATCTGGGCGTGTTGCGCGGCCGATCCGAAGCAGGCGAAAACTGCGTTGGTCTGCCCCTCTTCGGTTTCGAGAAGCTTCAGGGATTCATCGGTGTAGCCAGCCGCGGCGTCCTGCATATCAGAGCCCTGTGGGCGCCTCACCGTGTCGCGCAAGCACCTCCGCGATCAACGCTTCATCCTCGCCCCGCCAGACGAGGGGCAAGCGCTTATCAATATCCAGCATCCCGAACGAAGCACTTATGCGGCAGCCGCTACTTGCTTCTGCGTCCTTCGCGACGCCGAGACGCTCGGCAACTTCCCTGTTCTGGGTTTAGTGAGCTTCACCTGAGCCCCGAGGTTAAGCTTGCCGGCGAATTTCAGCAGCTTGCCCACACTGAACTTCGAAACCTTGCCGTTCAGCAGATTGCTCACGTCAGGCTGATGGATACCGAGCGTCGTGCCTAACTCCTGCTGCGAGAAGCCCCGATCTTTGATGTATTGCAGGAGGTCGCGATACAGCTCGGCCTTGACCCTAATCTCCAAAGCTTCGGAAGCGCTGAAGCCGAGATCATCGAGTACGCTTCCCCGCGTCAGATGGGGTGTTCTTTGCTCGCTGCTTTTGCTTCTCATCCTTCTGCTCCTCTCGCAACCGCTGCTGCACCTGTTTCCAGCGCTGCTCCGCCGTATTCAAATCCCGCTTTTCCGTTTTGGCGTGTCCTTCTCAAAGCAATGCAGGACGTAAATGGTGTCTTTCACCCGAGCCAGGTAGACCTGGCGGTACCACTTGCGCTCATCCGCATCCTTAAGTTCGAAGACGCTGGGTGCGATGGACGGCATGGGACGGACAGCCAGGGTGGCCGCTCTCCCCTCCTGCATCTCGCCCAGCGTGACGCCAAAATCCTCCCGGATCGGCTTCGGCCAGCTCCGAACAACCTCCAGAGAATCACCCTCCCATGAGATATGCGCCCTACGGATTCTTGCAGGCGGAGCCACGGACCACCTTTATAGCAGAAATTCTATAAAGCTGCTAAAACCCAGTGAAGGATTTGGGCTCATGCATGGAAGGTGGCTCTTGTTCTGGACGAGGTCTACAGCACTCGTGACCTCAACATGCTTGTCCACCAGATGCCGGTGTGGGCCGTTACGACTATTGAAAGGCGAACCGCGGCAGCGTCGATTCGGCAAAGCGCCCGGGGCCTCTGGACTCCCGAGCCGGCCTTTACCCTGTTCTCCCCAGCAAGCGCGACAGATAAGGAGAAAACCTGCCGTGATGTCCTCGGCACCGTTCTGGAGCACCATCCCCGGACTGCACTTCTAGACGTGGTAGGGGTGCCCGCGTCTGGGAAGCTGTCTGAGGCTCTGCAGACTGCAGGATTCCAACCTGCCGAAGGTCAATCTCATGAAGGCTTGCCCTTCCGGAAGCCAATCTCACAGCTTGAGAGCGTTACAGATCTAACGCTCGATGCCCACAACTGGCGGACTGCTGATGATCTCTACGCTTCGTTTTTCGAAGCGGTGGGAGCGCCGGCATGGCACGGTAGGAACTTCGACGCTCTGCAAGACAGCATTGTGACTGGCAAGATCAACCAGATCGAGGTGCCCTATCGTATCCACATCCAGAACTACGGTCGGATGAGTCACGCAGCTCGCCTAGCGGCCGATCCATTCATAGATCTGATCCAGCGCTTTGAACGAGAAGGCTGCCCGGTATCGGTTCTGGTGTACGAATAGGGCACCCTGGCAACCGAAGTTGTCGTGGGTGAGCGTTACAGAGTCCCATAAGTCGTCTCTGCGCGAGCACCCTTTAACGGCCAAGCGCTCTGCTTACCAATAACTCTTCCAGGGATGAAAGCCCGCCGCGTCTGAGGTCCCCAACTGGATTGGACGTGGTGGGCCGCTTTTGGGAACTGTGACGAGCGCCCAAAGAGTCGTTCCTGTCGGTAACGTGTAAGGAACCTGAATATTTTGGGGGAGGTAGACATCCACGATCTCCAGCAGTCTGGCTTCTTTGCACGGGAATCTTAGGTCCCACTGGAGCTCCTGCACGTCCGCCGCGTGGAGAGTACCTGCATCTACCGCAACAAGGGTCCCTCCTCGCGTAGTCGTCCTGACGTTGGCCTTCAACACCTTGTGTGAACGGCCTGCATTTCCGTACTCCAACTCGTTCTCAGCGTGCGCGGTCGAGAGCCCGCAGCCGTCGACGTGTAGCTGTAGTCGCCCGTAACGTCCCTCTCCGCTGATAGTCCTCATGTGCTCTGCATCGACGCCGAAAGGCTCGGCACGCACCCACACCGCCGGACGCGTGTGGCGCTCCCACTCATACTTCGCTGCCACAGTCAGCACCAGGGCTGCCTGAATCGCCAAGAGGGCAAAACCACGCATGCGCACTGTCATGCCATGCTCCCGCTCAAGCCAGCCACCAGTTGCCGACGCAACCGTTCCAACGACCATCCACCTGCTAGAAACAGCACACCCAGCCCAATCAGCCCCAGCGATCTCCCCAACTTATCCAGCAGGCTGGAGACATAGAACCACATCACGATTGCTGCAAATCCACCGATACCGAAGTTCACCACAGCCTGGCTTCGCACCCTCAGTCCCCAATAGACCAATCCGCCACAAGCCAGCCCTACGGTCACGTACATCGACAATCCCGGCCCAATATGCTCCCAGGGTGTAGGACCATACTCCGCCTTCCAGACCACGTCTCTGGGCAGCCAGGGCAGGATGTAAGAAACCACCGCAACCATCGCCACGGGCCACACACTCAAGCGTCGCCACCACCAGGCACCCGCGATCGTTCCAACGATTATCAGTGAGCAGGCAATTCTCAGACTTAACGGCACCGGCACGCGCTCCAGCCCGTTGAAGGTCCAGCCATCCGATAGCATCCCGGCCGAGCAGAACAGACCTACTGCGCCGACGACGTACAGGGTCCAGAACACGCCCAGCTTCTTCGACCATAAAAAGCAGGTCACCATTACAGTAGCGAAAACCGCATCCATCCGCGCCATGTAAATCGACGAGTGCGCGTACCTTTCTGCGCGATAGCTCCACTCACATACGATCCATGCTGTGGCCAGCAATAGCGCCAGTACCTGCTGCACCTGGTCGCGAAGTAGCCACCAGCCGGCACCTGCACAGCCTGCCCACACGAGCACCGCCGTTGGCCAGTGCTCCTGCATGTTGAAGATCGTCCCCACCGTAAGAATCGCGGCGCCAGCGCCAGCAGTACCTACGCCATGAAGTGTTGTCGCCATCCCCGGAAACCTTATGGCAGAGCCAGCCGCCACTGCGTGTACCGCGGCCAGAAACCCAATCACCAAGGACAGCCGCTGCCACGGATTCACGTCGTCCCAATGAGAGGCGACGAACAGCATCATCCCACCCACTAGCAGAATCATGCCCAACGCGAGCAAGACAGCCACCTGCCAGCGATCTCGTGTAGGTGTTTCCCGCTGCAGCTCGAAGCCGCGCACCCGATCAGCCGTGCTGACGTCCACAACACCGGCCTTCACCCATCGTTCCAGATGTTCTTGCCAGTCCGACATTGGTCCAAGAGTAATCGTTGTAAGTGCCTGATACCGTTCCTAATCGCTCAGAATAGATTTGTACTCACTGAAACGGTCTTATCAAGGGAGTGCTGTTAAGCCCGGTCCCCCACTGGGGACAGACCCAGTGTGAGGCGGGGACTCAGGCTGTCGGTCAGCGACGAGATCCAGAGGCAAGCGCGAATGATCAGGGTTGTGACTAGAATCAGCACGGTCCCGATGCCAAGCGCCAAGGGGATGTACCACCAGCCTAGAACTTCGTGCATCGGCTGCGTGTTCGCCGCCACCATGCCAGCCGTAAGGCTATGTGGCGTGGGCCTCCACATACCGATGGCAGAGGGAAAGAACGGCTTTGCCAGAGCGCTCAGGATCATGCCGGCGCCGGTGAGATAACCGGCAGCGGCGCAACAGAAGACCAAGAGGCCGAGTAATCCCTTGGTGGCCAACCGCAGTGCCGCTCGCAGAAGCAGCAATGGCGAAAGGCTGTGACGGGCTGTGTGCAGGAGCGCCCCTTCGCTGTATTGACCGGCAAGAGTCTCTGGGGGGCCAAGCCGTGCGAGCACTGCCGATACAGTGGCACCTGGTTCCTCGGCTGCGTCCCGGATATGCGCGGTGATCTCCCGGACGATCTCCCCATGCTGCGGCTCGGGCGTGGTGCGGAGAGCGACGCTAAAAACTGAAAGGTACTGCTCGATTTTCTGTTGATCTGTCATTTCACCAACTCCTGTGCTTCCAGTACGGGTGCAAGCAGGCAGCCAAGCCCGCGGCTAAAGCCGACCCAAGCCTGGGCCATGGAACAAAGCCGGACACGCCCGGCCTCAGTAAGGGAGTAGTACTTCCGTGGATGACCGGCTTCGGCCTCAACCCACTCAGAGACGAGTAGGCCTTCGGTCTTCAGGCGGTTAAGAATCGGGTAGATGGTGCCCTCGCCAAGCGCGAGCTGTGCATCGCTTGCGAGGGAGCGGAGGATTTCCAAGCCGTACAGGCGTTTGCCCCAGAGACTGGCAAGGGCGGCCATATCGAGCGTGCCTTTGCGGAGCTGAGCCTCCCACCGTTCTTGGAAGTCGGGCACATCTTCATTGTGTTTACCCATAAACAGATACCTTGTATTGCAAGGTATCTGTTTATGGGTACTTCGTCAAAGATTTAATTTCTCCCAAGTTGGCCCGTGCCTGTACTCGCTGAAACGGGCGTTTCAGGCCGATACGCACGCGTTCCGAACGTCTTGCCCCGAAGTTGCCGAAGCGGACTCTGCAGTGTTGATTCTGCTTAGTCTGGAATGCCTACGAGCCAACCAATGCGTAGCATCACGTTGTGCTGGGATGGATTTGCGAAGGTCCAGTAGTCGCGCAGCTCAAGAAGCAGGGCTTTACTGTTATCGCGTTTCGCCCGGCCGAAGCGTGGGGTTTCAAGGCCGACGCCGTAATCGAGGGCGTGCCCCGTCTCGAACAGACGGCTGTAGCCGATGATGACGAGTGGAGCATAGCCGGCCCGGGAGCGAGCCACCGGCAATCTCGCATCTGCACTGAGGTACCCGGAGACGTAGCTGCGGTTGGCCTGCGGTCCCATGACTCCGAACTCCAGAAACAATGGCGCAATCGGGAATGATATTCCGGCTCCGCAAACCGCGGCTGGCACCGTTTGTACCTCGGAGGTGCTCGCACCCATGCCGCAGAAAATGGCGCCATAATAGGCGTAGTTTCCTATGACGGAGCTTCGGTCCGCATGCGTAATGGCCGGAGATGACGTTCTCGTGCTTGCTGGCACTGTCAGCTGCTGGTGAAACGAAGGGGTATCCGGCAGCTGCGCCCGTGCTTCCGAGCACGTCAAAATTGCGACGAGTGGAAGCGCAAGCAGCGGGCAGGCCATGGCCCTGCAAGTAGAGGGCTGAGTCTCGGCCAAAGGGTGCCGTGGCGCAGAGAACGCCCAGCGATGGCTGAACCAGAAGTTCACCGCCGAACAGCACAGGACGGCGATGGCGTTGGCTAGGAGGACCGGCAGGTGCGCCGCGTGGACCAGCAAACGCATGAGCGCGATGTTCCCCGCCAGAGAGAGGAAACCGTTCGACAGATGAAACCGCACCAACTGGCGCCGGAGGGAGGAACCATCGCGCCGGTCGCGCCAGGTGCACTGTGTGTGCCATGCGAAGTTATGCAGAAGCGTAACCTCCAGTGCAGCTGCCGAGGCGATCAGGTAGCTGCCGTGGAGCAGGCGGTTGAACAAGGCGAGCGCGGCGAGTTGAACGACCATGCCCACGGCACCGACGAGGTTGAAAGTCACCCAACGGACGAATGGAGTCATGGCAGCGGCTCCTCGCGGTAGAGCTGCGCGGTGTGACGAAGGGTGAGCAGGACGGCCATGGAAACCATGCAAACCGTAGCTACGGTGCCGCCCAGGTCGCAAAGCAGCATTCTGTGGCCCAGAACGGTGGAATACGGGCTACGCAGCAGGGCCAGATTGCCGACGATCAGCAGCAGGCGAAGCTCTGTAGGCCCGAAGAGACCTTGAGACAGCTCGAAACGGCCCAGGGTGTACGTTGCCAGGTAGCTTTCGCTGGAAAGCAAAAGAAACGCAATCAGCATGGCAATCGCCACGGGCCAATGCGCCAGGCCCGAGAAGCCGAGGCCACACATCAGCGCAATCGCCCCGAACAGATCGACCATGTGGTCGACATAGAAGCCGTAACGCGGACGCTGCTGGTCGCGGACGCGGGCCAGCGTGCCGTCCAGACTGTCGCCCAGCCAATTGAACGCGATGCACACGATCACACCAAGCAAGGCGAAGCGGTGGGAACGAGCGAGAACATAGCAGAGACCCGCTCCAATTTGCGCCAGCAACCCGAGTGCTGTCAGTTGGTCTGACGTGAGCCAACTTGGAGCCTGCCGAGCCATCCACTGAAGCGCAAGCTTTTCTGCCGACGCGGTGAGCGCACCATGAACGCGAAGTGCTGGGCGGAATTCGGAAGGAGCGCTTCCGGTGAGAGAGTTTACCTTCAGCATGTGGTTCTCCTTAGGTGTGCGGTTACTTATGCAGGGCATTCATCGCCGAACGGAGGGTGAACTCGAGGGACTCACGCGGAACGCTCGTCACATATGGACGCAGCGCCCAACCAAGGCCGGTAGGAATCGACCGGCTAAGCGAGACGGTTTCGACCTGGATGTAGAGACCATCGTCCCGCTGTTGGTAGGTCCTGTAGGTATTTAGTTTCCAGAGGAAGCCGTGCTCTTCGGCCGGCGTGAGGGCGCGCTCGTGATCCGTATCAGGCGCATCGATTTCTGAAATCCGCGTGCTCCGCGAGGTGCTGTAGCCGTCCCGTGAGTCGAGCTGTCCGAAGCTCACGTCATAGTTCGCGTCCATGACCACCGTAATCACGTGTTTCTGACGTACTCGCATCATGACCCGCATGCCGTTGCTTCCGAGCAGCTGCGCACGCGCTTCGACCACCTGCGGCCCGAACACGTGCGGGTAGCCATTGAAGTCGCGCAGCCTTCGCTCGAACTGCACCGCAGTCGCTCCGGGAGCGAAGGCCGTGCCGCGCCAGTGGTGCAGCAGCGCTCCGGCCGGCCGGGCGGCCGGAGAAAGCTGCTCCATAATCAGCTCCCCGCGATGAAGACGAACCTCTTCTTGCGGGTCTGCAATCAGGAAGGCAGCGGGTGATTCATGCTGCTGAAGAAGCCTCGCTTGGATGGCAACCGTGTACTGATGGAAGGCGGCCATAGCCTCAAGTGGCGGCTGTGCGAGAGTGCGAGGGACTGTAAGGAGCGAGATCAGCAGCCCGCACAAGAGGGAGAATCGGGGGATACGTATGCGGCGGATGTTCACGATCCCCAGCTTGCCCGGAGCAGTCCGCGTCGACAATACATGGAGTCTCACACGTCGCTCTCTTGTTTCTCACGGTGCAAGTAGTTGTTTCTGCATGGGATGACGGCAGTTCTCCAACGTCCTCATCGCTTGGAAACTGGAGCCATTCGATACACTTGCCGGGTGATATCCGGCCCACCGCAGCGCTTGCGTTTTCGATTTGGAGTTTTTGAGGCTGACGCGACTACGGGTGAGCTGCGCAAGCAAGGCATCCGCATCAAGCTCAACGTGCAGCCATTTCAAGTCCTGGTCATGCTGTTGGCGCGGCCCGGCGAGCTGCTCACGCGCGAGGAGATCGCCGGCGAGCTCTGGCCGGAAGGCACCTTTGTCGACCACGAGCATGGCGTGAACTCTGCTATAAACCGCATTCGAGAGGCGCTGGGCGATAGCGCGAAGAACCCACGATTTCTCGAGACGCTGGCCCGCCGCGGCTATCGTTTCGTGGCTCCGGTGGAACGAATCGCCGAAGCTTCTGAAGAGCGGTCGAGGGTGCCCATCGCACCGGAACCGGATGCGGTGAGTCGATTTGTGGGATCTTTAGAAGAAAATCAAGCCCGCAGTTTCCTGGTCTCTCAGCAAGAGCTGCCCGAAGCTTCGCCTCAGACTGTGCAGACGCTGTTTATTCTGCTGCAGCTGATGTACTTAGCATTTTACGTCGGAGCACTGGCCAATCTGCCCGAGATCGAAAATCTGTTCTCCGTGCTGGACCACCCGGTCGGGACGCTGGCCGTTCTGATTGTCACGGCGGCGCTGCTGATTCCGGTGCGTACCTTTCTACTCACGGCCGTGCTGTTTCGACCGCCTAGGCTACGCGCCAGATATCTACAGCTTTGGCCGTTTCTGCTGCCCTTCGACATCCTCTGGTCACTTGCGCCGTTTCTCCTGCTGCACCACATCAACGCCGGGCTGGCGCTGGCGTGCTTGGCTCCCCTGGTCTATTCGCCCTTTGCGCAGCGGGCGCTAGTTTTGATGGGAGCGGGTGAGGTGCGACAAAAAGACAACTGATTCCGCCCACATACATACGATAAAGGACGTATCGTGTGTTTAGGGTGTCTAGATAGAGGGTGCCTTGCCGGGACGGTTGACTGTCATCTGCGGCCTACCAGGCTCAGGCAAAACGACCCTTGTCGGTCAGTCTGCACGACGAAGCCACCCGTGAGCGGGTCGAGGCGCTGCAGTGGACCGTCTGCCAGCAGCTGCCGGCGAAGGGCCTGACCGCCATCGTCGAGTGGGGATCGTGGGGCCGGTGGGAAAGAGACATCCTACGCAAGCGCGCCCGCGAGATGCTGACGCGCTGGGCCGGCACCATCGAAGTTCCGACACCTGAAGAGCTGCGGCTCTTCGACACCTTCGATCCACCTGGCGAGAGGACTGCGCCATGAATGACAGCGGCAACGCTGAACTGATCGCAGGGCTGCGGCCGTGTTAAACCCGGTGCGGGTAAATGACCGGCTGTTCGGCGATGTCGGCGCGGCTGTCCTGAGCGAAGCGGGCGAAGTATTCACAGGCGTTGCCGTCGATACCGCCGGCTGGGGCCTGTGCGCCGAGCGCAGCGCGTTGGCGGCCATGATTACGGCAGGCCAGTACAGGATCGCCAAAGTGGTCGCGGTCTGGAAAGACGAGAAGACCGGCAAGCTACATGTCCTCCCGCCTTGCGGTATCTGCCGAGAGTTTATGCGCAGCATCGATGAGGCCAACCTGGCGGCGCTCGTCATCACCGGCCGGGACCGATCGGTGTCGCTGAGCGAACTGCTTCCGCTCCATGAATGGCCGGCTGCGGAGCCGGGAGAGGGTGAATGAGCGGCCGGATCATCATGCTCAACGGCACGTCATCTTCCGGAAAGACGACGCTTGCGCGGGCGCTGCGTCCGAAGCTGCCTGCCTCATTCTGCTATTACGCTTCGGATCAGCTGGCCGACGCGGGGTTCAGGCCTTTGGACCCAGCGGCGCGGGCGGCAGGAAGAGAAACATTCTTCGACGCCTTTCATCGCTCGATCCCGGCGATGGCGGCGGCCGGCCTCGATCTCCTGGTCGAGCATATTGTCGAAGAGCCATCATGGGCAGACGATCTCGCCGCTTTGCTGGCCGGCTTCGATGTGTTCTGGGTCGGGGTGCATGCACCGGCGGAGGTTATTACGGATCGAGAGGTGGCGCGGGGCAACTGCGTGATCGGAGAAGCTGCGTACCACCTCAAGACACACGGCTTTTGCCGCTACGACCTCGAAGTCGACACCACCCATCCGCTCGAGGACATCACCTCGCGGATCGTGACCGCCTGGCACGAGAGGACACGCTTATGACCGAAAGCGGCTTTGTTTCCCTATTGCCCTCCGTTGGTTCTGATCGTCTGCCGATGCTCTTCGAAGCCATGTCCGAGGGCGGACGGCGCTTCTGGGAACTCTCCACCGTCAACGTCCGCAAACCCCACACTCGCCGTGCCTACTTCAAAGCCGTCGAGAGCTTCGCCGGCTGGTGTAGGGGAAAGAGGCGCCACCAGCATCACCACCTACCTTCAGAACGGCGGCAAACTGGAGATCGCGCAGCACATGGCTGGCCATGAGTCCGCTCGCACGACTGGACTCTATGACCGGCGCAGTGATGAAGTGGCGCTTGATGAAGTCGAGCGGATTGCGTACTGACCATAGTCACAAAGGGTTCGTTCTGGTGACTTGATTTTGCCCACTGTTTTGGCAGTGGTTTTGATGAAAAAAGCCGCGAAATTGAGGGAGCTGCAAACCTCGCCCAAAAACGTTCGTTTGTGGAGAGTGCCCGGGCCAGCCGGATTACTCCCATAGTGCGATTAGGGATACGCCTTCGGCGACATGCTTATCGCAATCCCGGTCCGATGATGAACAGGAAGAGTAAAACGACTGTCCCCGCGATGGCACCCCACGCGACATTCCATTGAACATATTGGGCCGGGGCGGAGATTCGGAGTGATTTCTGGCGTGACGTTGGCGGAAGACCGAACATGCCCGAACCAGCTCCAAAGGAAGAGGCCAGGGCTAAACCAGCTGGTCCCACAGTGCGATTTAAACCCGGGGATGCCACTGCTAACCCGCTCACACCGTGGCCTATGATCCGATTCATGGCAATCGTGCAGCAAGCGAAGATGCCGACACTTGCATAAGGGATCCAGACAAGGCGAAAGAGGCGGTGCATGTGGTCATCAGAACCAGCGAATCGCTTCAGCTCGTATGCACTTGCCCGCATGGAAACAAAGTAGGCCGTTGAACCAAGCAGAACAACAATGCTCCGCCATAGCAAGGGATGGTGAAGAGGAGCCACAAGCTCAGCAGCATCACCTGCATTGAGGATGCCGGTAAATGCGACGTAGCCTGAAGAGGTAAACAGACTCAGGGTCATGCATAACCAAAGAAAGTAGCGAAGTCTGGCGGCGTTCGACGGTACCCAGTGCAGCACCAACCAAGCCAACAAGCCATAACCGAATTGCACACCGGGACCTGCCGCCTTGATTCCAAGTCGAGGCGAAGCAGGAAAGTGACAGGTTCCGACCAGGGCGTCAGTAGGGTATTGTGTCCGCCTACTGCGAGGCAGTAGCCCCCATGACCGAGGCCTTCGTGCGCCATCATCGAAGCAGCAAAGGCAAGAGTTCCCAACGCTGCGAGCATTGCTGCACTGTCCTGTGAAGTAACAGATCTCATTGTTCGCTCACAATCTGACCAGCACATCGGCCTGACGTTCATTTCATGCAAACTAGCCTTGTTTCCACTGATTTTGTACGGAGGGGCGGCTTCACAGAGCACCGCCTGAGAGAGTCATCCGGGCCGGACTCGCATTCTTCCCGGATGTCGCTGGAAGGACAACAGGGGCCGAAGGCAAGCTAGGGGTTCATATTCATATGGTTCCCCTACAGCAACGTGCGCTTGCCTCCAAGGGTACCCGCTTTCGAGAGTTTTTCCTTTAGGCGCCTGTTTCTAAGAGTTCCCGCACGGTACCCAAGGTTACCGCGCAGCATCCATTCTGGGGTGACGTGTCACCCTACTTCCGATGCGAAGCATGGCTGCTTTCGTCTTGGGCGGCACGACGGCGAAGTCGGGTTAGTCTTCGACCGGAACATCCCACAAGGACCACCGGGTGTTCACCCTTCCGGGCCGGAACAGCTCTTGTGTCCCCTCGTTCAGAGCGGCGACTAGACTGCGCAACGCAACGTTTATTGATGGTTTTTCTTCGTCAGCAACGTCCGGGTGCTGCCAGTCCTGGGTCTGCAAAAAGAGCCTTAACCCGTTGCAACCCACTAGGGCCTCTTGGAGTGCCGCTTCAGGCATGAAGAGCTGATCTGCTCCTTCTCTGCTGACGAAAAAGCGCATCAACTCCGCCTCTCCAAGAGACCCCGGCCCGCTATACTCAGGCACTTCGACTCCGACAGCGAGGTACTCAGAGCGCTTAGGCGCGAACTGGTGGACACGGTCACCAACGATGACCGACCAGTCCGCTATCCAAGCCTCGGTTTGCGGATCAATCAAGGGCTGCTCTGGATTCGGAGATAAGACGACCGCAGATTCCAAAACTCCTTCCCGTCTCAAGCACGAGCCGAACGCATATACGTCATTCACATAGGTGCCTTCATTCACTGAGTAACCAAGAACCTCGAACGCTAAAGCCCAGTCTGCCTCCGAACGAAACGCCGACATTCTTGCGGCAGCCATTTGAACGTAAGCATTGTCGAGCACCGGGAAGTTGAATTCGGCTGCATGCTTGTCGAGATGGGAGAGTGCGGTTTCGGTGTCCATGAACCCTATTGCGGTGTATCCACTTTCTTCTGGGCAGCCCGCTGAGCTGCGCGTACCTGTCCACCCTGCTGCACTGCAAGCATTGAGGCTTGTATACCTGAGACTCCCCGGGCTGTTTGAGCGCTGTTGGTGGCTGGTGATCGCCAACCCAATTGCCAGATTTCGTCCCGGGCGAAGTCGCTCCACATGTCGAGCACCCATGAGCATCACCCATCGCATTGATCCCATTTTGCTGCGCAGTGGTGGGACGCGCGCCCGGACCAGCAGGAATCGAGTCAGGAGCTGATGCGGCTTCGCCAGCCGTTGCCGTCCTTACCTCACCAATCGCCATTCCTGCCGTTGTGATGTCTGCTGCTACCGATGCCGCTGGGTAGGCGATGGTCGCCGCAGTCCCTACATCTAGGCCACCTTGGCTGGCATGTGTATCCGCTTGGATCATCGGAAGCTGATCGAGCTGCGGACCTCCCACCGCGCCGGACACAGCGTTGATGGCCTGGATTCCTAGGTTTAGCGTCCCAGGAACGACATTGAGGACCCCACCCACAGCCCCGGCGACGTGGTCCCAGACCGAGCAGTCTTGACCGTTCTGATCGCAGTGCCCGTCCGCATCCGCATGGGACAGGGGATTGTTGAGCACATACGTGTAAAGGTTCAGGCTTTGCGGATTGTCGAGCGAAGAGTACGGTACAGCTTCTGGCTTGCTGGCCCAGTCCGGGCTGGAGAACCTCCCGATGACACTGCTGTAATACCTGGCCCCGAAGTAGTCGAGTCCTGACTCTTGATCTCTTTCTTTGCCGGTACAAAGGCATCGTCTAGCTCAGATCAGATCAAAAGCGGAGCTCAAAGCGAAGTCTCGGGCTCACTCCTGATCGATCGCGTCTGCCAGATCGATCAGCTTTTGTGCGATTTGCCTCGCCGTCGCGCTTGTCAGCTCAACTGGATCATCGTAGCTCTTATCGCCAGCACGCAAGTGAATAGTTTCTTGCTCAATCCACATCTTCACTTCACCATCTTCGAATTCTGACACTTCACTGGTCTGCATTTCGCTCTCCAAGACTAGATGCCGCCACCAATCGTGGGTATATGTTTGTCGCCGTTGACCTTGATCGAATTCCCATTCGGGTCATAACCGTGAACATGATCGCCCGCTGCATTTGGATTGTTGTATGGCTTTCCTGTCGTTGGGTCAACGTGACCCCGATCAAGGCGAAGGCGTTCTTTGTTTGTAGCAGGATCCGCCCATTTTCGTGGATGATCTGGGCTATTAGCATCGCCTTTCGGCACCAGGCCTTTCTCATTGGCCAAATCGCGAACTTCAGATCGCGTCTTTCCTGTCAGCTCTTCAGGTGTGATCTCCGGGCTTGTTGGTGTCGCTGCCCCTGAACTCGCTGCAGGGGGCGCTGCATTATTAGCTGCTTGCTGCATGACGGTCATCGGGGCGCCAGCGGTATTGAATCCACCTCCGTTTGCGAAATACGCCTGATCGGCAGGGGAAGAAAGAGCAGCCGCCCCGATACCCAAAGCTGCAACGGCTGAAGCAGCCGCTGTGCTTACCCCCGCACCAACCACTTCCGCAGCCGTAGTCAAAGCACCCACAACACCTCCGCCAGCAGGAGCAAGACAAAAGGGCCAGCAGTGCCCATCGGCATCCGCCTTCGACAGTGGATTGTTCCCAACATACGTGTACAGGTTGAGGCTTTGCGGATTGTCTAAGCTGCTGTACGGCACAGCTTCCGGATTAGCTGCCCAGTCCGGGCTGGAGAACCGTCCGATGACAGAGCTGTAGTACCTGGCCCCGAAGTAGTCGAGACCTGATTCTGTGTCTCTTTCTTTGCCGGTACAACGTGACCTTCTTCACAACACAAATACACAAGTGTGGAGAGCAGTCGTAGATAAAGTCCGGCTGCATCGTAACGGTGTCAGCCCTCAAGCCACTACTTCGCAGTGGCTTAAGAACGATAGCTCTCACCTAAAAGAGCTAGAGCCTCCCCATCCTGTAGCTTATCAAAGCCTAAGCTAAGAGCAGGAGCGCCAACCGACCTCAGCTTGACCAGACCAATTTTGTTGAAGAGGGAAATTGCTTTGAAGGACTCCTGCAGAACCAGACGTGTTGCAGCCACTGGATCAAGAGATTCACCGGGCAGGGTTGCCACGCCGGGAATTGCATATCTGGGACGACCGCGAGCAATCTCTTGATCAGGCATATCGATCACTTGGGTCCGATGTAGAGGTGCGGGGAGCTGGATCTTTCCCCACTCCATCGCGGAGATCAGGGGGACTAAAACTGCGTCTAATCCTCCGCTGGCGGCTACCGCATCTGCGTAATTTGGCAGCACGGTCACATTGGACAACGGTGCCAATTCCGCTTTCAAGCTCCTTGCTCGTTCAGAATCTGTATCGATCACGTATAGAAGGATTTGATCTGTCACTGTGGTGGCACCTGTGGCTTCACTTGAGGTAGATTTTGGTTTTGAATTAGCCTGCCCGGCCCTTCTGTCGCAGCCGAGTGGATGGGCGAGCTTTGAACGAGGCTTTTGGGAGCCGTTCCGGATACGACGGTCGTAGGGGTTCCGCCACCAGCAGTCTGAGCTGCACTGAAATTCTGTGCTCCAGCTTCTGTGTCGAAAAAGCCTTTGTACTCAGTTCCGTTGGGAGATGGGTTGAACGAACCGGTGCTTTGTATGTCTTGTAACTCGGTGGCATCAACCGCACGAAACAATGTAGTAGTGGGCTCTCCGGCCTCCTGCTGTGCTGCGGAATTAGCACCTTCTCCAGGGTTCATAGCCTGGTCGATTGCATCAGAAGCTCCGCTCTGGATCATCGTCGTGGTAACAGCCATGCCCATCGCAGCCTGTGTGCCCAGTGATAGAAAGCCCTCCCCTTGAGTTGTTGTAACGCTCGGTGAGCCACCTCTGGAATCGGGATCGGAACCACCGAAGTAGAGGTATTTGTAAACCGATGCGACGTGACTTATCGTGCGTCCTGCATTGCTTAGCCATTGAGGCCAATGCCCATCTGCATCTGCACGAGAAAGTGGATTGTTGAGTACATACGTGTACAGGTTCAGCGACTGGGGATTGTCGAGCGAGGAGTACGGCACCGCCTCCGGCTTGCTCGCCCAGTCCGGCGAGCTGAACCTGCCGATGACGCTCGAGTAGTATCTGGCCCCGAAGTAGTCGAGCCCTGATTCTGCGTCTCTTTCTTTGCCGGTGAACTTGTACTTCATGTTGCTGCTGTCGGTAGGCTGAGCCGCAAGTGCATTCGTTGTACCGCCACCCAAGAGTTCCTGTCCGAAAGGTGTGAACTGACCTTGCCACATCGGCCAGCCCGCAGCAGAGAGTGCCATTTGCACGGTGCCCAGATGGTCGTCAAAATAATAGTAGACAGCTCCAGCGATCCCAGTTTCCGTCGCCAGCACAGTGGATTCCTGGGTGTTTGTCATGCCTCCGCCCCCGTTGGGGTTCATTGACACGTTTTGTCCGTTGTAGATCGTCTTCACGCTGCCATCTGCCGACACGATGGCGATGTCTGTCAGATCTACAGTCCAGTTTCCCGAGGAGCCCTGATCACCTAAGACCAGCACTCCACTGACTTTACCGCCGGCACTGGCGAGACGGTCCAGTGCGACTACACGCTTATGCCATTGATTGGTGTAGGAATCGTCGTTGGTGAATTGTCCATCCTGATCCTTGTCCGTCCAAGCGGTAAACCCTTGGCTTCCATCCGGTTGTGTCGTCAGTAAATTGATGCCCCCCCTGGCTGTTGCACTCTGCCATTGACGGAATACCAACTTATCCCCGGCTTGAAGGGCATATCCACTTGGATAGTTTGGCAAGGGCCAGCAAACCCAGGCTGTAGGACCGGTCGAGGTGCCTTGTAGGTGAACGTGGGGGTCGGCGCTGGTAAGCCGGGCGATCTTTTGCCCATTGGCATACACATAGTCGTTCCAGGTCCCCGAGCCGTCCACGTCCGCCATGACTTGGCCGTTGAGGTAAACGTATTCATTGAAGGTGCCATTTCTGCTAGCGTACGTTCGCTGCCCGATGCCATCGATCAGGTAGCTTCCTGATTGGCAGCCATCAAGACAGCGAAGGTACCCTTCCGAGGTGTAACCCATCGAGTGACCCATCATTCCCTGCGCGGGTGCTGGCATGCTGGCCAGATTACCCGCACCGTCGTAGTAGAGAGTCCCTCCATGCGTTACGAGACGGTTTGTACCGGGATCGATCTGATCACCCATTGTGTCTGCGTGGACATGATCGTGAGTTGCCATGTTTCCGAAAGAATCATGGTAATAGGTGTACGAGTACTGCCCTATCGAACTTGCAGTCGGGTTGCTGCCGCAGTTTAAACGGTTGAGCTGATCATAGGAGAAGACCTGCGTCATTCCGGCTTGTAGGTTATCCACGATCGAATATAGATTGCCGTTGTTGGCTGACATATTGGCGGCGCAAGGCGTTGGAGCTGTCGAGTTGCTGGTGTAAAACATCTGTCGGTTCAGCAAGTTGTTTGTAGCCGACCCAGGTAAGAGCGATGTACCTGCTAGAACACCGGCCGGCTGCAAGCGGCTGTTCAGAGCGTAGCTTATATTATAGATACCACCAAACTGAGCATT
>CAHJWN010000067.1 GCA_903642265.1 Acidobacteriaceae bacterium | reverse complement strand
AATGTCATCCCGGAATGATCGCCAATAATGAGTACGTCCCTTCTCGCTTCCCAGGGAATACAACTCTTACGCCATATGCTCCCGTTCGTTTCCGCTTGAATTCTTCATTCGAAGGCAAGGTCGTCGAATAAACTGCATGGAAGTTCCATATCTGCCTGGAATCAGGAATACCCAACTCGATAGAACTTATGCACCTATATACAAGCATCTCTGCCGGGGGTCGGCCTACCCCTGGCACCGCGATTCGCTGCATGCTCATCTCTCTCCTCGGATGGGTGACCCTACTCGTTTTCCTCCATGGTCCAGCGAACGCACAGGTGAACACCGGCGAACTACACCTTCGAACGGTTGACACTGGAGGGGTCAACCTGATGACGTTTGTCACCATATCCAGCACCGCGAACCAATACAGCAAGACGTTCTCCACCGATGACGGCGGAACCCTGGTCGTAAAATCTCTTCGGTATGGGGTCTATCTTGTCCAATGCAAGCGTTCCAGCTTCGCTCCCTCTTCAGCAACTATCGAGATTTCGTCCGCGCTCCCCACTGAGTTGAAGTTGGTAGTTGGCGTCAACCCGGTCAATGTCGTGGTGAATGTCAGCGGATCCGCGACACTGGTCGATCCTTTCGCCTCTTCCAGCGTTGCCCGCATTGGCCAGCGCGAGATCGATGACCGAGTATCGTCGCTCCCCGGGCGGTCCATTCAAGACCTTGTCAACTCCCAGCCCGGCTGGCTCTATGAAGGCAATGCGGTTCTGCATCCCAGAGGCTCGGAGTATCAGACCCAGTTCGTCATCGATGGAGTTCCTCTTACCGACAACCGGTCTCCGAGCTTTGGACCGGAGATAGAGGCCGACGACATCGACTCCATGGCAATTTACACCGCCGGAATTCCCGCGGAATACGGCCGGAAAATGGGAGGTGTCGTCGAACTGAACACCCGGCACGACTCCCGCGCCGGCCTTCATGGTGAAGAGATTGTTGGTGGAGGAAGCTACGACACTGCCCGGGGTTATAGCGGGCTGCAGTACGTGCGTGGCAGCAACACCTTCGGCGCGACCGCCTCAGGCTCGCAGACGAGTCACTACCTCAACCCGGTCGTTCCGCAGAACTACACAAACCGAGGCACGGCGGCAGACTTTTCCTTGCGCTACGAGCGCGAGATCGCGCCCTCGGACACGCTTAATCTTTCCGTCCGTCACGAGCTTTCGCGCTTCGAGGTCCCGAACGAACTGCTTCAGCAGGCAGCCGGCCAGCTCCAGACTGGTGGTAACTTCGAGACCATTGGCACCGCCCGATATCAACATGTCTCCTCGGCGAATGCCCTTGTAGCAATAACCGGCATGGTGCGTGACAATGCCAACACCCTGGACTCAAATACAAGTTCCACGCCGATCATTGCTGTCCAGCGTAACGATTTCCGCGAGGGGTACTTTAAGGCCTCATTTTCACTCCACCACGGCCGGCAGGAGTTCAAGGCGGGTTTGGAGTCTGATTCAACCTTCCTCCACGAAAACTTCACCTATGACATCACTGACCCCAGCCAGTTCGACAGCAATACGCCGCCCCACCTCGACTTCGCTGCGCAGCGTCCGGACCTGGAAGAGGGCGCGTTTGTGGAGGACCAGGTTCGCTTCGGGAAATGGTCCGTCTCCGCCGGTGTCCGCTACGACCACTATCAACTCCTGCTCAACGAGGACGCGTTCAGCCCGAGAATATCCATAGGCCGCTACTTTCCACGTGCAAACCTGACATTGCATGCCGCCTATGACCGGATCTTCCAGACACCCTCGTTTGAAAACATCCTGATCTCAAGCTCGCCAGCGATAGACGCTCTCAGCAGCGATTACCTGCGCCTGCCAGTAAAACCATCGCGCGGTGACTACTACGAGGGCGGTCTGACCCAGGGAATCTCGGGCCATCTGATCCTCACAGCCAACGTGTACCGCCGCAAGGCAGGCAATTACGCAGATGATGATGAACTCCTGAACACCGGGGTAAGTTACCCCATCGCATTCGACCGCGCGGTAATCTACGGTGCGGAGAGCAAGTTGGAACTCACCAGCCTGGGACCGCTTAGCGGCTTTGCCAGCTACTCCTACATGGTTGGGAAGGTATGGTTTCCGGTGACCGGCGGCCTGTTCCTTGGGGACGACGCCGATGCTGCTGCCAAGCAGCTCTCTGGTCATTTTCCCGACTCGCAGGACCAGCGAAATACGTTCCGGGAGCGGTTCCAGTATCGCGTTGCCTCTCGCATCTGGCTTGCCTCGGGACTGACGTATAACTCTGGCCTTCCATTTGAATTCGAGGGCACACAGCAGGACGCTGTCGCCCAGTATGGAACTCAGGTAACCAACCGCATTGACTTTGATCGAGGCCGGGTAAAGCCATCTCTTTCCCTCAGTGCCTCGGCTGGCCTCAAAATTTACAAAGTGGAAGGACGAAGCATCGACCTTCACCTCGACGGGGACAATCTGATCAATCGCCTCAATGTGATTGACTTCGGCGGCCTCTTTTCAGGAAATGCCATAGGCCCGCAGCGTAGCGTTGCACTTCGCCTGAGTACAACCTTCTAAGTGTCTAGCGGGATCGCGCCCATCCCGAGCTCTGGAGTCCAGCGCATAGGACAACTGCTAAATCCGGCTGCCGTCCCGATCCGTAATCAAAATGCAATCCCTATCACAATTAATGGTTCCGCAGCGTTTTGCATGGTACCCTCGGTTCAACTCAAGATCACTTGCTTGTCTTCCCCCCACAAAGGATTTCCATGAATACTTTGCTTTCTGGTACCTCGCTCAATACTTACAACTCTGCCCAAAATGCTAAGTTGCTTGTCCGATTCTTCAATGCGGCTCTCGGTCTTGGGATAGTTTTAGCGCCTGCAGCTTCGGCACAGGTAAATGTGACGACGCAGCATAACGACAACTCACGCTCCGGTGCGAATCTGCAGGAGGCCTTCCTTACTCCCGCAAACGTTACCGAGAGCAGCTTCGGCAAACTCTTCTCAGTGGTGCTCGATGGTCAGGTCTATGCTCAGCCGCTGTATGTTTCCAATGTAAAGATCCCTGGCCAGGGAGTTCGCAACGTGGTCTACGTTGCGACCATGAACAACACGGTGTATGCGCTCGACGCTGACAATCCAACGAGGCAATACTGGAAAGCTAACTTCGGCATTGCCGTGAAACCAGCCGACCTGGGACTTGACGGCAATATCACCTACAGCATCGGGATCCTTGGAACACCAGTCATCGATCTGGCCACCAACACGATTTACTTTGTCTCCCGCACCGAGACCAATGTAGGAACCAAAACTGGGACGTTTACTCAGTCACTGAACGCGATCGACATCGTCACAGGCGCTCCGAAGTTTGGTAGCCCTGTCGCGATCAAAGCGACCTACACCACAGCCGACGGCGTGCTTACTTTCGATCCTAAAATTCAAAACCAGCGTCCTGCACTCACTCTTGCGAACGGCGATATCTACATCGCTTGGGCTTCGCACGATGATCGTGGTGATTACCATGGCTGGGTCATGGCTTATAAGGCTTCCAATCTGGCTCAGGATCACGTTTACTCCGACACCAGCACGGCAGCCACCAGCACTGCAAATACGACCGGCAATGCTCCACAGACGAGAGCCCAGGGCGGTATCTGGCAGGCTGGTCAGGGTTTGACCGTAGACGCCACAGGCAACGTATATTTTTCGAGCGGTAATGGATCATTTGAGGTCAGCGGCGGCGGTGTGCAACAGACCGGCAACAGCTTCGTGAAGCTCTCTCCCGCCCTCAAATTGCTCGACTTCTTTACTCCGTATAACAGCGCAAGTCTCAACATGAGAGACTCCGACCTCGGATCAGCCGGTTTGCTCAATCTGCCCGGCACCAACATGATGATCAGCGGTGGCAAGGCTGGCATCTTCTACCTGGTAGATGGCACCATGATGGGTAAGTTCAACGCCTCACAGGACCAGGTGCAGCAGGAGTTCAGAGCCATCTACGGCACCGGCTCACAGCATATTCATGGCGGTCCGGTCTATTTTGACGGCGCCACGAACGGACCAACCGTCTACGTCTGGGGAGAGAATGACGTTCTTCGTGCCTTCTCCTACAGTAAGAGCGCGAACTTGTTCAGCACCAATCCACTGGCGAAGAGTTCCATGACCGCCCCGATGACAAACGCAAATGGTGCTATGCCTGGCGGTTTTCTCTCCATCAGTGCAAACGGAACCTCAAACGGGATCGTTTGGGCGAGCACACCTTTCAACGGGAATGCTGTCCACGTAACCGTTCCCGGGGTGCTTCACGCGTTCAATGCCAATACACTGACGGAACTCTGGACGGATAAGACCAATGCCGCGCGCGATGAAAATGGCAACTTTGCCAAGTACAACCCGCCCACGATCGCGAACGGTAAGCTCTACGTCGCCAACTTCGGCCCGCTCGACGCTCCCGACGGTTCCGGTGGCATCAACGTGTACGGCCTTCTCAATCTGATCCCTGATGGTAAGTACACGATAACCAGCGTGAACAGCGGTATGCTGCTCGAGGTGCCAGGTGGCTCCACGGCAAATGGTACTGTGCTCGACCAGGCACCCTTGACCGGTCTGGCGCCTCAGGAGTGGACCGTTACGAATCTCGGCAGCAACGTCATTCGCATGACCAATGTTCAAAGCGGGCAGGAAGTCGACGATAGCAACAATTCGACTTCATCGAATGCTGCCATCGTTCAGTACCCCAACAACAACGGTGCCAATCAGCACTGGCGCGTCAACGAAGTCAGTCCAGGTGTCTACTCCTTGACGAATGTCCTGAGCGGTTTTGCACTCGACGTCATCGGTGCTTCCAAGGCCGCTGGTGCAAAGATGGACCAGTACTATCCTCTCGTTCAGGCCAATCAGCACTGGACATTCCAGGCTAAATAGCAGGCGCCCCAGGCTTGTTTCCACTGGCCGCACCGAGTCGTTTACCTTTGCCTCTGGAGTCGCGTGAGAGATCTGCAATTTGATCTCTCACCGGCCCAGTTGTCTCCTGATCTACCCGGTACCGAAAAGATGATTAGCAAGAACTTCAAGGCCGTTGCTGCGACCCTGTTGGGCTGTTCGTTGAGTATGGCCTCCGCACAAGACGCATCGAAGCAGCAACAAGCGTCTGCGCCAAAGTACCGCATCGTCGATACAGGACTCATCATCGCCCGTGCTGTCGACGAGCGACCCGGCATGAACGCTGCCGGAGAAGTCGCCGCCTGGACCACAATCGATCTCTCTAGCTCGCAAGCCGATCTTCGCCACTCAGGTGCGTCGAGCACTGTTCTTTCTGGCTTACCATCCAGCTCAAATTCCTACGCGTTCGGCCTAAACAAGGCAGGTGTCGTGGTTGGAATTGTCGAATCTACAGCCGACATGCGGTTTACACAGGCATTCGAATGGTCTGGAGGCGTTCTCAACTTGCTTCCGACCCTCGGTGGAGAATACGGCTTGGCGAGGTCCGTCAACGATTCAGGTCAGGTAGTCGGCGCAGCCCAAACGCCGGCAAAAAAATTCCATGCGACCGTTTGGACCGACCATGTTCCCAAAGAACTCGAACTTCTAAGCCACGGCGATACCAGTTATGCTAACGACGTCAATCGCAAAGGCGAGGTGGTAGGCCAATCCAATGATGGCCCGAACCGCCAGGGAAAAGCCGTTCGATGGGGCTCCGACGGAGTCATCCACCTCCTGCCCACGGATCACGAAAGCGTCTTCAGCAGTGCTCTTGCAATCAACAATCAAGGCCAGATAGTTGGTTTCGATAACTCTGAAGCGGTCCTATGGACGCAAGGTCGTGAGATTGAGCTCGGCGACTTTGGAGACGAACCGAACGCAGCCCTTGATGTAAACGATAAGGGTGAAGTAGTCGGTTCTTCCTCGGAAGCGGAGGGGCGTATGCGGGCATTCTTGTGGAAGAATGGGCAACTCCTCAATCTGAACAAATTTATTCCTGCAAACTCAGGCTGGGTTCTGCTGAGTGCTTTCCGGATCAATAACAGCGGTGAGATCCTTGCCCACGGCTTCTACCAAGGCAAGAGCCGGCTCTGCCTCCTCATACCTGTGCAGTAGAACAGAAGACTCAGGCGTCGCCTGAGGCATTAACCGCATTTACATTCCGCAGCACGCTACAGGAGACCGAAAGTTATTCCTCGGGCAACTCCGAAGTCCGGTGCATCCAGCTTAACGCACAAAGAGGACCATGAGCACGAATGCGCTCCTGATCCTCTTTGTCGGCTGCTTGGCATACTTCTGAGAAGGCTCGTAACTGCTGTCCTCCTCAGATATGGCCTAGATCTTAGAGAGGTTGAATGTCAGCGGCCTGCCAGCCCTTCGGCCCCTTGACCACGTTGAACTGCACGGCCTGACCCTCTTGAAGGCTCTTGAATCCGCTCGAAGTGATCGCCGAATAGTGTGCAAACACATCCTCGCCGTTCTGCCTGCTGATGAAGCCAAATCCCTTTGCGTCGTTAAACCACTTCACTGTTCCCTGTTCCATATTCTTCCTCTTTTATTACTGAATTGACGTTCGGACGATTGGAGGCTGCACCGCAGAGTCACTGGAACCAATCTGTTCAACCGACAAGATAAGGCTAGCAGAACGTGAGATAACTGCAATTATTATCCGCAGTTTTGTGATAAGAAACTGCAATCTCACCCGCAAATCCGTGTCTGATCTAAGTCTACTCCCATAACCGCTTGTTGCGCCTATTAGAACCAGGCATATATTTCTACGACGCGTTGCAACTCGCCCTGCAACGTGGCCACCTTCCACCTCACAAAAAAAAGGAGCAGCCCAGTCTCAGGCTGCTCCTTTGAATGACTGCGCACAGTCGGTGAAGCGGTTTAGTTGACTGTGACCTTTACAGTTGTGGACTGTGCCACGACGGTGCTCGTTCCCGAAGGCGTCGCCGTGACCGTAACGGTGAAGCTCGTGGCACCCGTCGCCGGGGCCGTCGTGCCGCCTCCGCCGCTGCAACCGGTGAGCAGCCCACCGATAGACAGAAGTACCAGGACAACGCCCAGCAGCGAAGCCAGCCGCAGGTTCCGGTAGCGTCTAGCGAAGCACAGGCCGCACAGAGCCGCGAACGTCCCTGCAGCACCCGGAGCCTCCCACGGCTTGCTCGCAGGCTTCACGGCAGCCTTGGCAGTCGTGGTGCCGACCACAAGGGTGGCAGTGCTTGTTGTGCCGGAAGCGAGCGTCACACTGCCAGGGTTGATCGCGCAGGTTGCGTTGGCAGGTGCACCGGTGCATGTAAGAGTCACGGCTCCGGTGAACGTTGCGTTCGCCGCCAGGCTCAACGAAACGATCCCGTTGGTACCGCTGCTGATGGAGAGGGTTGAAGGTGTACCTGCAAGCGTGAAAGCAGGTGTGAGCAAGGTGATCGTGATTGGTGACGCGGTCGACGTGGCCGGGTTGAAGTTCGAGTCGCCGCTGTAAACCGCCGTGATGCTGTGCGGTCCTACTGCAAGCGTCGTGTTCGTCAGGGTTGCCGCACCGGTAGTGACGCTCGACGCGCCAAGAAGCGTCGAGCCGTCATAGAATGCGACTGTGCCGGTCAACGCCGGACGACCAGTCATGCCCGCCGTGACACTAGCCGTCAATGCCTCCGCTGTGCCGAATGGGGCGTTTGCCGCTGTCACGGTAAGAGCTACGCTCGACGAACCCTGGCCGATAAACAGCGCCGGCCCGTAGCCCGACTCTGTGATCACGTCCAGTGCATTGTCGCTGTAGAAATTACCCACCAGCGGCAGTGTGCTGGCCAGGCTCTCCAGTTGATTGTTCGGTGCGGAGAACTGACCATTGCCCAGACCCAGCAGCGTCACCATCCCGTAATATGTATTCGGCTGGCCAAAGGTTGAGTTCAGCGTCGCAACGATGTCTGCATTGCCGTCGTTATTCATGTCGGCCACCTGCATCCCGAAGAAGAAGTTGCCGGTTGCGATCTGCGAGGACGGCCCAAAAGTACCGTCTCCATTGCCCGGCACAATCAGAATGCCTCCCGTGGTCACATCGTTCCCTTCCACCTCCTCTGAGCTCAACACAAGGTCGAGCTTGCCGTCGTTGTTGACGTCGGCTACGGCTACATCGCTGACCAGATAGTTGGAAATGACTGCGCTGCTCGGTGCGAAGGTGCCATCTCCATTACCGGTTGCGAGCGAGATGCTAAAGCCGCTCCCGGCAAGAAAGGGCGCGTCGTTGATGACAAGATCAGGCTTGCCGTCAGCGTTGATGTCGGCGAGTGTCAGGCTGTAAAGTTCCGTTCCCGCAGCCGTGAAGACGGGTGCCGCGAAGGTGCCGCTTCCCATACCCAGCACCACATAGTAGCCGGACACGCCGCCGCCGGTAGAGCCGCACGTTGCGTCTCCGCCATAGGGGATCAGCAGGTCTGTCCTGCCGTCGCCGTTCACGTCACCTGCTGTCGCGTAGTAGACCGGGCACTTTGAAGGGATGCTCAGCGACACAGGTGCAGCGAACGTGCCGTCACCCTTTGAAAGCGCCACGTACACCTCCCCTGACGATCCTGTAATTACCAAATCGTCCAAGCCGTCGGCGTTGAGATCTGCATGCATTGGCTGGATGTACTCAAAGTCCGTGGGAAAGCCGCCGGCCAGCGATTGCACATAGGTGAAGTTGCCCTTGCCATCGCTGAGGCCGGTTAGAAGTTCCGTGCCGGAGGGCGTGGCGTGTAGAAACACCGCATCGCTAAAGCCGCTGGTGGTGTACGTTCCTGCGGTCGCGAGCTGAAAGTCCAGGCCTTCCGGATCAGTTGGCGAAGTCACGATGGGCGCGCCTCGCAGGACACCCTTGCCGCTCCCGAAGAACAGCGCAATCTGCTTGTAGTCGCCACCCATCTCGGCGACATCGGCGATACCATCACCGTCGAAATCCGCCAGCACGAGGCCTTGCTCTGAAGCAGGATCAATGACGTACTGCCCCGCTGGTGTTGGTGCGGCGAATGTTCCGTCGCCATTGCCGAGCGAGATCGCCATCGTCCCTCCGGCAGCCACGAGATCGACCTTGCGATCGCCATCCAGGTCGGTAAACAGCAACTGCGTGGTCCCGGAGGTGTACAGGTTCGAGATGACCGGAGTGCCGAAGCCACCGGCGCCGTCGCCTAATGCGACCTCAAGCACTCCGTTGATGTCGCTTACAACATCCAGCTTGCCGTCGCCGTTCAGGTCCGCGATCTGTACGCCTGTCGTGTTGAAAGAAACGTTGCCGAAGATATTTGGAAGGACCGCAACGCTGATGGGCATCGTAGTGCCCAGCGGACTGAACGTTCCATCCCCGTTACCGAGTGCCGTAGTCACCACATAGTTGCCGGCGTTCTGAGCGGTTTGTTCGCCCACCGCCAGCGCAATGTCAGGCTTGCCATCGCTGTTCAAGTCACCTACGGAAATATCGTAGCTGGGTAACTGGGCCTGGGCTGCGATCGTGAACTGCTGCACCTGGGTCGTAGTCGGTGCGGCAAACGTCCCATCGCCATTGCCAAGATTGACCTCAAGAATGACAGCAGCCGAGGTGCGCGTGAGAAACTGCGAGTTGGCGTAGATCAAGTCCGGTTTACCATCGCCGTTCACATCCGCAACCAGAACCGTGCTTGGAAAACCATAAGTCTGGTCGACGGGTGTCGTGATGGCCGCACCGAATGTTCCATTGCCCAGGTTCAACCATGTAATCGCCGCGTCGTTGTTCTGGTCGAACCCGATGATGTCAGTGAAGCCGTCCTTGTTGATGTCGACAGCGTAGGCGCTGAAAACTGCAGTCGTTGCGTTATTCGGGTTAAAGTAGCTGACCGGCGCAGCAAGCGCACCTCCGGTATTCAGAAGAATGTTCATCGTGCCGTCTTCCTGAATCGTCGCGATGTCCGGTTTACCATCCTTATCGAAGTCGGCCGTCAACTCCACAGTGACGCCGTTGTCGAAGACGCCCGTGGCGGTAGATGCTGAGGTCCGTGCGTTGTACAGCGGCGCGTTGACATAGCCCCCAAAGCTGGGTGTCGTGACGTAGCTCGCGGAGGACGCCTTCGGCTGGGCCAGGGATGTCGTTGGCTTAGCCATGTGCGCTCTTACAAATGGCAACAGGTGCTGCTGCGCCGGCGTCTTGTACCGCTGCAATGCCGCCGGTACGGCAGGCGCGGGCACGATCGGCTGCGGTAGCTTGACCCTGGTCTGAGCTATGGATGAGAGCCCTACGGTCGATATAACGAGCAATGCGACGTTCACTGCACTACGGATGAGTGGATAAACCATGCACAACCTCCTGAGGTTTGAACCTGTGTAGCAAAACTAAGAACGTTGCCGGCCTTACTGCACCGTTACGCTTACCACTACCGCCTGCGGACCCAATCCCGCAGCAGTGGCTGTTACCGTCACGACGTAAGCACCTGCGGTGGTTCCCGGGACAGTGGTTGTGCCTCCACCGCTTGCCTTCGAACCGCCGCAACCCGTCATCGAGATAACTGCTACTCCTGCAACCAGCAGGAGCAGCCGCATCAGCGCCTTTCGGCGTCGCGCAGGGATCAAAAGCACAACGCCAAAAGCCAGTGCCGCTCCACCCAATCCGCGCGCTGGTCCCTCAAAGCGCCCAAGGGACGACCTGGTCGTAATCGGCGCAGTCGAGCTGATCGCAAGTGTTGCACTACCCGCCGCACCCCCGCTGACGCTTACCGAACCCGGCGAGAGCAAGCAGGTAATAGGATCAATCGCAGCCGCGGGAGCCGTCGTGACTGCACAACTGAGCGCCACGCTTCCTGCAAAGCCGCCCGTAGGAGTTACCGCCAGCGCCGTTGAGTTACCCGTGGTCGCACCCGCCGCTATGGTGATCATTCCGGCCGCCGTCAGGGTGATCGACGGTGGCACGGTAACCGTCACCTGCGTTGTCGTTGAAGCTGTGACCTTGCCCGTAGCAGCGTCTACACCCGCCACTGTAATGATGTAAGCCCCACCACTCGTGGACGCCGTGGAGCTTACAGTCAGCGTGCCCGTGACTGCACCCGTTCCGGTCAGATTCAGTGGCGAGCTTACGGCGCATGTTATCGGGCTGATCGCGCCCGATGGCGAGGTCGTCACCGTGCAGCTGAGATTGATCGGTCCGGCAAACCCGTTCGTCGGAACGGCCGTGACTGTAGCCGTGTTGCCTGTTGTCGCACCCGCCGCAATCGACAGAGCAGGCACTGTCAGCGTGAATGAGGCCGGGACCGCCGTCAGCAGACCTGTTCCCGTCGACGTGCTGTAGTTGGCATCGCCGGAGTATGTCGCCGTCAGCGTGTTCGCACCGGCGTTCAGCTTGCTGCCCGGTACTGTGAAGGTCACGTAAGAGAGATCCAGACCAGTCGTGAGGCTTCCCGACTGGTACAGGCTCGAACTCGTGCCCAGGGTCACGCCATTTGCTACCAGCGTGATGGTTCCAGTCGGGGAGGTCGCCAGGCTGCTGGTCAGCACCTGCACCTGCACCTGGTCATTCGCCGTCGAATCCACGGAAGGTGTCTGCGGTAGCACGGATACAGTCGTGGCACCCTTCACCACCGTAAAGTCCACTTCACTGCTTGTGTTGGCCTCGTAGCTCGCATCACCTGGATAGGTGGCCGTCAGCTTATGGGCGCCCACGGTAAATGGATACACTCCGGCTGCCAGGGCAGGAAAGGAGCCGAAGTTGCCGCTGCCAATAGCAGCCGTACCGATCGAAGCACCGTTATCAAGAATCGTGAAGGTGCCGGTTGCACGTCCTAGCGACGCAGCATAACCCTCCGCCGTGCCATACACCGAGGGGTCAGCAAAGACATAGGAGCCGTATGGAATCGCGCTGTTGCCGGCCAGCGGGTTCCCTGTCGTCGTGCTGTACACGTTCAAGGCGAGCAGGGTGCTGCTGGGTTCAGCGGCGATGTTCATGGTGACCGGCGTCGAAGAACTCGCCGTGTCGGTGCCGTCGCCACTGTAATAGGCATACACGGTGTAGTTCCCGCCGGGCAGTCCGTTATAACTCAGGGAACCGACACCGCTGGTCAGTGGAATCGTGAGCTGGCCACCGTTGTTGGTGGGCACACCCGCGGCCGCGGCCTGGTTCGTAACCAGCGCCACCGACCCGGTTGAACTTGCCGGCATGACCCCTGTGCTGAAGCTCAGGCTTGTGCCGTGAGGCACGCTCACCGCTGCCTTGGAGCCGTCGATCGTAAGGCTCGTCGTGCTGGCCGCCGTCGAGACGCTCGTCCAGTCGGCGATCATTGCCGCTGCGTCCACGCTTCCCAGGCCCGAGGCTTGGTCGTAGCCTGCGACTGAGTCATAGCCGGTAAGGAAGTTATTAGTTCCACAGTTCGGCGTTCCGGTCTTGCAGAGGACCGAGTTGTTGCCAGTCGCAACATCGTGGAACACAGAGGCGTACTTGCTGCCCGCCAGCGCATACAGCGTGCTATTCGCCTGCCCCTGTCGCGAGCCTGTTGCCTGCACCAGCAACGCCAGCATTCCCGCAAACGCCGGAGTTGCGGCAGAAGTTCCGCCTGCGCCCGAGAACGTTGAGGAAGCGGTAAACGTGCCATTGCTCTGGCTGCAGTTGGGACCAGCCACAGCTTCGGCGCAGACCAGCCATACAGCGTTGTAGATGCCATTGCCTGCAAGGAACGCCACGTCCGGCAGGTCGCGCTTGCCATCGGCCGGCGTTAGAGCGCTCTGGAAGACCGGCTTCGCGTAAAGGCTGCTCACACCGCCGCCACCCGCGATGATGTCCGTCGTTGTGCCGCCCGACTGCGTCGCCAGCATCTCTGGCGTATTGTCAGCCAGTGCGCCATTCGAGATGGTGGAGTCGTTCCAGGGCTCTTCCGGAATGTAGCCGAGCGCTGTTCCCCAGTAAGGCGCTGCTCCGTCAGTGGTCTTTCCGTTTGCCATGTCCTGCACGTACTGCGTGAAGTTCGAAGCCAGCACGTCATAGTCCGTGCCGCCAACGGAAATGTTGAATGGCGTCGAGCCGAGACCGTTTACCGCAAGACCCTGCGTCGAGACATTCGACCCGTCGCTGTCGCACCCGGCCGAACCGCTGTCGCCCGATGACACTGTGATCGTGATCCCCTGCGCCGCTGCCTGCTGGTACTCCTCGGCGATGAACTGGTTCGTCGCCTGCCCCAGGTTTGCTTCGCACTCTCCGTAGCTCACGCTCAACACGCTGACGGTGTTGTCGTTGATCGCGCGCTCAATCGCGTTGAACAACCCGGCCGAAAGATCGTTATCGTCCGACGCGTAGTAGTTGATCTTGGCTTTTGGCGCGATCCCGCCAAGCACCTCAAGATCAAGGAATGTTTCTTCCTCGTCGCCCGTGATGCCCGGATCCACACCATCGATGATGACAGTTGGTAGATTCAGCGTTGCTGAAGTTTCATTGAGAAATGCTTCGCGGAAGTTTGTTACCGGGGCAAGGTCTACGTTCGAATCACCCACTACACCAACCGTAACGCCGGTCCCGTCGTAGGCGGGTCCCTTGTAGCTAGGATTCAGTGTGGGATTCGGCGTGTCATAGATGGTCGACGCGTCGGCTGGAACCACGTAGAGGTACGGCGTTCCCGACCCTGAGAACAGCGTGAAGTTTGGCCGGATGGACTTCGTCGACGCATCGAAGGTTCCGTCTGGCCCTTTCTGAAGCGTTGGCCGTGGATGAAAGTCATTCAAGCCGACGATACCGGAGGTGGCTTGTGCGAGCGCGCGTGGTATCGCCGGTGCCGTCACGTTAGCCACGTGCTGCTGACCCTGCAGCAGAAGTGTATGCAGTTGCGTGTTGAAAGCTGTCTGCACCTGTGACACGCTGCCAGAGAACTGGATCACATTGGCTGCGGGAGAGACTTTCTCGATCGTCAGACCATTGCCCTGGAGCCATCCAGATAGAGCCGCAATGTCGTCGGTGGACGCACCAAACTGTACGCCGTACTGGGCAGGTGTTAGCCACTTGTGAAAGCTCGGCGAGGCCATGTTCTGCACATCGTTCAGATACTGGGTCAACGCCTGCTGCCTGGCTGCGCTGCGGGTGAGCACCAAGGCAAGGTGGTGCATCGGCGTACTGCCTGGCGCTGCGCCCAGGTCGCGCGCCCTCTTCACCTGGGGCGGTACACCGCCCGCAAAGGCAATGCGGTCGTTGCTATCGATCACAGCAGTAATCCGGCGTGGCGCCGCTGCCACCTGCGCCCGAGAAACAGCGGCTGCAGCAAACAAGCAAAGCAGAAGTGTAGCGACAATATTCAACAGGCCGTGGTGTGCGCGACGGTTCATTTACAGATGTCTCCTTGAACTTCAGGTGCATCCCGGAACGACAAAAGGCAGCATGCAGAGGACAACTCTGCGCCGTAAATCCGGGAGAGCGACAGCCGCCACTCGAAAGATCGAATGCGACGCCGCGAAGCAGATAGCGAAGTGACTATGAGATGAACTTGTGACATGAGCCTACCGCCCGGAAACGGTCCTGTAATGCGACGCATTTACGAAATGCGCCGAGTAGTGCATTTCATGCGCCCAGCCGAGGGGCAGCTTACCCCGGTCCTGTGCCTACAATAGAAGTCATTGAAACCTCGAAATCCAAATCTGCGTTTCCTGCGCTTCTGGCCCCTGCAACTGGCTGGTTGGGGCTTCTACATCGGCATCAATGTGTTGTGCTCGCTGCCATGGTGGAAGCGTCTGGACTATGACGCCTTTCGCGGCGCATTCCTGCTCAGCATCTTCATCTCCAGTTTCCCCATGTACTGGCTCTGCCATGCCCTTTGGGTGCGGAAGGCACGCACCCGTACCATCGCTCTGGTCACCATCATCGCCTCCGCACCGCTTGGTATGCTCTGCTCGGCAAGCGCGTTTCAGGCTGCAATCAAGATGAGCAGCGTGCGGCCGCCATTCAAGTGGATCGATGTCATCACTGCATCGCCGGCCGGCTGGTTCGCCCTCGTCGCATGGACGTCCTTTTACTTCGGCATCAAGCAATACCTCTCGCTCGAAGAAAAACATCGCCAGCTGATTGCTATCGAGATCTTCGCGAGAGAAGCACAGCTTCGTGCCCTTCGCTTCCAGCTCCAGCCTCACTTTCTTTTCAATACGCTCAACGCGATCTCCACCCTGGTGCTGAAGAATCAGACCTTCGCTGCCACCGAGATGATCGGCAAGCTGGCTCACCTGTTGCGGAGTACCCTTGACGCGCCCGATCTTCACATCGTTCCGCTAAGTGATGAGCTGGCAGTCACCGAGGAGTATCTCGCCATTGAGGAAGTCCGCTTTGGAGACCGCCTCTCGGTTCGGTGGGACATCGATCAGAGCCTCGTCGACACCATTGTTCCGCGCCTGCTTCTACAGCCACTCGTCGAGAACGCCGTTCGCCATGGCATTGCACGCCGTCCTCTTGGCGGTTTCATTCTGGTTAAGACCTCGCGCGATGGCGACTCGCTTGCAGTGCTGATTGAAAACGAGCCACCCGAAGAGGCGGCCTCCATTCTCCTCGATGGCGTCGTTCGCACCGGCGGGGTTGGTCTCGAAAATGTACGCATGCGGCTCGACCAGATGTACGGTGCCAGCAGCAGCATGCACACCGCTACCAATGCACGCGGCAACTATGAGGTCTCCCTTCGGCTGCCGCTGAAGCTGCCGCATGGTCACCACACTTCGCCGCTGGCATATACCGCCTCATGACGATCCGCGTGCTTGTCGTCGATGACGAATTGCTTGCACGGCAGGGAGTCATCTTGCGGCTGCAGCACTACCCTGACTTCGAGGTGATCGGCGAAGCAGGCAATGGCAGTGAAGCCCTGCAATTCATAGAGCTGCACAAGCCAGATCTCGTCTTCCTCGACATCCAGATGCCCACCCTAAACGGCATCGAGATGATGCGCAAGCTCCCAGCGGAACAGCATCCCTTCGTCATCTTCCTCACTGCCTTCGATGAGTACGTGATGCGTGCCTTCGAAGTGCACGCCATCGATTACCTGCTTAAGCCTGTGGATGAAGCCCGTTTCTCAGCTGCCTTGCAGCACGCCCGCCGCGTACTCGGCAGCCAGGGTGGAGACGAGTACCGCGAGCGCATGCAGCGGCTTCTCGGTACCCGCGATCCAGCTGTCGTTGAACCCCTCCTGAGCCAGCTCACCGTTCGTCGCGGCAAGCAGGTTCGCTTTGTTCCGGTCGAGGAGATTGACTGGATCGAAGCCCAGGGCGACTACGCCGAGATCCACGTTGGAACCAGGACGCACCTGATTCGTGAATCACTCAACTTCCTCAACACTCGCCTCGATCTGACTCGCTTCCTGCGCATCCACCGTTCCGCCATTATTCAGATCAATCGCATCGCCAACATCTCTACATTGCCCAATCGCGACTGCTCCGTCACACTGCAAAACGGGACTTCGTTGCGTGTGAGCCGCACGTACAGCGACCATCTTCGCAAGCTGCTGCGCAACAAAGCCCTGCATACGTCCAGCAGCGGACAACGTTAGCCGCAGCTCCTTTTTGGCCGCAGCTCTTTGAGGGAGGAGCGTCTTGAGGGAGGAGCATCTTGAGGGAGGAGCTCCAGTCGTTGCCCTGCGACAAACATCTCCAGGCGTCGTCGCAGCTCGGAATACCGCTCATGCAGGACTTTCGTTGCTCACCCGCTCGAACCAGGCTGCATAAACTGTGTTCTTGACCAGCATGCGGTTCAGATCGGCAGCGCCATCCATCCACCAGGCTGGGCCCCGTTCGCCCAGAGCGCGTTTCGCTTCTTCAACAGCCTGCCGAGCGCCCTCGCGTGCTGCGGCATCTTCGGCCTTCATTGCTCTTCCCTTTGCGCGTCGCGCAGCCATCAGTTGCTTCACCAGGGCGTTGCGTGCCTCGTCCGTAAGAGCCGGATTTGAACAGCGCCAAAGCCTGCCACGGACAACAAAGTAGCGCCCATCGGGCGTGACAGGCAGCGCCGCCTTCACCAATCCACTACCTCTTCCTGGCACTCGACTTGTCCTTGTCCTTATCCCTATCTCTATCCCTATAGACCGCAGCATCCAGCCGAGCAGCCAGCAGCGGAAAAGCATCGGTGGCATTCGTCCAGTGAAGCTCATCTACAGAATCGAAGAGGATCATATCGTCGCGCAGTGTGGCGAGATCTTTGAAGAGCATCACCTTCTGCCAGTCCTCGCGCAGCGTGTTCGACAGAGTCTTAGGGTTTGCAACATCTACATTCCACTTGCGCCAGTCTTCCGGGATCGCTTCCAGGTGCCCATAGCGGGAAAGAACGGCAGCCGAAGACTTTGCACCCCACCCTGCAAGTCCTGGATAGCCGTCCGCAGCGTCGCCAACCAGTGCAAGGTAGTCGGGAATGGTCGTCGGCATCACACCGAACTTCTGTTTCACTCCATCTGCATCACGCGTCAACTTCTTTCGACGATCCAGTTGCACAATTTCTTTGCCAACAACACACTGGGCAAGATCTTTATCGGGAGTGCATATGATGACCTGCTCCACTCGCTTGTCTTGCCGCGCCAACCTGGCTCCTGATGCAAGAGCGTCGTCTGCCTCAAATTCCATCATCGGCCAAACTACTACGCCCAGGGCGACTAAAGCTTCCTCCAGGAGTGGAAACTGGGAAGCCAGGTCGGGTTCGATCGCCGATCCATCCTTGTATCCGGGCCACAAATCGTTGCGGAACGACTCGATCACGTGATCGGTCGCCACGGCGAGATGGGTTGCGCCCTCTTGCACCATTCCAAGCACCGAAGCAAGAACGCCCCGCACTGCTGCAACCTCTTGTCCGCTCGCATCGAGCATCTTCGGCAGCGCATAGTAATGCCGGAAGAGTTCGTATGTGCCGTCGATGAGGTACACCTTCATAGCACCAGCTTAGCCGCTTTCAAGACCTTCTGAACTCGCGCGACACCCGCTCATCCTTGCAAGGAAAACACCTAATAAGATGTTTGCGCCGAATCAGGCTCACCCGCGGGCGTTAAGTCGCGTCCCATCTAGGTGCGCTCAGCCAAAATTGAACTCTCTCTCAATCAGAAGAAAATCCCGACCCATCCAGGGGTCAATCCAATCGTTCCAGGAGATCATCCAGATCCCACCATCATTGAGGTTGAAGGCACCTTCTGGGCCTCTGCCACATCCGGCGAGTGGTCTCCCCAGTTCCCGCTCTTTCGGTCTGCAGACCTGCTCCACTGGCAGCCTTCCGGCGCTATCTTTCCGCTGCAACCCGCATGGGCAGAAGGCTCCTTCTGGGCCCCCGAACTTGTCCACGATGAATTGACTGGCTGCTTTGTAGTCTGGTACGTCGCAAAGAAACGAAACGGCCCTCTATGCATTGCGGTTGCAACAGCGCCTTCTGCCGGCGGTCCTTACACCGATCACGGTCCTCTGATCTGCGAAGATGACGGTTCGATTGACCCCTGCTTTGCTCGCGATGAAAACGGTGCGGCCTTTCTCATCTGGAAAGAGGATGGCAACTCACAGGGCCGGCCGACGCCTATCTGGGCGCAGGCACTCAGTGCCGACTTGCGGACATTGACCGGTTCGAGAACACAGCTCATCGTGAACGATCAATCTTGGGAAGGTGGAGTCGTCGAGGGTCCTTACATCCTCCGTCATGAGGACCGCTTCTACATGTTTTATGCGGGTAACTCCTGCTGCGGGCGCGAATGCAAATATGCGGAAGGCGTGGCTCGCGCCGACCGGCTGCTTGGTCCATGGGAGAAGTGCCCCTCCAATCCCATCATTGGTTCGAATGAGAACTGGCGATGCCCCGGTCACGGCACCGCGTTTCATTCTTCGCATGCCGACGGACGGCCTGGCCAGGATTACCTCCTCTACCACGCTTACCCAAGCGGAGGCACAATCTACGTAGGCCGCGAAGCCGTTCTCGACGAGATCACGTGGTCTGAACGCGAAGCAGATGGAAAGCCAGGCTGGCCTGCCGTGAATACCGGCCGCGGCCCCGGAGCACCCGGGCCGCCCATGAGCATCGACTTTGTTGACACCTTCGAAGGAGACCAGATTGGGTCCTCCTGGCAGTGGCCTGTGAACACACGGCCCGATGTTGTCCTGGCACAGAATGCTGTCACCCTCGGCATCCCGCTTCAGTCCTCGCTCTCGGTCCTGCCCGTGCAGTCTGCCATGATCGCCGTGCCGCGCCCAACGAGTCTGCAATACACAGCCTCGGTCGTCCTGGACATCCCAACTGCGCCTGATTCCTCATTTTGGGCAGGTCTCTCGATCGTGGGTGATCCCTTCAACACCGTAGGTCTGGGACTGCGAGGAGATGTGCTCGCAGTCTGGTACCGGCGCGGTGACACACAGGAGATCATCTGGCAGACCAGCATCCCTTCCGCAAAGATGGTTCATCTAAAATCGCAGAACGTCGACACCGAGCACCATCTGCAGTTCTCCTTTGCCGTCGATGCAGGTGGCTGGCAGGATGCGGGCGGACTCTATGATGCGAGCGACCTGCCAGCGTGGGACCGAGGGCTCCGCATCGGCCTCATGCTTGAAGGTCCGCTTGGACGAACCGCAACATTCCACGATTTTGAACTTAGGGCGGAGTAGCAGAGCACCTGCACTCGCTGCAGCAGGTTAATCTCTGCTAACGCGAGGCCCGGTGTGCATAGTTTGGTAGCGTCAGGCCAACTTGATGAAGCAATGACCGGAACCGCGGATCATCATGCAGACTATCAAGCATCGGGTTCACGGCCAGCAGGATGGCCTGGCTATCGTGGTTCGCGACGATGCGCTCAAGCGACGCGATAGCTTTGTCGCGTTGACCAGTGAAGGCATACCACTCGGCAGGCGCGAAATCGTTGCTCCGACGCAATGTTTCCGGGGACCGCACTTCCATCGCATTGATCCTTGTTCGTGCGTAGGCTTGAATGCCACCCTGCTGATACGCTTCGCGGCCGCGCTCTTCCAGCGCAATACGAGCCGGGTCTTTGTCCATCTCGGCCATGCGGCCCCACTCGGTCAAGGCTTCGTCATAGCGCCTGGCGCAGAAATAGGCCCATCCAAGTTGGTTGTGGCTCTCCGGCGAATCCGGGAATAAGGAAAGATACTTCGACGCGAACGCGATGGCCCGGTTGTTATCGTGGGCCATTCCAACGACGTAGGTGGCCATGCTATAGACCAGTGGCCACAGTGGATCATCCGCAACAGCGCGATCGATCTCTGAAATAGCTTCGTCGAATCGGCCCTCGTACACCAGCAGCGACGCCAGCCATGCATGGTAGGTGGCCTTATGCGGATCGAGTTCAATGGCCCGCCGCAACTCGCGCTCGCCAAGTGCGAAATCCCAGGCTGAGCGTAGCGCAACGTCGCCAAGCGCCGCATGTGCTTCGGCAATCTGAGGGTCGAGTTGTAGCGCCTGCTCAGCCAGTTGCTTGGCTGCTTGCTGATGTTCTTCCGCATTTGAAAAGTAACGCAGGGCGAGATGCGCAGACGCCATACCAGCATAGGCCCCGGCAAACTTCGGATCACGCTGTATTGCATTCTGGTAGTGGCCGATCGCCTGTTTCAGCGCATCCGGATCGCGCAAACGCGTAAGCTCCCGGCCTTCAAGATATTCACCGTATGCCTGGGGGTCATCCGTGCTGCCACGAATGGCCTGCATGGACTTACCTTTACCCTGCAGGCTAAGGAAGATGTCGCGTTGCAGCCTGTCGCGAATGCCGGCGAGCTCTTCCTTGCTGCCTTCATATTGGAACGATGCCATGTGCAGGGAGTCGCGGCCGCGGACCAGCTCAAACGCAAACGTGCAATGGTCGCCCTGTATGCGCAAGGTGCCAAGCAGCAGAACGTCCAGGTGAAGGGTTTCGGACAGGTTGCGAATACTGTTGTCATCCCGGCTGACGTTACTCAGCGAATTCATCGCGCGGATCTGCACGACGGGAAGCTGCGCAAGTGCGTCTGCCAGATCCAGACGAAGGCTCTCAGCCATCTCCCTGGCTCCCGGTCCGTCCGTCTCGAATGGCGCAATTCCCATTGAAAGGACACTCGCCTCCGATGTTCCCGGTCGGTGGCCGCGCCAATACATCCCTGCGGTGACAGCTACAATCACGGCCGAGACAGCGATCGCGGCCACGATAAGCCAGTGATAATGCCGCAAGCCGCGTTCTGATCTTTGAACCGGCGGCAAAATGCTCTGCTCAGAGTCAGAAGCCGCACCGAAAAGAGGAGCAGGCATCACCACCAGTTGGCCCTGTTCTCCGGATGCGGTCACGTCCAGCAGAAGATCTGCTTGGGCAAGGCTTCCACCTTCAATCGAGGGCTGCAGCGGCCGGTCGACAGGCAAAGTCGTGATTACCGGGAGAAACCGATACCCGCGTTTGTGTACGGTCTCGATGTATCTCGGACTCTTGGGATTGTCGCGGAACACGGCACGCAAGTCGGTAATCACCCGGTTGATCGCATGCTCATGATCCAGGAACTCGCCATCCGGCCAGAGCAGCTCCTGCAGTTCAGCACGACTGACCACCGAGCCTTGCCGTTCTAGAAAAATACCCAGCAGGCGCGATGTCTGCTTCGGCATCCGAAGCCGTCTCTCCCCACGCAGAAGGTCGCCGGATGAAGGATCAAATTTGAAGTCCAGAAAGGACACCAGCTCCTGCATAGGCATACAAAAAACTGTACATGAACAGAAGAGCACAATACCGGGAACCTTGGCTGCCGTCTGCACACCGCACGTAAACTCATCATTGCAAACACCTTGCAGCCGTATAAATTGCGAATCTATCGATTACCCCGCGAGCATTGTGCCCTGCAGCATTCGCGGCTACACTTCACATGTTCCCACTGAAAACCCCTCTTCTGCCCGTCACGACGCTCGTTTCCTGATCGCATTCCGGCACCATTACGCAAGCCGAAATTCATGGATACGTGATAGCCGACCAGCTGTTAGACCACTGCCCATTCCAGATACGCAGGAGGCTTCACCGAGATGAGAATCTTGAACAGACTAAGCACCTATACCTTCTTCACCACAGCGCTGATCACACTGGCTGGATGCTCGGGCGGGGGTTCCACTTCCAAAGCGCCTTCGACCTACACCATCGGCGGCACGGTCTCGGGGCTCACTGCAGCAGGTCTCGTCCTGCAGGATAACGGTGGAGACAACCTGACGGTGGGCGCGAGTGCCGGGAGCTTTACCTTCGCAACTCCCATCACCAGTGGCGCCGCCTATAAAGTTTCAGTGCTCACCCAGCCCGCAGGATTGACCTGCACGGTGACGAGCGGAAGCGGAACGGCCACCGGCAATGTCACGAGCGTTGGTATCGCCTGCGTTCAGGGATACACGATCGGCGGGTCGGTCTTCGGTCTAAGCGGAACAGGCCTGGTGCTGCAGGATAACGGCGGTAACAACGTGACCGTCGCGGCCAATGCGACGAGCTACAGCTTCGTCTTCACTGGAGCCATACCTGTGGGCGGCGTGCCATACAGCATCACCGTGCTCGCTGACGCTGCCGGGGAAGCATGCACTGTGGCAAACCCGAATGGGACAGCTACCGCAAACGTCACAAATGCGAATATCTCCTGCACGGCTTTACCAGCGGTAAGCTATACGATCAGCGGCACAGTGACCGGTCTTGTCGGGCCAGGGCTGGTGCTGCAGAATTCAGCAGGCATCAACGACGATGACATTCTGCCGGTCAACGCAAACGGCAGCTTCAGCTTCGTTGATCCGATTGCGAGCGGCGGAGCTTACAGCGTGTCCGTGCTGACGCAACCCGCAAACCGCAACTGCGCTGTGACCAACGGCGCCGGTACTCCGACTGCCAATGTGACAAACGTGAGTGTCGTCTGCCTCGGCGAGTGGACCTGGGTCGGTGGCAGCAACACACTCGGCAGCAACTTCCAACAACCGGGCGTGTACGGCACCCTTGGTACGGCAGCGGCGGCGAACACACCCGGCGGACGCGAGCAGGCGCTGACCTGGATCGATGCATCGGGAAAGACATGGCTCTTCGGTGGCTATGGTGAGGATTCAACCGGTGTCGGTTACGGCGGGTTGCTGAATGACCTGTGGCGATTTGACCCAACACTGGGCACAGCAGGTGAGTGGGCATGGATGGGTGGCAGCACCATCACTCCGGCAAGCACAACCTTCGGCGCGGCTGGTCAACCGGGAACCTACGGAACACTGGGCGTTGCCGCGCCGTCAAACTTCCCTGGTGGACGCGAGCAGGCAGCAAGCTGGCTGGATGCGTCAGGCAAGCTCTGGATGTTCGGCGGAGAGGGCATTGACGTGCATGGAATCTCCGGGCAGGTCAACGACTTGTGGATGTTCGACGCCACACTGGGGGCCAACGGCGAGTGGACGTGGATGGGCGGGAGCAACACTGTTCCAGGCCTGTTCGCTGGCCAATCGGGAATCTACGGAACGCTCGGTACGGCAGCGCCGACCAACATACCGGGGGGACGTTACGGCTCAGCAAACTGGAAGGATGCTGCGGGGAACTTCTGGATGTTCGGCGGAAGTGGCTCTGACGCGATTGGCTCCCAGGGCGGAACAGCCTATCTCAACGATCTATGGAAGTACACGCCGAGTGCTACTGGAAACACCGGCGAGTGGACGTGGATGGGTGGTAGTAATACCGGCAATCAGGCCGGGCTTTACGGAACACTCGGTACGCCTGCCCCAACCAACATACCAGGAGGCCGGGATGCACCGGCAAGCTGGACTGATGCTTCAGGAAACTTCTGGTTGTTCGGTGGGCTTGGCCAGGATGCGAACAACAACTTCGCCTATCTAAACGACCTTTGGATGTACAACCCAACCGCCGGCACATGGACATGGATGGGCGGAAGCAGTACTCCACCTCAGCCTGGTTCAGGACAATCGGGAATATACGGCGCTCTAGGCACGGCAGCTCCGGCAAATGTTCCGGGAAGCCGGTTCAGTCCTACCAGCTGGACGGATAAGGCGGGCAACTTCTGGTTGTTCGGCGGCCAGGGCTACGACTCGATCGGAGCGCAGGGGTATGAAGATGACCTGTGGGAGTACACGCCCAGCACAACCGGCAGCGCAGGCCAGTGGAGGTGGGTCGACGGCAGCACCGCCGTTGGTCGCGGAGGTGGCCAGCAAGGGTACTACGGCATGTTGGGCGTGGCCGGGAACAACAATCCGGGAGGCCGATTCGGTGCGAGCAGCTGGGTCGATGGGTCTGGCAACCTGTGGCTGTTCGGTGGCCAGGGCTACGATTCGCTGGCATCCCAGGGCAATCTGAACGATGTTTGGAAGTTCCAGCCCTAAGCAGTAGTAATCGCTAAACCGCAAGCGCATGGCCGGTGTGTGGACTTACACGCACCGGCCATCTGTTCGTTTAATCTGTACCGGGCTAACTTGTTGAAAGCGTCTCTTCCCTGCTGACTCGACCGCCGAATCCGCACTCGGGTAGTCACAGTAGTCGTCATTACCCTGGTCCCGCAGGAGCTTCACGAAGTACCCGCAGGAGCTTCACGAAGTACCCGGCGGGCTCTTCATGAACAACAGGCACGTGTGAACCAACAGCCCGGTTCCTCACTGCTCTTCCCACGCATACCGCACCTGGGCTACTCTGCAGTCCTGTCCACCACGCGCGGTGCCTTCA
>CAHJWN010000066.1 GCA_903642265.1 Acidobacteriaceae bacterium | reverse complement strand
GCACGGCTAAAGCTGTGCCCTTAAGCAGGACGGGGTTTGCGGGATTGATAAGGCAGGGCTGAAGCTGGACCCCTAAACAAAATGGGATATGGATCAGTGTGGCAGGGCTAAAGCCGTGCCCTCAAGCAAGGCGGGGTACGGGGGTGGGTTTGCGGAGTCAGGGCTTGGTTGAGGGTGGCAGATTGGTTGTGGGCGCTGCGTTAGGCGGTGCGGGGGCTGGAGTTGGCTGGCCGGGATGCGGAGTTGTTTGAGGTTCGGGGGTTGGGGCGATGGGCGCGGCTTCAAACGTCTTGCGGCTGATCTCTACCGCACCCATGCGGCCGCCGTCGGCCATCTCCACGATGACGCGCACGCCCCGCGCTTTACGCGGGAAGCGTATGACGATGGGGAGCCGGCTTGCCAGTTTCGATCGCAGGGCAGAATCCTGGGTGGACGCTGTTGCACTCATGGACTGAAGCCTTGAGGCGAGGATGTCGCGGTGGCTGTTGAGGCTTGCGGCGAGCAACACAAAGTGAGCGATGCTCTTCCCGTCGTTCTGATCCTGCCAGCTGACGTTTCGCGATTTAAGAACGACGGTGAAGCCAACGGAGTCGGTGTCAGGGTGACGGACCACTTGATCGATCGTCATGTCGAACGCGGCAAAAGGGATGCTCGATCGCACGGCTCCGACGAGGTTGATTGCGTTCTGCTGCTGCGTATCCGTTGGAGCTGCTTTGTCGGCAGCGTAATAGCCAGCCTTGGCAATGACGTGCAGATTGGGATCCCGCAGGCTGACCTGGATGTGGCGGAACTTGCCGTTGAAGTCGCCCTGCTTTGGCTGGTAGGTGAGGGTGTAGTAGTTTGACCCGAACTCCTCAGAGGTCTTGATTTCAACATCGACATCGTTGCGATTGAAGAAGAGCTTGCCGCCGGTAGCGTTGACCATGTTGCCAAAGCTGATGTCGCCGGCAAAGGGGTCGGTGCCGCTGGTGTCGGCGTCGGCAGATTTCGAGGCGAGTTGGAGGGCAGGAGCGCTTACGGGCAAGCCGGGGTAAAGGACAAACAGGCTCATGCGCGAATCTACGAGCAGGTTCGTAGTGTCATGCACGTAGAGGTTTACCTTATCGACCGTCTTGCCGCTCAGGCCCACGGTGTCGAGGTTCGGGCCGCCATGACCGATCCAGATGATGTTCTTGCGGCCGGGGGTGCCCTTGCTTTGGAGCGCAATCTGCTGCAGGGCGTCCATCGACTGTATAAATCTTTCACCGAAGAATGACGGATCCATCTTGTAGGGTATGGCTCCTCGAACGTGGTCGACGGCATAGAGGAGTTCGGCGCGGCTGGTGGTGAAGCTCTGCACCATTTCGAGCGACTCATTGCCAAGGACCATGAGCTCCGACGGAGAGTCCAGCTGTTTGGGCAGGGAGCTAAGATACTTCCTAATCGAGTAATTAATGTAGGCGAAATCTTCAAACTCGGAGTTGAGGCGATCCAGAACGAAGACGGTTTCAGGCGCCTTCTCGCCGGGTGAAGACGCCAGGTGAGTTTGAGGCGGCTCGAAGGAGAAAATGGTTTGCGGCTTCTTGTCTTCGGTGATGGTGAAGTCGTCGCGGGTGAGACCCTTTACAACTGGACTTCCTTTTCGATCGAGGACGGTGACGTCCATGAAGACAAGTTGCGATGTGGCTTTGAGGGTCAGAACGCCTGGTGCCGGGGGCTGCGCCTGCTGCGGATCCTGCGCAATAAGGCTGCGCAATGCGGTGCATAGAAGCAAGCCGCAGGTAAACAAGCAGATAAATCTCTGGACAGACTGCATCGCCAACCTCGTGGTGCCTCGTAACTATATAAGAGCCGGTGGTCCGGAGTGATGCGACTCCGCTGGCCGGGGTGCCTGGTCTCATTTCGTGCGCGTTGGTCGTAATATTTTAGGAAATAAGATGAGGCTACTTTTCTGGAAGAGCGCCAGTCTGTGGAGAGTGAAGCTGAGGGGATCCAGTCGTCCGGGATGCGACGGTGTTACCAGGCACGAGCAAGATCGGTGCGGCGCTGAAGGTGGATCGAAAGCGCTGCCAGGGCGAGGGTGACGAACGTGACTCCGATGCTGGCAATCGGGAGTGAACGGTAGCTGAGGCCAGAGGTGATGAGGATGCCGCCCAGTGAGGCTCCAGTCGCGTTGCCGAGGTTGAAGGCCCCCTGATTGAGGGTGGCGGCGAGGTTTGGGGCTTCAGAGGCGTGGTCAACAACGCGGGACTGAAGCGGTGCCCCGGCGCCGAACTGGATGGCTCCCCATATGAGGATCATGCCGATGCAGGGTACGGCGTAGGGCTCCGCAAAGTAAAGCGCAACGAGCGAGATGACGAGGGCGAGGAGCGAGCCGACGAGGAAGGCAGTAGGCCGCCAGTCGGAGAGTGCGCCTCCAAGGAGATTGCCGATGGTGATGCCTACGCCGAACAGAAGGAGAGTGAGGGTGACTCCGTGGGGCGAGACTCTTGTGACGACGAGCAGCGTGGGTGCGACGTAGGTGTAAACGCAGAAAAGCGAGGCCGAGGTCAGGGTGCTCATCAGCATGCCGAGAATGACTTGTGGGCGGCGAAGGACGCGGAACTCATGGATCAGATTGCTCTTGCCGGCGGCTTGCGGAGGCACAAGGAAGACGAGTGCGGCGGCGGCCGCAAGCCCGATGGGGACGATAGCCCAGAAGGCGGCGCGCCAGCCAAGGGCCTGGCCGAGAGCGGTGCCAGCCGGCACTCCGAGAACGTTAGCCAGGGTCAGGCCGGAGAACATCAGCGCAATGGCCTGCGAGCGCTGATTGCGGGGGACAAGGTTGGCGGCAACGACAGAGCCGATGCCGAAGAAGGCTCCATGGCAAAGGGCGGTGAGGACGCGGGCGGCGAAGAGGAGATTGTAGGTTGGCGCGACGGCGCAGGCCAGATTGCCGAGGATGAAGACGCCCATCAACAGGAGCAGGGCGCGTTTGCGCTCTAGATGCGCGGTGGCGAGCGCGACGAGCGGCGCTCCGATGGTGACGGAGAGCGCGTAGCCGGTGACGAGGGCACCGGCTTTGGGGATGGTGACGTTGAAATCAGCTGCCAGGTTGGGAAGCAGCCCCATGATGATGAACTCAGATGTGCCGATGCCAAATGCGGCGACGGCAAGCGCCATGAGCGGCGTGCGGCTGAGAATGTGGGGAGCTTTGGCGATGGCTGGAGATGACTCGGCAAACGGAATAGCCATCGTTTCATTCGACCATTTGAGGCGTCATGAGGCAAATTATTTGAGCATCCGCGAGGTGGTGAGGCGATCTGTCTCTAGGAGGCTGACGACCTTCAATGTGTCTCGCAGGTTGGCGTCCTTGCAGAAGCTGCCGTGCGCTATCCATGGCGTCGCATTGACAAATCTGTAACGCAATTCGAAGATTAAGTCACAACGATTCCCTTTCAGACATTCCAGGCGCCTCCATGATGCGGCGTGGTGGAACTCTTCTCTCTCATGCCAGCTTCTGCGCTGGCACGCCTAAATTTCTGACTCTCTTTTAAGATTGAGGTAACGCATCATGGGTATTTCACGACGTGCTTTTCTCACGCGTGTAGGACAGGTTGGCGGATTCAGCGCGGCGTTCACCACCATGCAGTCGCTGGGGCTTATGCCGATGAAAGGCGTGCTGGCACAACCGATCCATGCTGCGATGGGCGTGGGTAGAGGCACGAAGGTGGTGGTGCTGGGTGCGGGCATCGGTGGGTTGGTCTCGGCGTATGAACTACGGAAACTGGGCTACGACGTCACCGTACTGGAGGCGCGGGAACGGCCGGGTGGACGAAACTGGACCGGGCGTGCGGGAACGAAGGTCGAGTTCACCGATGGAACGGTCCAGACCATCAATTGGGAGGACGGGAACTACCAGAATCTAGGGCCGGCGCGGCTGCCGAGCATCCACTTGACGATGCTGGGGTATGCGCGTGAGTTGGACGTGCCGATGGAGGTGGAGATCAACACCACCCGGTCGTCGCTGATGCAGAACGACAAGGCGAACGGCGGCAGGCCCATGGTGCAGCGGAAGGCGATCAACGATACGCGTGGGCATGTTTCGGAGCTGCTGTCTAAGTGCGTAGCGCGGGGCGGCCTTGATGCTGAGATCTCAAAAGAAGATCGCGAACGCATGTTGGCTTTCCTGAAGATCTACGGGCCGCTCGATACTTCGAACAAGTACGTGGGTTCGGAGCGGGCGGGGCTGAAGGTCTATCCCGGTGCGGGTAAGCAGGCCGAAGAGGTTGAGTTGCCGATGGACATGGCAACACTGCTCGACGAAGACTTCTGGACGTCGATGCTGTACGAGGAGGTCTCGGACTGGCAGGCAACGATGATGCAGCCGGTGGGTGGGATGGACCAGATTCCCTTCGCGTTTGCGAGGTCGTTAGGGGAGATCGTGAAGTACAACTCGCCGGTGACCCAGATTCGGAAGACGGGCAAGGGCGTGTCGGTGATGTACATGCAACACGGCGCGGAGAAGAAGATCGATGCAGACTACTGTATCTGCGCGATGCCTTTCTCCATCCTGAAGAAGACGCCAAATGATTTTTCACCAGCGTTCAAGGCTGTGATCGATGGCAGTACGATGGGCCACTCGCTGAAGATTCCATGGGAGTCGCGACGATTCTGGGAGCAGGATTACAACATCTATGGTGGCCTGTCGTTCGTGGCGCAGGGTCCAAGCCCCGTATGGTATCCGAGCTCGCGACTTATGCACCCCACCGGAATTATCGTTGTGGGATATATGGATGAAGCGGAGCGCGAAGGTTTTGCGAAGTTGACGATGGAGGAGAAGTTTGCGGCGTCACGCGCAACGATCGAGAAGCTGCATCCAGGGCATGCCAAGGAGCTGAAAAAACCGATCTACTGCGGATGGCGCATGGTGAAGTGGAATGAAGGTTCGTGGATCGACAAGTACGGAACTGGACCGGATGGGTACAACACGGTAATCGAGCCGGACGGACCGATCTACTTTGCAGGCGACACGATCAGCCACCTGGTGGGCTGGCAGGAGGGTGCGGCGCTGAGCGGACGGCGGGCCGTGAACATGATCAGCGAGAGGGTGAAGACATCGCAGACGGCGAGTCACCGGAGAGTTATGTCCTCTTAGTTACATATGGCGTTCGCGATGGTGCAGGGTTTCTGGATGCGGTCCTGCCGCGGAGTCCGAGCGCGTGCGGCATTTGTCTGGAGCCAGGACGGCCGCAGCTCTTTCGCGTATCACAGAAATTTTTCAACATACTTGGCGTTGAAGCGCCGCTCGTGACGGATGGCATCCTGCTGCCGTGGCAGGTGCAGGAGACGCGGGGAACGATCTTCATCATGGCGCACGGACGTGACGAGGCATTCGATGGCGACGACCTGCGCATGATGAAGGTGCTGGCTGAGTTCGCGGCCGTGGGTGTGCGGCAGCAAAGGCAGCAGAAGCTGCTGATGGAGCGGGAGCGGACTGCGGCTGCGGCGGCAATAGCAAACGACCTGGCGCATGAGATAAGTAACCCGCTGCAAAGTTTGACGAACATACTTACCTTGCTGCCGAAGGACGCGGCGATGGGGACGCCAAGGCAGTTGGGCAGCAGGCATCGGGCGATTTGCGGCGACTATCAGGCCTGGTGAAGCGCCTGCTGGAGTTGCCAGTGAGCAGACCGGTCTAGATAGCGCCCTCGGTTGGGTGTGGCATGGGAACCCTGCTTGACCTCGCGTGTCATTTTCATGGGACCATTGTTTGGCCCCTGGGAGTTGAAGGTTGACCGCTGATAATTCATTGACACTGCCGACGGCAGTGATATCTTGAATCGATATTGCTCCCCTTCTTTCCGAGTGTCACGCCCGCTTAGATCTCAAGAACGATACGTTCCCAAGGAAAAAAGTACGTCATCAGGCCCCCATTGAGGGTGCGTGTTTGCCAGGAGGCTCGACTATGAAGAAGACGATTTGTTCCGTCTCATTGCTATTGCTCTCGCTGTCGTCCACGAGTCATGCCGCCGATCAGCTGGTTCCAGCGGGATCGATTGTGACTTGCTCCGTCTCTGAAGGACGGATTTCGTCGAAGACAACCGCCATCGGCGATCCGGTGCTTTGTACGCTGAACCCGATCGAGAAGTACGGCCGCTCCGTGCTGCCGTATGGCGCGTACATGGAAGGCCGTTTCGAGGACTACAAAGATCCAGGGCACTTTGTGGGCAAAGGCTGGATGCAGCTGACCTTCGATCGCATGATCATCGGGAATCGCGTCATCCCGGTATCGGCAAAAGTGGTGCAGGTTCCGAAGTACAAGGTCGATCAGAATGGCAGGATCCTGGGCAAAGGCCATCCCGTTCGTGACACCATCGAGTGGCTTATCCCGGTGCTGTGGCCGATTGATTTGATCAACCTGCCGCGGCGTGGTCCTTCGCCAGTACTGAAGCCGGAGACGAGGCTGACGCTGGAATTTATGGACGATCTGGGAATTCCGGATACGGAGCCGCAGTATCCGCCGCAGCAGCAAGCCGCCTTGATAGAGCGGCAGCCCCAGCAGCAGGCGCCGGTGGTGTATCAGAATTTTCAGAACTACCAGCCAGCTCCGCAGCCACAGCAACAGGTGGTGTATCAGCAGCCGTACTATCCGCCGCCACCGCCAACTGTGGTGCTTAGACCGCGGGTGGTGTACCCGTACCCGCCGCCTCCCCCGCCTTATGGGTATCGGTATTATGGGCCGGGATACTGAAGCTAAGAGCGATACTCCTGTTACTCGATGTATCCGCCGGATCAAGATAGTCGGAAAGCAAAGGGACGCCAGATGGCGTCCCTTTGCTTTGGGTGTAGAGGTGTTTTATACATTCAATGGGTTCCGGCCGGAGCTCCGGTAAGCGCACGCTTGACACCGCAAAGCATCTTTGCAGCCGAAGCGCTTACGCGTTGGCGTGAGATCTGACTGTAGCGGTCGGGCTCTGGCGATTGCGGGCCGTGAGCAGAGGCGAGACCTGCTGCAAGATGCTGTAGCGATCGCTACGTTGGGGCAAAGTAGAAGGCGGGAGATTCCTGTATGGAACCTCCCGTCTGGTGGTTTTGCTCAGCCTCGGCGCAATTTGCCTAGTCTCAGCTTAGTTAGTTCACGTCGGCGATCTTGCCTTTGACGAAGGTAATCTTCATATCCGGATAGACGTAGATCTGCTTCGCGGCAAAGTTCAGGATGTTCTTCGGCTGGCCCTTCATGGCCACCACCTCGGCGATAGTTTGACCGAGCGTGATCGTCTCCATCTTGGCTGGGGCGGCGGCAGTTCCGGGCGCGGTACCGGCTGAGCCGCCTGCCACTGCACCGCCATCCGATCCACCAACATCGTTTGCCTCGGCAAGGACCTGCTGCTCAGTCTTGCCAGCTTCAGAGGCTTGAGCATCGAGTTGCGCAGCGCCATCCTTCTCGGGCGGCGGTGCGGCAGCGGCGTAGGGCGCTTCCTTTGAGCCAGCAGTGGTTTCGGCCGGAGGTGCCGGGATGCCGCCCTTGCCGCCCTTATCCTTCATCTCGCCAAGCCCCTTATCGACGCTCGCAAGAAGGTGGTTATACATCTCCTGCAGGTCGGTGATGGGGACGGCCACGGTGTTGCCTTTCGTACAATCGCTGGACTTGCTTGCGAGTACGGTCAGATTAGCGTTCTCGGCGTCCTTTGCGGGTGCTGAGGGGAGACTGAGCACGTCGCCTTCCGTGATGTTGCAGTCCTGGCCGCCAGTGTTCGCGGTGACCGCTGCGCCGGCGAGGAAGACGTGAGGCTTGTTGTCCGCGAGCAGGGTGCCAAGATTGCCGACCGATGAGTTATCGGCGTTGGCTGGCTGGGCTTTGCGGGCGGCGAGGTCTAGTTGAATTTCATCCGAGATCGACTTCTTGATCTCCGTTGACAGCGCTGGTGCCGAACCCGCATCTGCAGCAGCGAGCGCGTAGTTGACGCCGCCATGCCGAGCAATGGAGTAGGACGCGAGCACAAACTGCGGGCCTGCTGGAAGCTCCGGCATGTGGACGTTGGCGCTCTCCGCCTGCGCGACAAACGCTGCCTGCAGCGTGGCTGCAATCATGTAATCCGCAAGCCAGTAGTTCGGCGAAGGGTACACGGGATAGGGATTGAAGTAGGCACCATAATAGCCGTACCACGGGGCGCCGCCCCAGCCCCATGCGTAGGGCGCGGGAGCAGGCCATGGGTTATAGGCCCACCCGTAATAGGCGGTCGGGTAGTAGTAAGACGGCACGTACCCGTAGACCTGCACGCCGCCGTAGTAGTACGGGTGATAGTAGTTGCGATAATATCCGCCGTTGTAGTAGTAACCCCGGGCATAGTAGGCGTGGCCACCATACTCGTAGCGGTGTTCAATGTAACCGCGGCCGTGGCCATCGGCGACCATGCGGGTATGCGTCTCACGGTTCTCCACGACAGAGCGGCGCGCATTGCCCGGACCATGGGTGATGGTCATGTTGCCGGCCTTCACCTCTTTCACCTTGCCATTTGAAGCGAACTTTGCCTCATGACCATTGTTGCCCTTGAACTCCGTCACGTGGCCGGAGGAGTTCTTGGCGACCGTGCCTTTTGGAGTCTCAGTAACTTTGCCGCCGGGAGGCGCCTTAATACTGCCTGCGGACTTCGTCGAACCGGCAGCGCCCTTGTTGCCCGCAGCGGCACCGCCCGTGGTCTTGCCTGCAGTGCCAGCGGAGCCGGGGTGCGATGCGCTTCCGGCAGCACCAGTCTTGGCGGCAGGCGCAGCCGGCTTTGAGGGTGCTGCAGCTTTCGGTGCTGCAGCTTTCGGAGCAGGTGCGGACTTCTTCTGAGCCATCGCGCTGTGCGGCGAGACAAGGCCAAGCGACGATAGGAGGAGAATCGCCGCGGCGGAGAGCATCTTCAACGAGGAAAACTTACATTTCTCTAGGCTTAGCATGGATTCTCCTTAGGTGTTGTGCGGATTTGATTAAGGCGCAGTGTAGTCACAGGGGTTGCATGTCGCTGATCTTGTCGTCGGTGAAGATGACCTTGATGTCCTTGTAGAAGAAGGTCTTCTTCTTGCCTAGGTCGACGATCTTCGCAGGCATGCCATAGGCCTGCAGCACCTGGCTGGATGTTTCACCGATCGACAAAGGGGCTGGCGCAGCTGCTGGGGCGGGCGCAGCGCGCTGGACGGGAGCAGGTGCTGCGGGTTTGGCTGCAGGTGCAGGCGCGGGGGCATTCGATGCAGTGTCCTGTTTTGCGTCGCCGCCCGCATCCTCCGGCGACAGGACCGTTTCAACAACCTGCTCGATATCGTCGGGCGAGCCTTCAGAGAGAAGGCCCTTTTTCAACTTGTAACTCACAGTGCCGCAATAACGTTCAGAGCCGTCCCCACCATCAATATTTTCCACGCTGGCTACGCTGAATTTAAGGATGTCGTTCTTGTTGTCGGGCTTGGATTCGATCTTTGTGACGTATACCTTTTCGCCGGATTGCAGAACATGACCGTGCATCTTGGTAAAGCTGGCACTGACAAAGATGTTTTGCTTGGCTACCCTGCCCTCTTCCACCTTGTTATCAAGAACGACAAAGTTCTTGCAAGGCAGGCTATAGATGCCGGCCTGCTTTAGGCTTAGCTGGACCCCGTCGTGCGTGATCTGCGATTTATCCGCAGTCATGTCGGTGACCGTGTATTTCTTCTGCAACACGCCAACTACACCGTCACTGGAACCGGCAGCGGCGAAGCTGCGCGGTACTGGCACAAACATGGCAACACAGGCGGTTACAGGTAAAAACACTTTTGCAGTGAGGCGGCCGCTCTTCATAAATTCCATCCGGTTTGGAGTTGTTACGGGCAACTTGACTCGAATAAATTCGCCTGCCCAGACTTACTTGAGCAATAGTTTTTTATTGAGTTGGGCCTGCGTGGGAAGTTTACGCTACTTCTTTTTGAATGAAAAAAGAAATTTTGAAGCATTTTTCTGCTCGTTCGCTTTACTCCCAAGCAAGGGTGGCCTGCAGCAAGAAGCTGCCTGTACTGCTTATGGCAGAGGGACTTCATTGCACTCGGGGCCTGACGGCGAACGACTAAACCCGCTGCGGTTCCAGGGGATGGCTGCATGGCTGCTACGGAGCGAGTGCGCGAATGATTTGCCGATTCAAACGGAAAGCCTGCTTGCTAGCGGCCTACCGGAGCGACAATGCGCTCGCAAGATGCGGCACCCGGATCTGCGACTTACCAACCAATCGAATCCCCGGCTGATTACGCAGGGGATTCGGTTGGTTAGCTGGTATCTACGCGAGGTCGAACTGGCGGTTGTGTCCGTACGAGTTGTGAAGCTCAGCGGCGACGGGTGGTGCATCCATGACCTGCTTGAAAGCCGTCTTGAAGGCAGCCATGTCTTCTGGGCTGCCCACCGTGATGCGGACCGAATTTGGCCAGATAGGCCAGGTGCGGCCTATAAAGACGTTCTTCGCCTGCATGGCGGCGATGACACCTTTGCCGTCACGGCCGGTGTCGATCATGAAGCAATTGGACTGCGAAGGAATGAACTTGTAGTTGTTCTTCGCGAGCCAGTCGAAGGTGTCGTTGCGAATGTCGCCGATGATCTTTTTGCGCGAAGGCACGAGCTCTGCATCGAGCAGGCTAACGTTCGCCGCAGCAGAGCCGGTGATAGGCATGGCGTTCTGGCCGTAGGGCTGAAGCCTGGCGAGCAAGTCGGGACGGCCCACCGCGAAGCCGCAGCGAATGCCAGCCATTCCATAGACCTTCGAGAAGGTGCGGAGCACGATGAGGTCCTTGTCTGCGGCTACCATGTCGAGAACGGATGGTGAGTCGGAGAGGTGGATGTACGCCTCGTCGACGAGGACGATCGAGCCCTTGGGCTTGTTTGCCACAGCGTAGGCGATATCTTCCCTGGTCGTCAGCGTGCCTGTGGGGTTGTTGGGATTGCAGATGTAGAGGACGCCGGCGTTGCGGTCGGCGGCAACCATGGCCTTGACGTCGTGAGCGTGCGAGGCAGTCAACGGGACCTTGGTGATCTTGGCGCCGGATACCTTGGCGGCCGTCATGCCGGCTTCGTAGGATGGGTCGGCGGTGACAAAGCCCTTCGACGGCGAGGTGAAGGCGAGTGTAGCGAAGTGCAGCGGTTCGGAGGAGCCGGCGTAAACGGAAATGTACTCCTCTTTGAGACCGTTCTGCTGGGCAAAAGTGGTGGTGAGCTTCGCGGTCTCCCCGTCGATATCGTAACGGCCACCCTTGTAGGCAATGGCTGCAATGGCTTCGCACGCCGCTTTACAGGGGCCGAGTGGATTCTCATTTGCATTGATCAAGACAGCGCCCTCTGGGAAGGCCATGCGCGGGCGCTTCATCTCGGGCCTGGTGTCGGGCTTGCCGCCTGGGGCAACGGCGGATTGCATGGCGGCCCGGGCAAAGTGAGCCTCGGTCAGGATCGGCAGAGCAGCAGCGCCAGCAAGGCGCATGAAAGAACGGCGGGAGACGGCGGATTCTGGCTGGAGTGGCTTCATTTGGAGCTCCTTAAAAGAACTAGAACGGTGAGAGCAGAAGCAGAACGAAGAGAATCTCGGTCGGGACGGAGTGCCTGAGGCCGGATCGGGCTGCGGCCCGGCAACGCTCCGCATGAGCCAGGCGAACTTCGAAAGCAGCAACTAACGGCGGATCTGCATTAAGTCGCACTTGCGAACAAGCCGTCTGAATAGGATTTGGGGGTTTCGGCAGAGGGCAGGACGACAGGGTCCCATGCTCCGGCTTCGCCTCTAACTCTAGCGTGTTTTTACCTGTGGTTCAAGAAAGAGCGCTTGCGTAGAGAGCGGATTTATTGCGCGGCAGTCTGGGGCATTGGCTGCATGAGCCGCGTGCCACCCTCAGGACGGCTTTGCCGTCGTAAGAGTGAGCAGTCGTGCATTGCACAAGTTTGCCTTTCCCATCGGCTAAGAAAAATTAGTGGGTTGGGCTTTCGGCGGTGAAGGCAGAGCAGCAGGGAGCGATGACGGGCTGGAACTCCATGAGCTCGACGCGGGTGCCGTCGGGGTCATAAAGGTTGGCCTGCCACTTGCCGTCCTTACCCATCTGAGGTCCATCGTGGCGCGGGCTGAGGCGATCTTCGGCGTAGAGCGTGGTCACCGTTTTCTCCATGTTGGGGACGCCGACTGAAAAGTGATTTAGCACGCCAAGGTGCTGGGCGTTAATGCTGTCCAGAGGACTGGTCGAACCGTCGCCGACCATCATGTACTCGATCCAGTCGTGGCCATCAGCAACCTGCAGGGAGACCCAATCGGTTTTATCCGGCTGCATCGCGCCGTACCAGTAAGGGCGGAATCCGAGGAGGTCGCGGTAGAACTTATCTTCGGCCGATCTGCTGTGCACGAGGTATCCGACATGAATGATGCGGCTGCCGATGGGCCTGGATGAAAGCGGCAAGGCTGCAGGTTTCCCGGCCTGGAGGAACTCGACAAGATTGCCTTCGGGATCGTGCACTTTAAACCAGCGACTTCCATCTGTGGCGGTCATCATGTCGCTCATATCTGCAACTGCGTGCGATTGAAGGTAGGCGCGAAGGGCGGGTGCATCTGTAGTGGTGAAAGCGACGCAGTTGGTGCGGCTGAGGGTGTGCTCGGCGGGGAGCGGCAAGACTTCTACAAATTGCTCGGGACTGAGATAGTAGCGGGTGCCGGTCGGGTCCTGCGTGTCAAGACCTTTGGCTGCGCCGAGTATGTGGCCGTAGAAGTGGTCGCTTGCTGCGGCATCGGCAGAGTAGACGCACATGTGCGAGATGCCGGTGATGGCGGGGCGCTTCTGGGCCTGGACAGTTGGGACGGCGGAGGCGGCGAGCAGGAGGGCGGAAGTTTTCAGAAGGCCGTAGAGTGTCATCGATTGACACGATAGTCCTGCGCGGGGGTTGTAGTCTATCGACTCGAAACCAGGGACGCTTGCGCTCGCAGACCACTGTGGTCCGTGATCCGCGAATGCGGTTGCATGCACGTCGATAGGACTCAGGGCCGCCGGGCTATACGGTTTCCAGCGGAACGGCTGAGAGCTTGAAGGTGACCGTTTGTGAGCCTAGACGCGGGTGATTCGCGGTAAGCTTCACTGTGCCCGCCTGCTCCCTGGCACGAATCCAGACGGCACCCGTGCCGCCTACGAGCGAGAACGGGTTGTCGCCGATCAGTTCCCCAGGTCCTTCAAGCGTGAAGGCAATCGGATCGTCGGCGTAAGTACGCACTGCGTTGAACTCGTCGGTGACGCGCAGGACCACGCGAGTGGTGTCTGCGCCGTCCGCCATCAGCGATTCGTCGTCCGGAAGCAGCATGAACTTCATATCCACACCCGAGCCTGAGTACGACTTCGAGATGACCTGCTTGCCCCCGATGAAGCCGTCGATGCGCAGGTCACCCCAGAACATGCCCAGCTTCTTGAAGTCAACATTCTGCATGTCGAGTACAAAGGGCGCGTACTTCAGGTGGTCGAACTCGACCCGCTCGGGATCGAGTTCCGCGGCAAGCTTCCACTCCGCACTGGTGTTGGCGGAGTCGCGAACAAAAAACTTCAAGTGTTCGACGTTCGAGCAGACGACCGCCTTGGTGAAGCCTACCGATTCATCGCTGTGCGCCCAGTGGAATGCTGGTTCAAGAACAATCTCTTCCGAAGGATCGCACTGCGACTTATAGAAGCCGGCAGCGGGCTTGTTCTCGCGGAAGATATCTGTGACGCCGTGGTAGCAGAGGCGATCGCCGGCACCGAAGTTGGCATGCGTGTTGTAGTCGAAGGCGCACCAGCCGATGCCGCCGGCGTACTGCGGATCGGACGCAAGCTGGTTGTGGATGCGGGCATGGCGCAAGGTATGCTCGCGCTGACGCTCGTCGTCATCGGTGGTCTTGGTCGGATAGGTGTGGCCGACGAATTCAGTGTTGAGATACTTTGGGTGGTTCGGCTTCTTGAGCGGAAAGCCAAAGTCGTTCATGGTGAAGACGTCTTCGAGGAACTCCGACTCCTGGAAGTAGCGGATGCCGCCGGTCTGACGTGTCGTATCGAGCGCGTGGGAGAATGCATTGGTGCGAATGTAGAAGTCGTGATCGTCCTTCGACTCATTAATGCGCACCCCCCAAAGAATGATGGAAGGATGGTTCCAATCGCGGCGGACCATGCGGCCGACGTTGTCGATGGCAACCAGCTTCCATGGCTCGGGGCCGATGTGCTGCCAGCCGGGAATCTCTTCGAGAACAAGCAGGCCGATCTCGTCGCAACGATCTAGAAAGTGACGGGACTGCGGGTAATGCGACGTACGAACCAGGTTGCAATGCAGCTGCTTGCGAAGGATGTCAGCATCTTTCTTCTGCACTCGCGCGGGCATCGCCTGGCCAACAAACGGGAAGGTCTGGTGACGATCGAGCCCGCGCAGTTTGACGATCTTGCCATTGAGCGAAAAGCCTCCGTCCGTGAACGTTGCTTCGCGGAAGCCGATGCGGCGTGAGTCGTTGTCGATGACTTTTCCGTCGAGCAGAAGATTGACATGCACGGTGTAAAGGGCCGGGCTGTCGAGGTCCCAAAGCTTGATCTTGCCCAGACCTTTGAGGGTGACCGTGTGCTTCGCAGGATCGGTGGTCGTCTCGGTGCTTGCGTAGGTGGGGGCGGGAGTCTCCGGATCTTTCGCCGCAGAAGGATCGGGCGCGGGATTGAGTGCGATCGACTGCGTTTGCTGCGCAACGACACGATGGTCTGCGTCGTGCAGTTCGACGGCAATTGAATACGCGCCTTCGGTGGATTGCGAAGCAATGAAGCAATCGACATCGACGTATGGTGCGGCGCTTAGGACGTTCTTCGGCGCGGCAAAGATGTTGTCGATGTACGTTGGCGAGACAATGCGCAGCGAGACCTCACGGTAGATGCCGCCAAAGGTCATGTAGTCGATCTCATAGCCGAAGGGCGGGATATCGTCACGCTCGGTCGAGTCGAGATGGACAACAAGAACGTTGTCACCATCAGTTTTCAGGAACTTGGTGATCTCAAAAGAGAAGGGGGTGAAGCCGCCCTTGTACTCTCCAAGGTCGTGGCCATTGATGTAGACGGTCGACGCAGTCATGGCACCTTCGAAGTCGACGAAGACGCGCTTACCTTTTGCGGCGGAGGGATACTTGAAGCGACGGCGGTAGGTCGAGACGAACTCGTACATCTTGTCGTCGAAGTTATGCCATGGCATCTTAACGTTGGTATGCGGGATGACGATGCGCTCGAACTTTGAATCATCGAATGAAGCGGCTTCCGCGCCTGCGACCTTCATGGGCTTGTAGCGCCAGTTGCGATTGATGGGCAGGATCGTGCGCGGGCCATCGTCCGGTACGGACGCAGCGAACGAGACGGCTGGAAGGGTTGCGGCGGCTGCGACTGTGGCTGTGGTCTTGAGAAATTCCCGTCTACGCATGCTTGCTCTCCAAGGTGTAACTACTTTGCTCCGTATTATTTTTCTTCAACAATGACGAGGTCCCACGGCGCGAGATCAACCGCCTGCGCAGAGGCGATGGACTTGCCTGTGAGCAAATCTGTTCCGGAGTTCTGGCTGTAGGTGAAGTGTTGTGCGTCGCCTGAATAGTTCAAGAAATAGTGGAGCGTCTTGTTATGCCCATTGACGCCGCTCTTCTCGCGCACCTGCGGCGGTAGTTGATTGGCATTGGCTGTGATCCTAGCGTCGGTGAGTGCGGTACGCACGACTGCTTCCTGGAGCTCGTCAGACAGCATTGTGCCTTCGTAGGTAAGGGTGCCGGAGCCATACTCGTTCCGCGTGATGGCCGGCCATTGACTGAAGAAGGGATGATCGTAGAATGCGAGCGGCTTTGCATGTTCGAGCTTGAGGAACTCCGCCCAGTACATGACCTTGTTCTTGTCACCGGTCTTGAATGGATCATCCTTCAATGCGAGGGGCTTTTCAAGATTGGAAAACTCCTGGTAGCTGAAGCCGGCTGCCTCACGCAAAGGGCCGGGCGCCATCACCCACCGGACTGCGGAGTTCTCATTCGCGAAGCCACTCTTGAAGCACATCAGGATGTGACCGCCACCTTTGACGTAGGCGGCAAGCTTTGCAAGTTGCGCATCATTGGAGATGTAGAGCGGTGGCACCACGATGAGCTTGTACTGCGAAAGATCGGCGTTCCCGGCCAGGGTCTCCGGGAAGATAAAGTCTGCGCCAACATTGGCATTGAACAGCGCGCGGTGAAGTTGGTGTACGACAGTAGTGTAGTCGGCGAGGGTCCGGCCCATCGCCCATCCCTGGCGCGGCTCGGAAGCAAAGGGCATGAAGTCGAGTGCGTTGGCGGAGTCTACGCTGTAGAGGATCGCAACGTCGTTCTTGATCTTCAAGTTGACAAGGGCGGGGCCAATCTTCTTCAGCTCATGCGCCGTCTTCGAGACTTCGGCGTAGGCTCGGTTGGGTTCGAGATCATGCGAGAGCACACCCTTCCAATAGGTTTCCTGGCCAGAGTGAATGGAGGCCCAGTGCCAATATTCAACCATGTTGGCGCCGCTTGAAAGATGTGTATAAACATCGAGCCGAAGCTGGCCATCGTATGGCGGAAATTGATAGCTGGACGACCAGTCGGTAGTCTGCGCGTTGGTCTCGGTGACGAGATAGTTCGCGTGCTTCAGCGAGCGTGTGAAGTCACCTTGCTCTGCTTGATTCTGGCCGTCGAAGTGGTCTTGCGTGGCGTGGTATGGATTGTCGGCAACGATATCAAAGGACTTACTCTCTTCATACTCATTGACGTCGCGCTTCATAACCCCGCCAAGGTCCTGCGTGACGAATTGGTTGGACCCGCGGTACTCGCGCACGAGTGCAGCCTGCCACGCGAGATAGTTGGTGACGCGCATCTGCTCCCAGCGCGTCCACTCCAACTTGTAACCCGTGCTGATCGTACCGTCGCGTGGCGGCATGTTCTCCCAGCCGTTCACGTCTTCACCCCAGTAGTTCAGGAACCAGACCTTGTTCAGATTGTCGGTTGTGCCGAATTTCTGCTTCAGGTGGTCGACAAAGCCGGTGAAGACATCGTGGTTTGAAGCGCCGTAGGACCCGGTCTCGTTGTCGATCTGCCAGCCGATGACGTTGGGATTGTTTTTGTAGTGATCGACCATGTTGCGGATGACGCGTTGTGCGTAGAAGCGAAAGGTCGGGTTGTCCGTGTCCATGTTCTGGCGCATGCCGTAGAAGGTCTGCGCGCCGCCCAGCGGCCGGGCAAGCACCTCGGGATGCTCGTGGTACATCCACGTTGGAATGGAATAGGTGGGCGTGCCCATGATGACCTTGATACCCGCTTTGCCCATCGCATCAACGACCCGGTCCATCCATGCATATTCGAATTTGCCGTCTTCGGGCTCCCACAGGCTCCACGTGGATTCGCCCATGCGAACGACGGTGATGTCGGCGGCCTTCATCAGGGCGATGTCTTTCTCGAGGCGGCCGGGCTGCAGGTCGGCGGGCATGTATTCGTTGTAGTACGCCGCTCCGTAGAGGACATCATTCATCGCACCCACTGCCGGGGTGTTTTGTGCAGTCGTAGAAGCCGAGGCACAAACGAGCAGTGCAGTTGTAATGCAGGCGAAGGGAAATCGGGCGATCATGTGTGATGCTCCTAATGGGTTGCCAGGTCGCCGGTGAGTGGAAGTGAATGCAGCCGTATGCGGACGACCTGCCCGTGATCACCCTCTCCGAAGTTCAGGCCGCGGTCGGTCTGATCGCCGTTCCAGATGCGAGTGGTCTTCCATATGCCATTGTCATAGGTTCCTTCTTCGGCGCGAAGGATTTCGATCTGCGCATTGTTTGATTTGGCGTATGCGGGTGTAAACGTGAAGCTGACGCTCGCGTCGAAGCCGGTGACGAGGAATTCAAGTGGGCCGGTCTGCGCGACGAGCACGCGGCCATGCGCGTCCAGTGTGCCGGGTGGAGCTTCGCCATCACTCTGCGGAAAGCCAAATGAGGCCGTGGCAACAACGTCACCGAACTTCAGATCCTGGCGGGCCATGCCGGGCTCTTCGACTGCGGTCTGAAGCTTGCCATCGAGGTTCAGCTGTGCAACCTGCGCTTCTAGCGGACCGATCAACGCGTAGTTCTCAGCGATGGAATCGGGGATCTCGCGCTTCTTCAGTGTCCAGTTTGTGTAGTCGATACCAAAGGGCGAGAAGCCGATCGCTCCGTGGCCGAGCACGTAGAAGAAGTAGCGGCCAACATTCTTGCCGATGCCTGTCTCGGGGATGAAGAGCGGATTATCCTCGCGATCATAGGCGGTGACGACGCTGTGAAACAGGGGCACGTCATCCGAATAAAAATCTGGCGCGAGGACATCGATGCTCGGCGCTGCAGCTTTCCAGATGGCGATGTTCTGTTGCTGCGCACCACCACTCGGATACTCCTGCCCGGCACTTGGGCGGTTGCGATTTTCGAGCGCGTGTACAGGATAGGTGATCCACACGTTGCAGTACATAGGTAGCGCGTACTCTGCTTTGCCGGCCTTCGCGACTTCGTTGATGTAGCTAGAGGTGGAGTAGGCTGCAAAGCTTTCGTCGGCATTTGTAGCGAATACCTGCGACCAGGTACCGGATGCGTCTTTGTGCAAGGCCCGGGCCAGTGCGGAGGGCACGGGCGCTTGAAACTGCTTTTGCGCCGCCGGCGAAAAGTCGCGAACGGAGCCGACAGACCCCGACTCATTCTCGACCTGGATCATGATGACCGTGTGCTGCGACCCGTCGATCTCTTTAAGGTGATGCAGCAGCGCGACGAAAGCATGCTTGTCGGCCTCGAGGTTGGACGTGGAATTTGGCGACATCACGTCGAGCAATTTACCACGGTCGTTCTGTTCCCGCGGATACTTCTTCGGGTCGGTCTTGATCCACTCGGGAACGTAATGGTTCTGGCCGTTCTTCCACGTGCCGAACCAGAGCAGGACCAGCTTCAGATGATGCTCGCGTGCGCCTGTGACCAGCAGGTCGACATTGGCAAAATCGAACTTGCCCTGCTGCGGCTCCATCAACTCCCAATAGACGGGCGCTTCGACCGTGTTTACGTGTAGGTCGGCAAGGGCTGGCCAGACGTCCGGCAAGGTGCTCGCCCACGAGCTCGAATTATTTATCTGCGCGCCGAGAACAAGGAACGGCTTGTCGTCGACGACCATGGCGTAATGATCGCCGCGCTTTTCGATGTGCGGCATGCTCTGCGCTGGGAGTGTTGCGGCCGTTATCAGAAGCGCTGCGAGGATGCGGCATGAGTTCAAGAATGTGCTCCTAGAAGAACTGCCGGATGACGATGGCTGCCAATTTGCACTTGCTGAGCCGATGTAAACGGACGTAACCACTAAACGACAAAAGCGCAGGAATGTAAAGGCTTACATAAACCGTAAGTCTTATTCTCCACTACGCCCTGCCCGGCGATGGCGGTGTATCCAGGCGGTGGTAGAAGGCAATACGGCGGTTTGATCAACATTTATGTATAGAATTGAAGCGACGACGCGCAGGTGGCGGTGTATGTCTTTTCCAACGGCCATTCGAACGTCTGCAGAATATTCGTACCAGAGACCGTCAAGTCCGCGCACTGCAGATTTAGAAGCGATTTCTATAACGACGGTGCATGAGGAAGATCTTTGAAGCAAACCAGGCTCGACAGGATCTTCAGGGACGTACACTCCGTGCGTGTTACATCTTTGGCGGTGATGCTGCTCTTCGCCAAATCTGTGCCGGCACAGATTGCCGCTGGCGCGACCAGTCGAAACGTCTCTACCATTGCCGCGGATGCGCCTGACCCTAGAACCCGGTTTGATGAGGCGCGCACCGATGTCGCCGCTGCCACGCTTACGTCCGGCCGTGACCTTCCGGACGCGCCGGGAGAGAGTTCGTCTGCACCGATACCGCTCCGCGGTAAAGCATTTGCAGCCGTCGACGCCCCGATCCAGGTGTCTCCAATTGCGCCGATTTATCACAAGTACATTGAGCCAGGCCAGAAGGCACAGCCTCTCACCTCGGCCGACAAGGTGCTGTTCGGCGTACACCAATTGATGTCGCCCTACCTGCTGCTCACGATTGCAGCAGCGGCAGGGTATGAGCAGGCGGCAAACGGCAGCCCGAACTACGGTACGAACTTCCCGGCGTACGGGCAACGGGTGGGTGCAGCAGCAATCCGGGATGCTTCGCAGACAATCTTTGAAGACAGCATTATGGCACCGATCCTGCACGAGGATCCTCGCTACTACGTGATGGGCAATCGGCACAACTTGATCGTGCGCACAACCTATGCCATCTCAAAAGTCTTCGTGACGCGTTCCGATGATGGCTGCGCAACGCCCAACTACTCGCTCTTCGCCGCGTATGCGGGCGCAGCGGCGCTTGAGAATGCCTACTACCCCGACGATAACCATGGGCTTACCGAGACTGCGAAGTCTTTCGGAGGCTCGATCGGTGGCGCCGCATTGAGTAACGTGGTGCGGGAGTTCCTGCCGAACATCCTGCATACGGTGCGTCTCGAACAGGCACTGCCTTAGATCAGCGGCAATCCAAGTGGCCCAGGACGGTCTGATCGACAGAAACACCTTGCAGCTCTGGAGCTCCAAGATGCTTCAGATAGTCCTTACTGAAGAACACTGCGTTTGTGTCTTCGGGATAGGGACCGTTCACGATGAAGACGTAGTCGTGTTGAAAGCCTGGATTCGACACCATGTCATGCATCATCATACTGCGATCACCGTGCAGCTCTCCTGGACATTGATTCTCCAGCATCGAGTGCGCCTGCAGATAGCCAACGATGATGTCTGGGTGGCGGCCGAGAACATAAGCCATGTCCGTCTTTGTATCCAGCATCTTTGACCTTGAATCGACATGCCCGTACTTTGCGATGTGCGCGTCGTTGAGTGCCAGCATGTCGATGTATCGCCCAGGAATATACCAGGGCTGCTGACCTGCTGTGCTCAAAGCAATTACTGTTTGCGGGGCGCTATAGCGGCCGTACCACGCGATTGGCAAGGGCGGCGGAGCCAATTGAAGGGGGCCTGCATGGACGGCAAGAAGAAGTCCTTCCTTCAAGAGGGGGCTGCCCCAGATTGTGCCCATCCAACATGCTGTAAGCAGCGAGGTGATGAGGCTAAACCGCACCGCCTTCGTCGCGTTTTCGGATTTCATGGCGATGATCGTTCCTGCGAGAAGCGCGAACGCAGCGATGCTGTGCACGAAGTGGCGGCGCAACGGGAACGCAGCGTTGGGGTCACCTCCGACCTTCACCACATAAAGCGTGTAAATACCACACAGCAGCAAAAGCATGATCAGTAGAGAATCAGAGAAAATTCTTCGTCTTCCGCGTATCGCGGAGTACGCAAGCGCAACTGCTGCCGGCGCAACAAGCAGCAGGAACTGTACAAGGTAGCGGATTCCCAGGTAGGCGCGGTGGATGGCGCTGCCGCCGGTCGCCTTCGCAAAATAAGTATTGGGCATGATCTCACCAAATTGGTGAAGGCGGAATGCAGTCAAGCCAAGGAAGGTGACTGCCGTGGCAACAAGCCCGATACAGGCCCAGCTTCTGGGCCATCGGCGGCCGGCACTGAAGAGGCCGTATCCATTCACAAAACCTGCAATAAAGATCCCTTCAGGCCTGGTGAGCACCAGCGCCATCGAGATGAGGGCGGCGCATAGGCCGCGAATCGGGCCGGGAGATAACACGGGGATCAACAGAAGCAAAAGCACCTGAAGCGCAAAAAAGGTCGCTTCCATTCCCGTGACGGAATAGTAGAACAGTGGGAAATAGAGCGAGAGCATGACCGACGCGCATCTTAAAGTCGTTGCATCAAGGCCTTTCTCGCGGCTGTTAGCACCCGTAGAACTGGATGCAAGTAACGTGACACACGGCAGCGCAGCCGCCGATAGATAGCCGATGCATTTCGAGAGCAGGAGCGGTGAAAGGCCAAGCTTTATTCCGGCTGCAAGAATCAGCGTCCAAAGCAAGCTACTGAAGCCTTCAACAGGTACTTCTCCGACATTCCAGGTTCCGAGTGGATAGCCCTGTGCGAAGTTCCTGGCATACCGGAAGGTAATGAACGCGTCATCCAGGGTGAAGGGGAATCGCAGCAAGGCAACTATAGAAGACGCAGCAACGCAGAGCAGCACGATTGAGGTCATTGATATTCGAGTTGCTACTACTTTGACGGCTGGTGGAGACTCGGTTGATCCACTCATTTGCTTCCTCCAATGCAGTAGATAGAAGTCAGCGCACATGGCATCCCGAATCAGGCGGTTGTTCAGTTTTGCAGCTCTCGGGCCTGATAGTCTGCTTGATTTGTAAGCTTGTGAACCTGACCCTATTACACAACCGTATAAACATCAAGCTGTCATTTTGCCAGGCCTATGAGGCAAAATGACCGTGTTTACGACCCATTGGGTACAAGATAAGTGGCCTGTAAGTTGTACCAAACAGCATTGCTATGAGCTATGTACCTCACTAAAGTAATCAAAGCGGCCAACCTGTGCGTGAAGGGGCCCTGAAGCTTTCGACCAATTTGAGTTACATAGAGGAAGCAATATGAGTGCCGCATCCACGCCAGGAAAACCCGTACCCCGCATCAGCGCTGCCGCCCTGCATCGTGCTCTTTGTAAAGACGAAATCATCCCCTTCTTCCAACCTATTGTGAAATTACACTCTGGCCACCTAGCCGGTTTTGAAGTCCTGTCTCGCTGGAAGCACCCGACACTTGGTTTTGTTCCGCCAGATCGCTTTATCGCCGTCGCTGAGAAGAGTGGTTTGATTGACATGCTCACGCGGCAAATTTTAGAGCATGCCTTTAAAGCTGCGTCCTCCCTGGGAGAGTCATTGACGCTCTCAGTCAACATCTCGCCTGTCCAACTGCGTACCCCGGAGTTGCCGGACCTCCTGCGGTCTATTGCAAAATCGACCGGCTTCGCACTTGACAGGCTGGTCATCGAAATCACCGAGAGCGCACTTATCGGCAATGTCGAAACTGCATTGGCGATTGCTGAAGAGCTGAAAGCAATGGGCTGCAAGATATCGCTCGATGACTTCGGCACCGGATACTCCAGCCTGTTCCACCTTCAATCGCTCCCGTTCGATGAGTTGAAGGTAGACCGAAGCTTTGTAGGATCGATGGCGCTCAAGCGAGAGAGCCGGAAGATCGTAGGTGCGGTCGTCGGCCTGGGACAAAGTCTCGGCTTGAAGACGGTTGCTGAGGGAATTGAGACGGAAGAGCAGGCCGCAATGTTGTTGTGGTTTGGCTGTGAGCTGGGCCAGGGCTGGCTTTTTGGAAAAGCCGTTCCAGCGGAGGAACTCTCAGAGATCATCGCGAAGCCTAGGTGGCGGCTGCCTGCCAAGGTTTCCCCCGACGGAGAGAAGCGTCACAGCACCTTCGAAGCATCTCCGTCGCACCGCCTGATAGAGCTACAAGCTCTTTATAGCGGTGCCCCGATCGGGCTTGCCTTTGTAGATGCAGACCTGAGATACGTAAACGTCAACCGTAAATTGGCGGATATGAACGAGGCTTCGATCGAAGATCATCTAGGTAGAAGAATATCCGATGTTATTCCCGAAATATTCCCGCACATCGAACCTTACCTTCGGCGAGCGCTGCTCGGCGAATCTATCTCGGAGGTGGAGGTACCGCTTCCGCATTCCCGAGGGATTCGAACCCTGTGCTATGAACCAGCGCGGGATGAGTCAGGGGAGATAGTCGGCATTTCAATAGCATCTTCGGATTTTGCACATAAAAGGCATTCGCACGCAGCGTACGCCATTGCCGCAGACTAGACCTGGAGGTGCCACATCTTTCGCTGTCTTCCCGGATAATGCCATGCAAACGTTGCGAGCCTTGTCGAAGATTGCAGAAGGTGAGTATGTACCGCGTGAGTAACCTGTGCGATTAGATTGCACGCTCCAGAACAACTTGTTTGCTGCGCAATGTAAGGCGTTTGAATGTCCTACTGGCGTGCTGTCTTAATGTCCTAACTTTCGTCAGGTCCTACTTTCGATTCAGGTCTCACAATGAACGAACTACCACCCTGCACGTTCACCCGCTGGAGTTGCCCAGATGCATACTGAAGATGTCTCTCGAATAGCTTGTCTTGTAATCTCGCCCGGATCTGGATTGACCGGGACAGATGACGCAGTGATCGCACGCGTTAAGAACCGCATCTGGAGTCATGGCCATAGTCTGTTTCATGTAAGTGATCCCGCAAGTGCTAATTCACTCCTTTTAGAGTACGGGGAAAAGATTGGCGCAATATTTGTAATTGCAACTAGGTCCTGCTACGCAACCTGGCTATTTGTTGGCACCAGCAGGGCCCGGCACCTGGCGCAATTTGTTATAGCCCGTTTCCAACTCGATCCTGGCAGTAGTTCGCTTTTGATCGCTCCGAGCCAGCTGGTTGAATTACCGGCTGAGACGCCTGGCATCAGTCCCTCTCTTGATCGCGAGCTAAACAATTTCCTCGACAGGCTCATGCCCGAGACCCTTGCTCCGGTCCGCCCGCAATTAGCCAAAGCTCCTCCCGTGCGTCAGCCGGCACCTCCAAGCCTTTCCAGTGTGACACTCAGGTGTTCGGATCAGGAGATCTGTACGCTGCAAGAGATTGCCTCTGCCGATGAACAAGGAATAAGTCTGCTGAAGCTGGGTGTTCGACTCAATCAGCACGGGATTGTTCGGACGATGAGTCTTTCCGTGAACGGACTTCGACGCAAGGGCCTGATTCAATTCACGCCTTCGCCCGTTCCGGCAAGTACCTCCGGCTACGTAGAGAGGAATCTTCGCGTATCCGATACGGGCCGACAGTATCTGGAGCAACTCTGCGCTAGTTAGTCTTGGTGCCCGTTGGCCGCATGAATGTCCATGGTAGAGTCAGGCGCCCGCCGGCGCTAGATTTCCCTCTCTCTCCTGGCGCAGCGTTGCTTCTCTCCGGGCGCAGCGTTGCTTCTCTCCGGGCGCAGTGTCGCTTCTCTC
>CAHJWN010000065.1 GCA_903642265.1 Acidobacteriaceae bacterium | reverse complement strand
CCCCGGTTGGTGGAGACAGGTCTCGACCTGCTGGCCTTCCCGACGCTGTACTTCTACGAGACGGGCTACTCGCTCCACACGCTCCGGCAGGCAAGCCGGCGATCGTGGCGGATCGGGCAGCAGCACCCCGTCCGGGTAAAGTTCCTGGCCTACAGCGGGACGATGCAGGAAACCTGCATCCGGCACATGGGCAAGAAGATGCTGGTCGCGCTCATGATGGAGGGCAAGTTTTCCGGCGAAGGGCTGCAGTCGCTCGACGCCAACGAGGACCTACTGTCCGCCATGGCTCGCGAGCTGGTCGAAAAGGGCGGAGTCGGCGAAACGGCCGATGCTGTCTGGAAGGACCTGGAGCGCGAACGGGCCAAGCATGCACCTGCTCCCAAGCCGCTGGCCGAGGTCATCACTCTGCCAGTTACTCCCGCAGAGGAGGCGCTGCCGAAGATCCTTTCGGAGGCGGTCGAACTCCCGGCCCCTGCTGGCCTCCAGCTGGTCTTTCCCACCAATCCACGTCCGAAGCGGAAACCTGCCCCGCTCTGGCCAACTGGTCACGCCCACGGCGAGCAAATGAGGCTGTTCGGCTAATCGCTCCCATCAACTGCAGCCCGAGAGGTAAGTCCGTCCTCTCGGGCCACTCACTACAAAAGGAAAGCTATGGTGGATTACAATAGGATTCAATCCTACTCGGAGGCGGCACCCATGCGCTCTACCCAGCAGCTCAGTATCACGCTCCCTAATGAAATGGCGGATCTGGTACGTGCCAAGGTGGAAGCCGGCGAGTACGCCACGGAAAGCGAAGTGATCAGGGATGGTCTGCGGACGCTCATCGCTCGTGACCGCGTCGTCGAAGATTGGCTTCATGAGAAGGTGGGGCCAGCCCTCGACGCCTTGAGAAACGACCCGTCACGGGCAGTGTCCGCCAAGCATGTCCGGGAAGCCCTCTCGACAGAACACAACAAAGCCCTTGCGAAGCAACGTTGATGCCCTACACGGTTGTTTTTACGTCTGAAGCAGAGGCGCAGCTGCTTGAACTGTATGGCTACATTGCGGTCGAAGCAGTTCCGGAGACCGCTGCACGGTTTACGAACGGGATCATCACCTACTGCGAGAGTCTGAGTTCCTTTCCGCTGCGGGGGACTCGTCGCGATGATGTACGGCCAGGGCTGCGCATCACCAGCTATCGCAAACGTGTCGTCATAGCCTTTGCAGTCGATGCCGATCAGGTCCAGATCATCGGGATCTTCTACGGAGGTCAGAACTATGAGGCGATCCTGCAAGACGAGGATTGACGTCAGCTTCGTACGGTTCTCATTGCACCTAGCCTGCCCGTCCTCTGGACGGGCTTTCCTGTGTCTGGACCCGGCCCTTGTGCCGGGTCCTTCTGCATGTATGGAGGTTCTATGGCCACTGCCGTTGCCTTACCCGCCCCTGTGCTCCCGTTCGCGGCGCCACAGGAAGAACTCAAACCCATTCCCGTCGTCACCGCAGAGCACTCTCTTCTGGAAATCGACCGGGAGATGGATGTCCTCTTCGATCACATTCAGGACGAACTCGAGGAAGCCGGCGAGCCCAGTCAGGAGAGCAAGGCTCTATTCGAGCAGCTCTGCGACGTATTCGGCGACAAGGTCGACCGCATCGGCCGCTTCATCCGCGTGATGGAGGCCCGCGCTGCGTACTGCAAGGGGGAAGCTTCGCGGCTTGCCACACGCGGCCGGGTGGCCGAGAACAAGGTCGATCAGACCAAAGCTCTGATCCTGTACTTCCTTCAGAGTCGAGACGTCACCAAGATGGAGGGCAAGCAGTTCACCCTTCGACGCCAGAAGAATTCGCAGGATTCGGTCCGGATCCTTGATCCGTCCTTGATTCCGTTGCGGCTCAAGAGAGTGGAGGCGCGATTTGACGGAGCGCTCTGGGAGCAGATAATCGCAGCCGTGCCGATCGAGACACGAACGCTTCTGCTCGCCGGCATCCAGGACACCACGCCTGTCAGCGATGCGATCAAGCAAGCGATCGCGCAAAACGAGGAGGTAGCCGGCGCCACAGTGACACGTGGTTATCACGTTCGCGTGGCCTAGCTGCCCATCCTGAAAGGAGAGCCAGTATGGAACGACTTGTCGAGATCGTCGACGCGGCAGAACGGGAAGTACTGGCTCACAACGTACAGAGCACCCGAGGCCTCCGGGCCTTCTTCTGTGAACACGGTGGAGAAGCGATGTTGGGCTCACTGCAGGCAGAGGCTGTACGCCGCGGCCTTTATCGCTATATGGGTCAACGCTACGCGGAGGCGGCGAAGGAGCTCCTAGCGCGCACACGCCAATGTATCGCCTTCGGACGTATCAGGACGGAGGACCACTTGAAACGCTCCCTCGTTGAGCTTGCGGCGTCGCTCGTGGCCTACGGCGACCTCGACATTGCGATCAACGATCTCCTCATCCACGCACGACAGACTGGCTTGTACTCGTTACTCGCGAGCACTGCCGCCGAGAACCTGCCGCACTACGGGAGTCCATATGACCGTGACTCTGCTTTGCAACACCGGATCCGCGGTGGAACTGAAGCTTGATGCTGAAGCTCTTCACGTTCTGTCCGCCGCGGTTGAGTTCACGTCTCGACTGAACCCTCAGTGTCGCGCGTTGGCTCACGCCTTTGAACCCCTGTTTCGGGGCACTGCAACGCCTCAGACCGAGGCGGGGGAGGGGCAACTCTCGTCCGGGTAACTCACAACCTCACATCCAGCCCCATGGCCAGCGAAAGCTGGCCATTTGCATTGGAGCCCATCATGCCAAAGGCCTTGTTCACCGCCGAAGAGTTTACGCCCACACAGTGGTCCACTGCGCAGGACAAAGCAACCTTTGGAAACCACTTCTTCCGCTTCATCGAATCCGGATGGAAGCACACGCTATTCACCAGAGGCTTTTACAACCGCCTCTCCAACTGCTTTGGGCACATCGCGCACTATGACCTGCACGGCTTCTACGGAACTTGGTTCGCCGAGGACGCGCTTCGCCTCAGCTTCCTTCGGCATACCCTGCGCTTTGGCTGTTACGGCGACCCCACGTACACCTTTTCGGATGTGGAGCGTGCAATCAAAGCCGAGCTAGGTAATCGTCCGTTGGTCGCCCAATACGAAGCTCGTGTCGCGGCCGCCGTCCGCGCCCGGGAGCTGGATCAACTGGAGCGCTTGCAGGCCAAGTACGGAATCGCGGTTGCCTCTACCGTGGTTACCCAGCCTGTTGAGCTTTCCTTCATTCCAACGCCGCCGACGCCTGACCGGCCTCAGCCTCCAGCAATGCAAATCAGCCTGTTCTAAGGAGACCCCAATGCTGCATGTGTACCGCCCCGTTCTCGAGGTCCTCATGCAGCGTGGCGTCCAGGACCCTCACACCTTCCTGCGCCCCTCTCAGTGGGACGATCTCCCACACCCATCCACTATCGAAGGCGTCGCTGAGGCTACCCCGTTTCTGCTTGCTGCCATAAGGGACGGACTGAGAATCACCATCTACGGCGACTACGACTGTGATGGCGCACTTTCCTCCGCCATCCTCGAAGCCACGCTCGTGCGTCTCGGGGCTGCGGTCGACGTCTACCTCCCACATCGGGATGAGGGGTACGGCCTCAACGAATCCGCGGTGCATCGCTTCTCTCGCTCCGGCACCAAAGTTCTGATCACAATCGACAACGGCATCAACGCCGCCGGTCCGGTACACCTCGCACAGCGGCTCGGGATGACTGTGCTGGTCGTCGACCATCACCAGATCGAGGCGAGGGCAGGCACGCAGGCTGTCTGGTCTGATCAGTTCTGCGCTGCTGGCCTGGCGTACATGCTGAGTTCATCGCTGCTCGAGCAATCCAACGTTCCCGGAGAGGCACAGAAAGTGTTTCTGGCCAGCCTGAGCCAGCTGACCGCCATCGCTTCCATTGCCGATTGTGTTCCGCTGGTCGGCGCGACACGGACCCTTACGCGGCTCGGACTGGCGGAGCTGAGCAGAACGACGCACGCGGGCTTGCGAAAGCTGATGGAGCTCGGCGGAATCATGCCCGCAAGAGTTCCATCGGCCGAAGAGGTCGCTTTCAGGATCGGGCCGCGGCTGAACGCCGCCGGCCGGGTCGGGCACCCCGTGGAGGTATTGCGCATGCTCAAGGCCCGTACGCCCGACGAGCAGTCCAGACTAGCGATGGAGCTCGATCGCTTGAACCTATGGCGGCGGCAACTGGAGAAGGAGGCTCTGGAGGAGCTTACCGGTGTGGTGGATGCCCGGGGACAATCCGTCCTGGTCGTCTACGCGGCACATTGGCGCAAGGGTCTAGCAGGCATCCTCGCGAGCCGGGCAAGGGAGCGCTTCGGTGTGCCCACCTTCGTCCTTGTACACGACCCCAAAACCGGGATGGCTGTGGGATCAGGGCGAAGCGTTGAGGGCATCAGCCTGATCGACGCGCTACGCTCCTGCAAGGCTGTTCTGCATCGCTACGGAGGGCACAGGCAAGCCGCAGGCGTCACCGTAGCCGTGGACGCCGTTCCCGCGTTCCGCGACGCGTTGAGCCAATACATGGCGGAGCACCCCGCTCCACAGGAGGCTGCCCATGTGCCATCTATCGATCTCGAACTCAGCGAGGCAACACCCTCCTTCTACCAACAGCTGCGGGCCATGGAACCCTTCGGCATCGGTAACCCTGTGCCCGTCTTTCGGGTACACGCAGCTTCGGTCCATCCACGGACGGAGAAGTTCGTCACCCTGCGTCAAGGCTCACACGAGTTGAAGGCACGGTCCGGTGGAACTGGCGCGACCCAGGAGTTGGGAACCGCTCTGGTAGCGCTCAATGGATCGAGCGCGACGCTGGTGCAGTTTGTTCCGAAGGCCTGTAAACATTGACGATTTGACTGCAATTCGCAGGCGTGGGATAACGTCCACACGGCAGGCCAGGAGCAGCGTATGGACGCACTAGATCACCAAATAACGCAGTACAGCCAATCCTTGGAGGATTTGATCCTTCCAGGCACCTTGATCGACTGCTACGAGCAACATCGAAGACGGCTGATGCGACAAGCATCAGCCTGCTTCAATGACAACGAACTGAGTTGGTTTCTCGACATGCTGAATCAACTCCGCGGCGTAGCGGACCGTCAGGACGACTTCGACCTCCTGTTCGACCCCATGATGTACACCGAGAACTCTTATGCGTGGGGCGCCCCTCCCGGACTGACGATCAATCTCCCTGTTCTGAACTCGCAGCTCGCTACCGCTCCTTTCGTCACGGAAAAGTTCCGGAAGATGGCTGAAGACGAGATCGCCCAGTTTCGGACTCTCGCCGAGACCTACCCTGACGAGGCCATCTGTGGACTGGCGCTCTTGGCAGCTGCGGCATTGGTCGATCGTGACCCGGGGATCACGGACAGGCGTTCGGCCATCCGTTATCTAGCGTTGAATGCGAGCGCGAGACTCGAAGACTACTGGGCCGAAGATGACACCCTCTGGAAGAGTGCTGGCCCCCGTCTTGTGAAGCTTCCCGACCTGTTCCTGGAACAGAAGGAGAGCCTTCGCCGCGGCGCGCTTGAGTCTGTCCATGGACCGCTCACGGAAGTGGATCTCACCTGCTACACAGACGAGGAAGTGAAGCACTACGCGTTCAACCCAGGCAAGTTCCTCATGTCTGGCAAGACGAAGCATATGCCCGTGTGCGGTTACTGCCAGGAGCGCGTCGCCAGATGGGTGAACTACGCCAGAGACGCTGAAGAACGAACGATCGTCCAGTTCGGGGGCAAGTTACCCATCGCATGACACCACCTCTGTAACGGGTCCAGTCAAACAAGACTTCCAAACATTCTCCCGATCTGAGCTGCTAATGGACCCGCGCGCCAAAGTCTTCCTGTTTCGTCTTGTTGTCGTCGGTGTCACTGCCGTAGCAATCTCGATCGGCGTTGGATGGGGAATCGCCCTACACCAACCCAACGCGTCGAGCCCTGACGGCTTACTGAAGCGGGTCGACGATTTAGCTTAAAAAATCAATGGATCGCTGCGCGGCCACTGTACGAGCGAGCGCGGATCGGCTTTCTCCAGTAGCACCAAGCGTGCGCAGTCAGCCTTGTATCGGGCACTCGAATCCGGGCTTGCATCTTCAGCTACGGTCTATCGTGTCTCTTCCAACAGTCGTGGAGCGCGATGCTGGGCCCGCATTGTGAAGTGCTTGGCTGCCGGGCTTGAGTGATAACGATTGAAACGAGGCTGCAGAACAATTGCCGCGTCAAGCGGGTGCCCGGTGTCTCAGACGTCTGCGAAGAGCAGGTCTGTACAGCCTGATCAGCTACCTGGGAAGTACCAGAAGGGCGAGACTAGGGGCTTGACGGAGACGAGTGGACATTGCTGAGCAGGGATCGTAGGTGCTGAGGTCTTCACGAGCGCCGGTGACGGAAGCTGATGACCATGGCGATGCTTGTTCGTTGTCCTAGAGCGAAGAATAGGTGAACACGGGGCAAGACTGGTTGCTCCCTATAGAGGGTTGCGATTCCTTCTGCCCGGAAGGCAGTAAAGGCGGAAAGATGAGCTTTTGCAAACTGCTGCTAAATCGCTTGTATCGAATGGGTTGCGGCGCTAGCGCGCACCCGCCTCTAGTCAATATCTCGATTTTAGGAGGGCGCTTGGCCGCTAATTTGCTCTAGGATTTCTCAGCGCCACTGCGCATTGAGGAACCTTTCACAATGAAGAAGTCAACCATCGTTCTCGCCGCACTCTGCATAGCCCTGTCCAACCACTCCGCAGAAGCGCAGACGATAAGCGGCATTAATGGCACCAATCCGCGTCCCACGGCGAAAGCACAGATCAACGGAACAAACCCCCGTCCTGATATAAACGGCACGAACCCGCGTCCGAGCTCAGCGCTTCCTGAATGGGTGATCACGGTTCTGCTCGTACTAGATGTGGCGTGAGATCTGGTGAGACTATTGGGTGTATGCGAGGGCTGAGCTTTTGAATCAACTTAGCTGGGTGGCGATCTTTCTATGGGCGGCGGGCATGGCCATGAACGCCGCCTTGCTCCTCGTTTTGCTATGGAAGAGGCGCTACCGGAAGGTACCGGCATTCACCGTCTGGATCAGTTGGGCTATTTTAACCACCGTTGGACTTTTCTTAGTACGTACCTATGGAGACAAAAACCTCTACGCCCCTTTGTACTGGACTGCTGCGTTTGTAGATCTCTTGTTCCAACTCGCGGTTGTTACAGAGTTGGCCGTTCTGGTGTTTCGTAGGGGAGGCCGATGGGTGGAGAGGTCCCGTATACGACTCATCACAGGAGGAGGGTGCGCAACCCTCTTGGCAGCCACCCTGGCGGCCACGGTGACGCCAGCAGCCTCCAGTGCCAAGGATGCCCTCTACTCACGCATAAGTCTCTTCGAGACCATCTTGTTCACGGGCCTTTTTTTGGCCGCAGTGGCAACATCGCAGCAACTCGGAGTAAGGTGGGGCGATCTCGTCGCACGCGTGGGGACGGGCTTTCTGGTGCTGAATGTAGTCGCGTTCGTGACCGACACACTGCATGCGTATTGGCGAACGGCGAATCATTTTGGAGATCTGGAACACCTTCGGATGGGAGTCTATCTAGCTACCCTGGCCTATTGGACCTGCGCGTTCAGTCTGCCGGAGCGTATTCCGGAGATTCCAGACGAGCGCACAAAAAAGAAGCTCAGTGACTACAGGATTGGGCTCGAGTCGAGTAATATCGTGCACGACAGACGGTGAGGAGGTTTGCGTGTCTGGAGTGATTTTGCTAAGTGGGCTGTTTGTCGGCGCCTTCGGATACCAGGCGCGAGCTCTCTTGAGGCGGCGAGTTCTCGAGCGAAATACTTGGGATGATCTCTTGTCCAAAGTAGAAGCCGTCAAGAATCGGGAAAGACTGGTTGAGATTGCTGATCTCTACCTTCAGCCTGGATCGAAGCAGCTTCGTATCGAGCCATGGGAGATGTGGCGTGATGTGGGCGGCCTGTCTGGCCTCTCGCGCCTTTATCAGAACGCGGAGGCGATGCTCGACTTAGCATGGTATGCAGAGCGCTGGAACGACGAAAACGGGCGTGTGATAACAGAGATGATGCGGCGAGACGCAGCACGTTTGAAGCGCTCAATCACGCGGGTCTCACTTCTCTTTCTTGTGACAAGAGGCCACGCGCAGATCGCTTTTCATCTCCAAGAAGCAATCGCTTCGTACTGCCTGATGCGGGCTAGGCTGTTCGGTATGTACACAGACGTCCATATAGGTCTGGTGCCCCGTCTATCTGAGGCGCTGTAAGCATTTATGGGATCCAAGGAAGATGCCCCAGAAAGGCCTCCTTCGCTGTGCGCATATCAGAGCAACGAAAGCGTCACGCTCACGGTGCTACCTGCCTTCCTTCGGCAATTAGGTTTTGGGGTCATCCGAAGAGTCAGGACCGGGGAACTGAACTGGTCGATAGATAGCGAAGCGGCGTGGCGATAAGCCCTTGTTCCGTAGCCCAAAGCTGAGCAGCATCGCCTGACATCAGCAAGCCTTCCAGCAGTAGGCGCTCGCTCTCCGTTGTGCTACTGGGTAGAATATGACTCGGAGTGCTGAGGCACGCCCAGCGGAAACGCTAGAGGTCAGTTCGAACGGGACGGTCGACATAAAGTATGCGGTTCAATTTTAAGAATAACGTGCATCTGGAGGGCTGGGCAGCAGCCGATGTTCAATTGAGCAACATGGCTAACGACTCTGGGGCTCTTCTTCTTGCCATCAAGACAGAAACGCCTCGAGAGGGTGGAAGGTCAGAGAAGGGCCGGGAATTGATAGAAATCGAGCTTAGGAAAGTTGAGTTGGACTTCATTCCCAAGATTAGGAAAGGAACAAAGCTGCTCATTGATGGTGTGTTGAGAATCAGGACAGAGCAGGGACAACGACGTGAACTCATTGTGACGGCAATACGAATTCAATCCCCCGACTGGGAAGGCTACAAGACCGAGGGTCTGAAGGCAATGACAGAACACATGACCGAAGAGCAGACTCAACTGATGGAAAGGTGGAAAAGCTCAGCCCTAGAGTACCGCCGCTAGCTCCAACAACCTTGGGCCATGATGATTTGCGTAGAGGGATAGTACCCTACTCCTCATGAGGTAGTAGGAACTCATGGCTTGCTGGACTGAGAACGGGCCCTGTCGGCGGTCGTATCCAAAGCTCAATCCTAGCGAGAGCCGGATCACGGCCCTTCTCAAAACTACTGCGTCACGTCTCATTTGTTCGATTGCTACAAAGCTTTCCTCTGGATTCCACCCCCTAGCACGCCATGCAAGTGCCATAAGCACGTGAGAGTTGGAGTAAAGGCGTTGCAGGCCCTCATCTTTTCCAATCAGCTCCCATAGGTTCTGCGTGTCGACGCTGTCGCGATTTGAACCGGGTTGTAGAAAATCTACAGCAACTCGCGTGATGATATCGATGGGTAGCGGCTCAATTTTGCCGACGAGAACGCTCCAGTCGAGTTGTGCCAAGTCGGTGTTCCTCTTCCGCGTTCGCACAAACGCAAGTCCGATTAACGTGACCAAGAGCACAAAGACCTGGACGGCAGTCATCTCCGGAACTCCTCCAAACTTTCGCCCCTCTTGATCGCTTCGTACGCATTGAGAATGCCCGCCCGCGTTTCGTCAGGCATTGGCCTTTGCTCCTCCTCATTTTTCCAAAACGCGATGATCCAGTAGAACAAAACGGCTAGGTAGATCAGCTCGACAACATAATCTGTCGCTGTGTACCAAGTTGTAAGATGGACAAGCCGATGCGAGATACTGGCGTGGAGAATGTCTTGCACTAGAAGGCTGTAATGCCAGACAAACAAGCCCTGCGCAATCTCGCGAGCATGCTTTTTAAGTGCGAGGTAGTACCTGTTCATGACCAGAAATACAGTAATGATTCCTGCGCATATGGAGGCGGAAACAAAGACTGAGACGCGGTTCTCCCAAATAAGAATGAGAGTTCTTTGATCTAAATGTGAGCTAAGAACGAACGAGAACATGCCTAGAGCGAGAGCTCCAAGGGTGACGCATACCAGTACCATCTGATAATTGAAGATGTCGTCAAGCGGTCGCAGTACATTCCTTGCAAGCTCGTAGATCATCGACAGCTGAAATGCGTAAGAGAGAACTCCTAGCAAAGAGTATGCGACAGCATACTGGTGCCGATCACCATGTCTAGACACCAGGAACAGAATCAACGATTCCAACGGTGCAAATGCCATATATAGGGTGAGAACTCGGGAATTGGGCAGTTTACGCCAGAGCAAGACGAACAAGAGGCCTAAGTGACCGGCGGCACTCGCCGCCCACAGAACATCACTTAGAACGGGGAACGTCACTTGGCATTCGTGGTGCTGGAGTTACTCTTTCCGCGCCCTTTTAGAGAGTCAACTTGTGTCGTTGAGAATTCCCCGACACCATCCAGCAAGATGGCTAGAGAAGTACCTAATGCTTTAGCAATCCTGATTAAAGAAGGGACCGTCAGTGAGGCACCTTTCTCAAATCGTCGCCATTGGGCATCATGGTAATCGTGATTGATCACCATGTCGCGTACTGACAACCCTCGATCAAGACGTGTTTGCCGAATACGGCTTCCTAGATCTCTGAGCACCGCTCCCACGTGGGTTTCATTTGCGTCCTCAGTCATCCTGCAATCACCTCTGTCGTCGGACTCTAACGTACCAGAAAGCAGTCTACTCAACAAATGGGTACGACGAAAAAAGCGTAGCAAAAGAAGGGGCGCTACTTGACAGGCGTATTCTCGCCAAATACAACGAAAGCAGCATTGCTTAGTTCTACAGCGCTCTTCGCCCCTCCTGATTGACGGAATCCTTTTCCACGTAGTCGTGCCCACACTGCAGTAGCGGAGGAGTACAGGTGTCAGAAAAGCTCACTAGAAATATCCGGTACATCTGGCCGGAAGAAGCAGAACGTCTGGTTAAGAAGGCCCAGAGGGACGGCAGGGTTAAGTTCCCAGGTCTTCTGCATGAAGGACTCCAGGCACTGACTGGATTCAGCAGTCATGCTTGCTGGCGTTACCTTCAGAAATTCGGCATCGAGCGGCCGGGCGCAGGCAAGCGCAAGACTTGGCATCCGAAAACGATTGATTTCGTCATGGAGCAGGGCTATGACGCAGCAGTTCGGAAGTTCAGATGTTCGAAGAAGTCGCTGTACAGCTTTGTGAGCCGACAGCAGCGCAACATCGGTCATTGCAAAGGTCAATACAGCCTGCATCAGCTACGCAAGCTACTCTCCACGCGGACCGAAACGATCGTATCGTGGATTAAGGCCGGTTATCTAGAAGCAACGCCGTTCCAGTACGCCGGCAAGGACACATACATTGTTTCCGACGAACAGCTCCGCAGATTTCTCAAAAAGCATTCCGGCGAGATGATGCCAAGGCGGTTTCCGGAAAAGCGAATCGATTTCCTCGTTAACTTTCTCTTCGAAGGGCGTCATGCGGATCTCGGACTACTGCGCACACGAGAGAGCAAGAAAGAAGGGGAAGCATTCCGGAACGGTGAATTCCTCACTGCTTCGCAGCCATACGCTGATCGGGACTGCGACTCCCATGGACTCGTTCGCGAACAGGAACGACGTAGGCGGGTACTTTGAGGAGTTGTTGTGTTGGACGCCAGGTTTTTGCAGGTGGTCGGTTTGACTTCCTCGCTCAACCGGAATGGTCTATCGGCATTCCCGATTGAGATCGTCAGGGCTCTTCGCAGGCCTAATTGCTCCGAAGATAGAGCCCTGCACTCATCAGCTAGACGCGGGGTGTTGAACTGATAGAAGACGTCGTCATCCGGGGTTCCGACCACCTGCTTCTGGTCATGACTGACGCGGAGTAGCACCACTCCAAATAGCGGAGCACTGAACACAGCAACAAGCTGACGTCAGATGACTCCTAGCTCTTAGGCTCAAGAGTAGAAGCGCAAGCCGCAAAGCGCAGTACCAGCGCCACTCAGGGCATCGGTCCTGGCGATCTTTGTGCCTTGCGCCTGATGCCAGAGCTCCCCTTGGGTCTATGCTTCGCGCGCTTCAGCATTGGAAGGCTCCTTACATACCATCTTCAGCCACCACGCACGTTGGCAGTACACAAACTCTGCCAGCTCGCTCACTCTTACCGGTCGATCATTCATCACGTCTTGATTCGGCCTCAACCTCCGGTTTCCGTCAAATCAACCATTTTGGAGAGGTAAATACTATGTTCCGAGAACTCGCGCCCCTTCTCCGACAGCGAGCCGTCCTGCTCACGGTCACCCACCTCGAAGAGGATCAAATCCGGGTCAACGTGCTTCCCAAGCAGGTCGGCACTGGGGAAAACACGGCGCTCACGACTCCCCTTAGCTTTACCGGTACCGCGGCCGAGTTGGATGAACAGTTGCCTCAGACCCTCGTTGAGTTCGTAAGCAAACATCTCGAGCTGAAGAACACGATCGAGAGCGCAAAGGCTGAGATGGATGCTGCAGCCAAGCTCGCCAAGGAAGAAGCGAAGTCGAAGACCAAGACCAACGTGAAGAAGCCTGATCTTCCGCCCGCCAAACCTGAGCCAGCAAAGCCCGCCCCATCTCTGGGTCTCTTCGATACCGTACCCGCCCAAGCAGAACCGACGACCACAAGTTCCGATGAGGACGAAATCCTAAAGGAGATCCAAGCCAATGAGCAGCCCGACGACGACACCGAACATGACCTTGAAGACGAGCCTGTTGCCGCGTGAGTTCGTCTACAACGGGGCAAAGATCCCGGATCCAAATCCCGAGATGACCGTGGAGCAGGTGCGCGATCTGCTCACGGCTGCCTACCCGGAGATCTCGACTGCGGCAGTGTCTGGGCCAGAGGACGCCGGCAAGAGTCTGCGGTACACCTTTACCCGAGCCATCGGTTCCAAAGGGTGACAGCATGGTCAATACACCGAAAGAACAGCTTCTGGGTGAGCTCGCAAGCCTCACCCAGAAGCCTCTGACGCAGAGCGAAGAGCGGCTCAGGAGACATCTCGAATGCGACAAGTGCGTCAAGTTATGCTCCGCCCTCGCGGAAGCCGTCCAGCCGTACCGAAACCAGTCCAAGCGCGCTTTCGACGCACCCACCGAGTTGCTGGCTCCCCTGCTGTAGGGCTGCTGGCACCGGCCTTCGGCCAGGCTCTCCCCAGCCTGGCCGGGGTCCCGGTCACATACTCGCACAGCGAGAACACAGACACCCTTGTTGACCTCTGCCGAGTTCTGGTGAATCACGATCTTGGAGATGAGGCCTTATGGAACAGCACCAACAAGCAGCCACTTCGCTTTGCGGCGTCCGCCGTCAAGAAGGCCATCGCGGAGCGTTGCGGTGATCTGCTGACCCGCAACGTCAACTACGAGCTTTCCATCCAGGACAGTGTAGGCAGCTACGGCGATGACGAACTGCGAGCGGGAATACTCGCCCTCTCCGTCGAGTGCAGCGGCTGCGGGTACCTGAAGATCGGACCCGCACTCCATGCGCTGGAGATCGAAGAGGCAGGCCTCGGGGCCGCCTTTTATCACCTGCTGCGTTTCTCCCTCTATCGCTGGCTTCGTTTGTACGATCACACGGATGCCGAGGCGTACAGCGACAACCTGCGTGAATGGGCGGAACAGGAAGACGAGGAGGCTCGAGGAGAATACGAGATCGCCGACGTCGAAGAGGCACTCCCACCCTTTCTTCGCGGCGAGGACAAGCTGAAGCCTCAGGATTACCGAGCGATCGTCCGGCGCCACCGCTGCGGTCGATGGAAGCCGTGGATCGAGAGCCTGCTACGGATTGTGGCGCTGACCCGCGTCCCTTGCCGGTCGCCCCGGGATGTCGTCGACGCTTACTGGGATGACAGTCCTCTTCCGGCTTTGCTGATTTGCTTCCATGACGAGGATGCGATCGCCGCCGCGTTCGACGCCGAAGCGCAGTCCATGCACGAGGCTTCGCACGAACCCACCTACTTGCACGTTTTCTCTCCTTCGAGCCCCGTCGAGGCCGAACACGCCTATCGGGGCTTCGCGCAATTTCTCGCAATCAACCTGGAGCTCTTCACGCTAGTGGAGGCCCTCAACCAAGCGTAGGAGGCCTCTCACCATGCAGACCCAGATCGCGATTGGCAGCAACCGGAATTTCACCCTCAATCAGGCACTGCTCATCTACAAAGGTGAGTCGCATAAAGAAGCGTTCGTAACTCTCCACCAGGTTGGGAAGCAGCAGTGTGGTCCGCCCACCCTCGGCCCTGCGGAAGCACTCACGCAAGGCTTCCTCGACAGCCTCCTCCAAGCGGTGAGCGGTAACGCCGCCATCGAGGTCTTGCCAGAGAATGTGCTGGCGCGTACGCAACAGATGCTGGCATGGTGGGTACCGACAAGACCGCGCCGCATGTTCTTCCAGCATGCGCAGGGTGTCCTCGACGACATCAGCGGCCAGGAGTTCCCTCAGCCCGCCTTGGTGCTGCGAGTGGATGCGGCAGGTCTCTCCCTTCGAGCGCTGGAGAAGAACCAACGGCCGAAGGCGGATACCCGCATGATGGTGGCTCCCTACTGGAACACCTACGCAACCGGCTCTGTCTGCCTCGGCTCCATGCGGGCTCCGAAACAGGCCGCCGTGTCGGCGATGGAACGTTGGGACACAAGCTTCTACGAGAGTGCATTCACTCACCCGAACGATGCACAACGGCTGACATCACACCCTCGCGGATCGGAAGGGCTCTGGCGGCAGCTCGCCGGTAGCCAGCGACCGTTCCCCTCGAAGTACCTCAACGATGCGAACCAGCCCCTAGCGCAGTTTCTGAAAGGAACACCCTAGATGCAAATCGAACATCAGCTTTCACCGCGTCTCCTGGAACGGGCTGTTCGCGTTTTGATCGTCGGTTCTGGAGGTAACGGAAGCGCCATGCTCATGGGGCTCCCGTACCTCCATCAGGCAATGAGAGTGTGGGGCCACCCGGGGGGCCTCGAAGTGACCGTGGTCGACGCCGATACCGTTAGCGAAACGAACTGTGTTCGTCAGCCTTTCTCTCGGTCGGACATCGGCATGAATAAGGCCGCGGTGCTGGTTAACAGGGTGAACATGTTCTGGGGTCTCGATTGGGAGGCCCGTCCCGAGTTCCTCAGCGAGACGACACTGCGGAACCCGGACCGTGGAGCCGATGTCGTGATCGGTTGCGTGGACACACGTGCTGCCCGGCAGATCATCGAGAAAGTAGTCACTGCTTCCTCTCCTGTCAGCTACTGGCTCGATCTCGGCAACAATGCCGCGAGTGGCCAGTTTGTACTTGGACAACCTCTGAACGCTCTCAACCGCCGGCGGGCAGACCGGCTCCGAACCGTGTCTGAGCTCTACCCGGAGATCGTGGATACAAGCGAAGGAGAAGATCCTCTTCCGAGCTGTTCGGCGGCCGAAGCTCTCGAACGCCAAGAGCCGTTCGTCAACCAGGCGCTTGCTGCGAGCGCCTTGGCCATGCTCTCCCGCCTGTTTAGGTACGGCCGCCTGAGCTATCAGGGTGGATTCTACAATGCTGCTACAGGACGCAGCTCTGCTTTGTCTCTCCACCCAAAACGAAGGTGCCGTGCAGCGAACCGGGTGCCTCAGCGTACGACGTAATGAAAGGAAAGTTCCTCATGTTTTCGAGTAAAGGACTCTTGGCCCTGTCTCTGCTCCCCGTTGTACTTTCAAGAGGTACTTTGTCGTCCTCGGCTTACGCAGCGAGTAGTGATGGCGACGTGGCGTCCAAGCTCAAAGCCGACTATGCCTTATCCCACGTCGGGACAATTGGTCTGAAAATACGACTACAACCGTATCCTGCAGCCGGGTACTGTTCTGACAGTTCACATCGACGGTATCTATGCGGACCTGGCCAACACGCCACAAGCCGTCGTTAGCACGGTCATCACCAACAACGTTGCGCAGCAACAGAGGGGTCTGCTTTCAGCGCTGAGCAGCACAAACCAGGGCAGGATGCTTCAGGTGGGCGAACAGGTCTACCTCACCAAACTGGAGGTCAAGCAGGACGGCGTTCGGTTCGAACTGCTGACTGCGGGAACAGCCTTGCCGAGGTACCGCGCAGAGGTGCGGTTTGCGGTGCCGGATCTTAAACGCAAAGCAGCCCGACGAAGTGGAACAGATTATCGGTGCAGCATTGTCTTTAAAGCCTGCTCCGCAGCAGGCGGTGACGATCAACGCGAACGTTCGGCTCCGGACGTTCCGTCCCATCGCTCCACGACGCGCCCTGGTGTGGCTCCGATTGCCCCTGCCCAGGAACAGCGCATCGCCGATCAGCTCAAACGAGCCCCAGCCTCTGTGGCTAAGCAGGTTGCGGAAGCGACGGATACTCTCCAGCCATTTATCGCTCTTGATTCCTGCATTAACGACTACGCCGGTAAGTCGCAGATGCAGACCTACCTTGGGCCGCACGGAGATTTAAATGCGGTGGTCTTGCCCTATGTCGTGCTGCGTTATCACGACAAAGGGAGTTGCCTCGATGTCACGCGGATCCAGGGATGGACGGCACTGAGCCTCAATGCCGTTCAGTTCCAGGTGGTGTACACAGCGGCTGATAGCGGAGAAAGCGCTGCCCGCACGCACGTTATGCAGAAAGAGCCCGACGGGACCTGGCTGATGAACAACTGACCAGTACCGATACCCAAACCGCTTTATCCCAGGCCTGCCGATTCGTCGGCTGGCCTTTCTCTTTCCCTCACACAACGAAAGGACACACACATGCTGTTGACCATGGAATCGAAGACCGCCGCGCATCACAAACTCGAGCTCTTGATTGAGAAAGGCCGGGCCACCGCAGGCAGCGTTGTAGAGCACGTGATGAAGCATCAGCCGGAAGACCGACTAGTGCGCAGTAAAGATCTGGCCTTTGTTGCGGATCCTGGGAGTACGGAAGTCTCAGTGAGGTTGCCGGATGGCTCGGGAACCCAGAAGCAGCAAGGGCAGAACCTCCACCGCAATGCCCTGACACAGATGGCGCAGGCCACCGATCTCCCGTTGAAGTTCGTCGATGCTTTGCAGCAGACCGGAGCTCCTTGGGGACGCGAACTCCTGGCGCACAACCTGAACACGGTGTTTCAGAACCGCATGCCCAAAAACCGGTATCTCCTCCGCTCCATGGGGTCTCAGGTGCGCGGCTTCCTCTCTGATCGTTACCGCCGGCTCGATTCGCGGCCGATCGTTGAAGCGTTTGCCACGGCTGTTCAGCAGAAGGGAGCCTTTCCATACGCCGGGTATGTCACCGACACCAAGATCGCCATTCAGGCCATCATGCCGGAGGTGTATGAGCCAATCCCGGGCGAGCTTGTTGCGTATGGCCTGAGTCTGGAAAACTCCGATTTCGGCAACGGGGCACTGTCAGTCCGCGCCTACCTCCTTCGGATCTGGTGCTCGAACCTGGCCATCACGCAAGAGGAGATGCGGCAGGTCCACCTGGGCAAGCGTTTGGACGAATCTATGCTGTACTCCAACCGCACCTATGAACTGGATGCTCGCGCCACGGTAAGCGCTCTGAAAGATGTGATCAAGGGCCAGCTTGATGCGGCCTCGCTCAGCCGCCGCATGGAAGCGGTCCGACATGCCAACGATCAGGAGGTAAGCCCGCAGAATGCAAAGGAGACCTTTCGTCGCATGCTGCAGAAAGGCGAGTCGGAAGCCGCTCTGCAGGCATTCGAATCAGCGGACACCTACAACCTGCCAGCCGGTCACACGAATTGGCGATTGTCGAACGCGATCTCGTGGATCGCAGGTCAAACCAAGGACACGGAACGCAAATTGGAACTCATGAAGGCTGCGGGTGAGGTCCTACCAAAGGCAGCATGATTGAGGTTTTGCCTTGCCTCGTTCTGCACATCCACCGCGTATGTACATACGCGGTGGATGCTTTTGACCTAGACCGGGAGATGCGATGATCAAGCCGTCACCTTTCCTGTCTTCGCCCTTGTTTCGCCCGTCGGTTGCTCCTAAACTGAGGACAGGGAAGAGAGACCCATGCCAAAACGCGATCGCAATGCGAAGCCATCAGGGGATGACAACCAGGCACCGCCTTCTGACTTCAGACTGGCCTCTACGCCTACGGAGATACATCATCAGTTCGTTCGGGAGGTCATTGATAGAACGCTCACAAAGCGGCGACGCAAGCAGCCTCACCAATGCGTGACAGTGAAGCTGCCATACCAGGACTACGCACGCGTGACGCGCGTGCGTGAAGGATGGGAACTGAACCAGACCGATCTGATCCGGTTTTTCTTTGAACTTGCATTACCGATCCTGGAAGCGCCAACGCAGGAGCTGCGTCCCTTACTTGAGGCGCATCGCGATGAAGTCCGGGCACAGCGGGAAGCGGAAGCCAGGAAACGCGGCCGTGGCGTAGTGCCTACGGCTTGAATAGTTTCGTTTCCGGATGCCGTTAGAGTGGTATGGCCTATCGGCTCAGCATGCGACTTAAACGAGCAAGGTCATTCTTGCTGTTGCTGAAGCTTCAGCAGCGTGCGAAACGAAGGTCAGAGCGGGCAGCTCGCGCTTGACAAGCTCGTAGACCAGGCAGGCAAGGTGACCAAGGCCAGGCGGACTATGAGGTCACCTGGAGAGGCTGGCCGGGAATGGGGACGGCCCCGCTAGAATCAGCTCATATGTTATTGCAGTCCATCGTCGTGGAGCTCGATCGCGAGCTCCAGCGTTTACAAGAGATTCGTTCTATTGTCGCCGGTTTAGATCGCACACCAGCACTGGTCAAGAAGTACATCGAGCCTGCTGTAGCTTCTGGGACACCGGTCTACAAGAACATGAAGCCCACAGTGGCCGCAGCGGCGCTGGTAGTCGAGAAAGCTAAGCCACGGCGCAAGCCAAGAGCAGACGCAGGCAAGCCACGGGAACGGGGAACGCCGAAGCCAAAGTCCAGCGCTGAACCCGGTGCTCTGACCAGGAACGTGCTCTCCGGGCCGGTGGTGTTCACCCCCGCCCGGCTCGCTGAAGAGAAGGCGAAACGCGAACAAAGCAGGGCAGCGCAAGTTCCTGCTAACCCGGCGCAACCACCAGAAGACCTCGACGCCCTAAGCCGGAGCCTGTCCGCGCGATGGAGCACGGGACCGATCCAATAGCGTTACTGAAACTCCGGCGGATCTCCGGTCCGCAGCCTGCTCAGCATCTCTTTGAGCTCGTCATCGCTCACCTCGGGATTCGTGGAGGCAGGCTCGATGACCGCCTGGAAGCGGTCCAGGTCATTTTGCATGACCATGGCCAGGGCGAGCAGGCTTTCGAGCATGGCGACGGCGGTCGGGGCGGTAATCTCGATCCGGCCAGAGGAGAGCGAGACGTTGCCGGGCAGATCGGGCAGGGTGGCGCGGCGCAAGTCCTCGGGCAGGCTGACCCGCAGGGTTTTCTGTTTGGGCGGAGGTGGCGCTTCCTGTACGCGGCTGCGTAGGGCTTCGTCAATAGAAGGGGCGGCAATCATCTCATCCAGAAAGGTCAGCAGCGCCGGGCGTTCTACGAAGTGGGCGCCCCCTACGGTGTGCACCTGGCCGATCGCCTTCATCAGCGACTGAGCGGTCGCACGGCCTATTCCGAAGAGGTCTTCGATGTCGGTGCGGCTCCAGGTCTCGGTACGGCTACGCGCGGCGCGCTGGCGAATGGGATGGAGATCGCGGGACCATTTCACCGGGCGTGCCATAAACCGCTCCTGAACTGTCTCTTTCAGGGTAGCGGAGTCGCTGTCCTGGCCGTCCGCAACGGCACCCTGGGAGAGCAACTTCTGACCCCTGAGAAGAGATACTTCTCAGGGGTTGAAAGCTGCTATGGTGCCGGAATGGGCGATTTAGACGAAACCGGCATATGCGACGCTGAAACGGCAGGGGATCTGCAGCAGGAGCCGGCGACGACGACCTTAGCCACGCGAGGGCAGGGCATCGACGTCTTGGCCGTTCAGGCCCAGGCCTTCGCCCGGGCCGCCAAAGCTCCCTCCACCCTGCGGGCCTATGCCTCGGACTGGCGACACTTCGTGGATTGGTGCGCGGAATTCGAGTGCTCGGCCTTGCCGGCAACCCCCGACACCGTGGCCCTCTACCTGACCTCGCTGGCCGGCACGCACCGGCCTTCCACGATTAGCCGCCGCCTGACCGCGATCACCAAGGTTCATCAGGCGAATGGCCTGGTCTCGCCGGCCACTGTCACGGAGCTGGCCGTGGGCGAGACCCTTAAGGGGATCCGCCGCACGTTAGGGACAGCCCAGCGGGGCAAGACACCGCTGCTGACCGCGGATTTGCTGCAGGTACTCGCGCATTTAGCCCCGCACCTGGCTGGCACCCGCGACCGGGCCTTGCTGCTGGTGGGCTACGCCGGGGCGTTTCGCCGCTCGGAGATCGCGGCGCTGGACTTCCGGGATCTTGCGTGGGTGGAGGAGGGGCGCTGATCACCCTGCGCCGCTCGAAGACCGATCAGGAAGGGCAGGGAAGACCCGTGGCCATCCCGCGTGGTGCGCACGCCGCGACTTGCCCGGTGCGGGCGTTGCAAGGGTGGATCGAGGCGGCGGGGATCGAAGCGGGACCGTTGTTCCGGCCCGTGGATCGGCATGGCAGGCTGCGTGTCAGTCGGCTGCACGCCGATGCCGTGGGGGCCATCGTGCAGCGGGCTCTGGGGAGGGCTGGGTTTAAAAGCTCGGAGTATGGAGGGCATAGTCTGCGGGCAGGCTTCGCGACCCAGGCGGCCAAGAACGGTGCCACCGCCTTCGACATCATGCGGCAGACCGGACATCGATCAGTACAGGTGGTGTCCCGCTACGTGCGTGATGCGCAGGTCTTCCGTGATGCCCCGACGGGGAAGCTTGGGCTGTGAAGTGAGTGCGGGCCAATTTGAGACTCAGCTATATGCTGAGGGATCTCCAACTGCCGCCATTCTGCGCGCAGGCGTCGTTAGTGACGCAGGGATTTCGGCGCTGATCTTGATTCGCGACTCTCAATACTAAGGTCCACCACACCGGGGCCATTTTCCGGGAGGCCTGAGCTGCCTTCTTACGCGTGGCGCGAGCGCATCCTCTCCTTCATGAGCAAATGACACTGTATTTTTCCTCTTCTCGTCATGGCGGTTCCGCTTATCGCGCTGGAGACACAGATGAAGACCGGTAGTTGCGAGAAGGGCTCATGTGAGTCCGGCCGCGAGGGTCTCAGTTCTTCTTACGTGAGCACTGCACGAAAGATGCTGTTACCAAAGTTCTATAAAAACCTCTTGACGGCGGCTGATTGCGATTGCAACATCATCTTCACTCTTCCGCAACCAGCTTTTCGAACATCCAGTTTTGGCATCACGAGCCCTGTCGCACCTCACTCAATCTGGAGGTAATGTGCATTTCTGCGTCGCTCCCTTTCGTGCTATCCGCAAAAGCAATCTTTTTATATATCGACAGTGTGGGTTGCTCCAGGCGCAACGCATGCGCCCTTATTTCGCTTGGATCTGCGTTTCTCTAATGGTGTCGGCGTTGGGCAGGTTGAATGCACAGGGCATGCATGTCGGTGACGACACGGCTACTCCGATACCTGGCGTAGGTCATGAATATATTAAGAATCTGTCTGAAACGGTCAATCCTGCAAATGGCACGGTAAATCTCAAGATCGCGTTTCCGGTTCCCTCGGGTCGTGGGCTGACGATGCCCTTCGCCTTTACGTACAGTTCTGGGGCTGCGCAGCATGTCGAGTTTAATGCCGTAACCGCGAATCAATACGGACCCGGCGTGATGACCTTTTTGCAAGGACCTGATTACCGGTCAGGGCAAACAATATCGGGCACCGGTTGGGACGATACGTTTCCTTACCTGAGCCGTGTTGTGCTTGCTTCCAGCCCTAATGGCTGGACAGTTCCGGTCGCGCCAAACTGTGCGTATTCAAATAATTACGTGTTCCGAGACCCCGACGGGGTCTCACACGCGCTGAACATGGGATATCTGGGCCAAGCGAGTCCCGGGTATCAAGGCCCCACGGCTCCTACCGCGTGCCAAGGCACGATGGGCCCATCAAATTCCTATGCAGCCGCTGGTGACGGCCAAGTCTATGCGATGTTCATGAATTGCCCAGCCACGGGCGACTGCTACAACGGAGCTCCGCCGGTCAACGTTACCGATCAGGACGGAACTGTGTACAGCTTTGCGCAAGACAGCTGGCGACAACCCAGTAGCTTTGTCTATGACGTTCCATCGTCGATCGAAGATAGGAATGGAAATGTTATCCAGATCACAAACGGCACAGGAACAGGTGCGCCAGCGCAGATCGTGACCGACACTGCTGGGCGACCCTTGGTGTCCCAGCCCAACTCCTCCCAAGCACCCGCCAGCGTTACCGTGAGCGGAATGTCTTACGCAATTTCCTACAATCCTTCATCGATGACGAACTTCACCATGTCTTACCTGCAGCTCTCTCCCGATCCGGGCGTCAACTGGAAATGTAGATTCTCATTTAGTGAAAATGCGGCAACCACCTCCGTCCATTCCATCACCCTTCCGAACAAGCAAGTAGTTACCTTCTACTACGGAGCAGACAATCCCGACCCGTCCCTGAATAATCCCTATGGTTTGATCAGCGAAATCATCTACCCCGATGGCGGTTGGGTGAAGTACACCTGGGGGGTCAGTCCATTATCTGAGGTGGCAATTTTCCCCCCTACGCAGGTTGTACCGTCTCAGGGTCCAGGTGTACCTCAACCTCCCAATCCAACTGGGTGCGTGTACGAGTATTCCACGCCGGCCCTGCTCACGCGCCGGATGGGCACCGGGTCGACCACATTACAGACGCAGACATTCTCCTACGGAACAACCTGGGGCACTGGATACACTTGGTCTGGCAAAACTACCACGGTTTATACCTATGACAACGTCTTGAACAAGACGAGCAGCAGAATTTATAACTACGCTCCTTTCAACCTTCCAAGCCCCCTTTATACCTCTTCGCCTTCGATAGCTTCGCAGGTCGCTACCGAGAGTTCCATCGTCACCTACGATTGGACTCCCGGTAATACCACCTCGGGCAGTACGGGGCCCCTTCTACAAACCACTTCAGAAGGATGGCTCACCCCTAGCCAGCTAAGCTCCAAGTCTGTCACCTTGCCCAATGGACTAATATCAAAGGTCACATACCAATACGCGACGCCAGCTAATATGAATTCGGTCACCTACAACGGCGGGGCTCCAGTTCAATTGAGTGAAACGGATGAATATGACTTCGGCCAGGCCAGTCCCTCGCGCAAGACGCTGACGACCTATCAGACCTTTCCATCTGCGCCGACAAAATTTTCCTACACCGGCTCCAACGCAACTCCCGGGCTTATCACAGATAAACCATGTAAGGTCGTCGTGCAGGACGGAAGTGGGACCACCATTGCCGAGACAGATTCCTATTACGATGGCGGCACAGCACTGTGCGGAACGGGTTCGGGGCAAGCCACTGCGGCCGTAAGTCTTCTACCCAGCAATGTACACGATGAGACCCTTTTCCCTCCAAGTTCACCGATAGCACGGGGCAATCTCACCAAGGTAGTGAAGTGGGCGAACACGGGCGTCTCTCCTCAAAGTACTTACACCTATGATGAGACCGGGCAGCGCCTCTCCGTTACCGACGCTTGCGGCAATGCAAGCTGCGCTGACATGAGCGGAACCAGTCACACCACCACTTACGGTTACAAAGATGTACCCTCAAACGGGAACGCTGCCGGCAACTCAAACGCATATCTGACAAGTGTTTCGGATGCCTTGAACCATACTGTAAATTATGGTTACTATTACAACACGGGGGAGCTCGCAACAAGTACGGACGAAAACAACCAAACAACGTCTTACATATACGACTCGCTTTCTCGGCTGACGGAAACGGATTTCCCGTCTGGGGGTGGAATTCTCAAGATAGGGTATGTTGATCCTACGCCAAGTAGTCCAGGCGTGCCCACAGTTACAACAACCAAATCTGCATCTCCAGACCCCCCACTCATCACAGTGATGACGCGCGATGGACTTGGGCATGTTACGCACACGCAAGCTGGCGCGATCCTCACAGACATTTCGTACGATGGCATGGGTGAGGTGCAATCACAGAGTAATCCCTACTACTCCGGTGATACAAATGTGGGCTCGACCACTTTCGCCTATGACGCTCTGGGAAGAAAGGTTACGCAAACCAATCCGGACAAGTCTGCTCAGCAGTGGTGCTACAACGGTGTAAGTAACGCCGGTCAGATAGCCTGTCCTAGCAGGGCTAGCGGTAAGGTAGGTTCATGGACAGATAGCTGGGATGAAGCAGTCGTTCATCATCAGCATGTGACTGACGGCCTGGGTCGCTTAGTTGCAGTGATGGAGCCGAATCGTGCCACCGGTGCCATCACAGTGGAGACTGATTATACCTACGATGGGCTTAATAACCTGACTGGTGTCATGCAGAAGGGGGACACTAGCGGCAGCCCCGATTCCAACCTGCCGGAGACTGCTCGCTCGCGATCTTTCAGCTATGACTCGCTGTCTCGGCTGCTGACGGCCAACAACCCTGAATCCGGCTGGATCTGCTATGGCACAGTGACTAGTGGGTTCCCGGGTGCAACGAATTGCACCTCTGGGTATGATGCGAATGGAAATCTGGGATTTAAAACGACATCGCAAGCTGATTCAAACGGGAACGCAATGCGGATCACCTACGTTTATGACGTCCTGAACCGGCTCACAAACAAAACAGCCCTGACCGATCCCGATAACCTACAGGCATATTTTACCTATGACGATCCTAATACCTATGGTGTCGGCCGTCTAGTGGCAGAGTCTCGGAACGGCGTAGCAGGGGAGGGGTACGCTTACGACAAGATGGGTCGTGTGGCGTACACGTCGTGGGTTGACTATGCTCAGTCCGGCCACCCTGGCAAGCAAGGGATGGCGCTAACCTTCGACGAGGCAGGAAATCCCATAACCATCACCTACCCGGACAATCGAAAAATCAATCAAGTCTGGGATGGTGATGGTCACTTGACCAGTGTTACCGATGCCAACACTGCGGCCTCCTACTTTAATGCGAAGGCGCCCACAGGAACACTGCCGTCGGGATATTTGGGCAATACCGGTTACTGGGCATCAGG
>CAHJWN010000064.1 GCA_903642265.1 Acidobacteriaceae bacterium | reverse complement strand
TCTATCGCCACAGCACGGCCTTTGTTGACGCTCACCTACGCTACTCACTCTTCGCGCCAGCCGTCGCCGGTATTGTCGGAGCAACACATCTGTCTCTCGCTACCATCCTGCTGACACTTCACCTTGTCACCATCTGGGCGACCTTATTCGCGGTCTGGCTGATCACGTCACAACTCTACACAGACCGGTCCGCACGCACGGGAGCGGTCGTCCTGATGGCGGTATCCCTCACCGTTCCCGTCGCTGGCACCTCGCTCATCCTGATGGACCCGTACCTGACCGCACGCAGCCTTGCTCTTCCCTGCACACTCCTGGCACTCACTGCGATGTTTGACTGGAGCCGCGCAACCACCGTTCGCGAACGCCGACATGCGCTTGCTCTCGGTAGTCTGGCGATCCTCATCCTTGCCGTCACGCATCCTCTCATGGCGGCATACGGCATAGGAGACGTGCTCATACTGGCATGTCTTCTTTCGACGCACCCGAGCGTCAGAATTTGGGGAACCGCCGGGCTTTGTGCGCTCGCAACACTGCTTGCAGCCGTTCTCCAGACCTTCGCGCCCACAGAACCGGCGGGCTACCTCCAAGTCGCCGTCAGTCGCTACTACTGGTTCCTGTTCAAGTGGCAGTGGTACGAGATCTTCGGTCTCATCGCACCGCTTCTCATCCTCACTCTCATGGCAAGTCTCAACCGCGCTTCACCCCGACCTCACCGCATTCTGGCTACAATGGGCGTTATCGTTGGTCTGACCGCTACAATCGTCGCACTGCTCTTCGCACACGAATCGGCCGCCGTCCACCTCGTAGCCCGTCTGCAACCGCTGCGCGCCTTCCAGATCATCTATGTCTTGATGATGATCACCTTAGGAGCAGCGGCTGGCGAGCATCTTCTCAAACGAAGCGCCTTACGCTGGGCGGCGTTCACCTTCCTGCCCGGCATCATCATGTACAGCGTTCAGCGCACGATCTATCCTTCGTCGACGCCGATTGAATGGCCCTCAGCCGAACCTTCAAACCAATGGCAGCAAGCATTCAGCTGGATCGCAGGCAACACTCCTCAGGATGCGTTCTTCGCACTTGACGCCAAATACACCTCTGCTCTAAGAGAGGATACTCAGAGCTTTCGCGCGGTCGCTGAACGAAGTGCACTGCCGGACTTTTCGAAAGATGGCGGCGAAGCATCGATTACTCCACAATTGACTGCCACATGGATCATCGGACAAGTGGCGCAAAAAGGTCTGAGCGCGCAGGCAGATAAGGAACGTATCGCCCACCTGCGTCCGCTCAACGTAGACTGGGTCGTTCTTCAGCAGGGTGCGACGACTAGCTTCGATTGCCCCTTCCGGAACGATGTAGTCCTGGTCTGCAAGCTGCCGTCCCGTGTTACCTTTTAAAAGGTTCGAGAGCGTAGCTCAGTTGGTAGAGCATCGCCCTTTTAAGGCGTTGGTCCTGGGTTCGAGCCCCAGCGCTCTCACCACTCACCCCACATCATAGATATCTCGCTGTTGATTCCTGCTGCGGCCTAAGATCAAATCTGGCTAGGCAGAGGGCTTGTCCGGCACGGGCTGTGACGCACTGAAGTCCGTAAGGAACCTCTCTCCATACTCTTCAACCAGGGCATCCACCCGGGCCGCTGAAGTAGACGCCACGATCAAGCCGGCATGGTGATGTTTCTTCAATCGCATAACAATCTCGCGATCGGTGTATCCGCTGAGATCTGGCTCTTCCTGTTTTGCAAGCGAGATCACGCCGCCTGCAAACCCATCCTTCAGCTTGGGCAGGCGATATTTCGATCCCAGAACCGTCGCCACCTCAATCCTCGCCCACTCGACCCAGGGATTGAGGCCCTTTGCGAACTCCACCAACTCCGCAATGTAAGCTCCGCCTACCCGTGCCGCCGTTTCTAGGAAGTAGAACTTCCCGTCCGACTGCGACTTAATAAACTCCGTGTGCGTGACGCCTGACGTCATTGCCAGCGCTTTCAGAATCGCCGCATGGATAGTCGTAAGCTCCTTGGCATCGTCCGACCCCGGAGGTAGGGACCGGGTCGTAAACACACCACCCTTGTGCATCGTCTGCATCGGCGGGTGCCCGTATTTATGCGGAGCAGCAAAGAGCACCTTTCCATTCCAGGTCACTCCCTCAACGTGGTACACCTCGCCTGCAACAAACCGTTCGAGCACATAGTGCGATTGCAGGTCGCCAAGCTCATCGAGCAGCCGCCAAAGCTGCTCCGGCTCATCGATCGGCTTAATACCGATCGCAGAAGCGTTTGTCCTGGGCTTCAGCAGCCACGGTCCAGGAACATCGGCCATGAAGGCGCGAAGATCGTCGTAATTGAACACGCCGGTAAATTCCGGCACCGCTACGCCCGCCTGCTTTGCCCTGACCCGCATGGCCAGCTTGTCGCGAAAGAACCGCGTTGCCGTCTCGCCCATGCCTGGCACCCGCATGTGTTCGCGCAGCAGCGCTGCGACCTCCAGGTCGAACTCGTCGAGAGCCACAATCCTGTCGAACTTCCGTCCACGAGCGAGATAACAAACAGTGTGCAAGACCTGCTCGGGGGTAAGTCCTACAGGCATCGTCAGCAATTCAGCAAGTGCTTCGCGCGGCCAATCAGCGTCTCTCAGCGAATCCACCGTCAGTAGCGAGACCGTGCAACCCAGGCGTGCCGCCTCCCGCATGAACGCCTGTCCTTTTTCATACGTGCTGATGCACAGGATTCCCGGCTGCTGCTTCCCATCACTCATCTATCTCGCCCCAATATCGAATTCTGTTTCCAGTACAAAGGCATCTACTTTGCCGGTTCAACCTCAAAGGTCCGCCTGACACCTTCTTCAAGCGTAGTAAACGCCTCCGAGTACCCAGCCTCTCTCAGGCCGGTGGTATCGGCTTCGGTGAAATGTTGATAGCGGTTCTTCAAGTCCCCGGGAAATGGTATGTACTCCACCTTTGCCGGGCCATGTACCAGCATAAGTGCCTCGGCGACAGCCTTGAACGTCCTCGCCTCTCCGGTACCCGCATTCACCACAGCCTTCACCACATCTCTCGGACTCTCCGGCATCAGTCCACCGAAGAACCGATTCATCCGCGCAAGGTCCTCGACAAACACAAAGTCACGCCGCTGCTCCCCATTCGCGTATCCGCCCGATCCCTCAAACATCCGAATCGTGCCAGTCTCTTTCATCTGTTTCGTAAAGTGATGGAGTACGCTGGCCATCCGCCCCTTATGCTGCTCTCGTGGCCCATACACGTTGAAGTATCTCAGCCCAACGACATTACTCTCGAACCTAGGCAACAGTCTTCTGACATAGTCATCGAAAACCAGCTTCGAATATCCGTAGACATTAAGCGGGCGTTCATTCTTCGCTACCGGGGCGAACTCCATACTTGCACCATAGACGGCCGCAGTCGACGCATACACGAACGGGATCCTTCTCTCGGTCGCGAAGTGCAATAACTCTTTGGAATAGGTGAAGTTGTTGTCCATCATGTAGCGTCCGTCATCTTCAAGCGTGTTTGAACAGGCGCCATTGTGCAGCACTGCCCTTACTGCCGTGTTGGCGAAGTCGCCCGCCTTCAAAGCCGCTCGAAATTCCTGCTTGTCCATATAATCCGCAAACCTTGCGCCATGCAGGTTTAGGAACTTCGGACCACTCAAGTTCGCTGCGGGAGCGAGATTGTCCACCACAAGGATGTCATCTTCACCCTTTGTATTGAGTTGGTGAATCAGGTTGCTCCCTATAAATCCGGCGCCTCCTGTAACAACAATCAAGGCTGCTCCTTGAGGGGCACTTCCATTGGTGTTTCTGACAACTTCTTCAAAATGTTCGTCGTCGAAAAGCCTTCCACCGTCGGTACGATCTCGACCCGCCCACCAAAAGCAAGTACCTCTTCATGTCCCACAACAGTTTCAAGCGTGTAATCTCCGCCCTTGACCAGCACATTCGGCCGGAGAGCGCGAATAAGTTCTACCGGCGTATCTTCATCGAAGAGCACCACAGCGTCGACTGCCGCAAGTGCCGCCATCACCTTGGCCCGCTCACGCTCGCTCACAACCGGCCGCATTGGACCTTTCAGCTTTGCTACCGACGCGTCCGAGTTCAGCCCAAGGACAAGCTTCGACCCGAAGCGCCTGCACTCCTCCAGCAAGCCAATGTGCCCCACATGCAGCAGGTCAAAGCAGCCGTTCGTGAACACGATTGTCTCTCCCGATGCACGCCACTCAGTCGCCCGCTTGGTCACCCGCTCCAGATCCAGGATCTTGTCGCCAGACGAGATGCCTGAGCTCGGCGTCAGGGCTGTAATTAGCTCGTGGCGCGCGATCGGCACCGTTCCAACCTTCGCTACGACGATCCCTGCGGCAAGATTTGCAAGGTCCACTGCTGTTCGCACATTCAGTCCACCCGCAACGGCAGCGGCTAGAGTCGCAATGACTGTATCTCCAGCTCCCGAAACATCAAACACCTCTCGCGCCCGTGCCGGTGAGTAATAGCTTCCGGCCGGCTCCAGGAGCGTGATGCCCCTCTCACTCATTGTCACAGTCAGGAAGCGGAAGTTATCTCTAACCATGAGTTCAGCCGCGGCTTTCAGCAACTCGTCTGTCTTATGCGCCGCAACCCCGGTCGCAGCCGCAAGTTCACCTAGATTTGGACATACTGTGGTCGCCCCTGAATACTTGCCGAAGTCGGAAGTCTTAGGATCGACAAACACGGGTACACCCGTCATTCGCGCCGCCTGAATGACCGCGCCGCAAAGTCTTGCGGTGAGCGCGCCCTTGGCGTAATCGGAGAGAATCACCGCGCTCATCTTTGCAGTCAATTCCGTCGCCCGCTCCATCAGCCGGTCGTCTTCAACTGCCGGCCGCTCATCCCGGCTTTCGATATCCAACCGTAAAAGCTGTTGCACCCGCCCCACGATGCGTGTCTTCGAGATGGTCGGCAGCGTCCCGCTCACCACGCCCAGCGTGTCTACACCTACCGTCTCGAGGATGCTTGCCAGTTCGCTCTTTTCTGTATCGTCGCCCCAGAAGCCTGCAAGGTATGCCTTGCATCCGAGACCCGCAAGGTTCATCGCAACATTCGCCGCGCCGCCCGCGCGCTCATACCGCTGGACGCGGCGCAGTATAGGAACCGGTGCCTCCGGCGAGATCCGGTCAACATCGCCGAAGATATATCGGTCCAGCATCAGATCGCCGACCACAAGTATCTTCAGCTGGCCGAATCCACCTTCAAGCAAATTCAGAATGGATGACAGTTCAGGCAACATAACGAAGTCGAGTCTACCATCGGCATCTCAACGCGGCTTCACTCGTAACGCAACGCTTCTATTGGATTGAGGTTCGCCGCCTGCAGCGCTGGGATCATCCCGCTGATCGTACCGACCAGGACAAGAACGCCTACCGCCATCCCCACACTGCTCGCCGAAATAAGCAGGTGGATGTCCGCCGCTTCACCATTCGTGGCAATCGCGCTGTAGAGGGTAATGCTGCCTACTGCTTTGCTTACCGCAAAGGCAAGCGCAACACCAGCAAGTCCGCCCACACAGGAGATAACGAGTGCCTCCGACAAAAATTGAAACAGAATGTGGCGCTTCCTTGCCCCCAGCGCCTTCTCCACGCCGATCTCCCGCGTCCTCTGCTGTACCGAGACCAGCATGATGTTCATCAGCCCAATTCCTGCAATTCCCAGCGTCAGCACACCAATGAAGAGCAGCAGCGCCTGCAGCCCGATTGTCACCATCCGGAACTGTGCGAGGTTCTCCATGATGTTTGCGACATAGACAGCGTTCCGATCGCTCGGCCGAAAGCCATGCTCTGCTGCCAACACATTCCGCAGTGCATGTTCCACTTCTTTATAGTCACCCTTGTAGCTCATCCAGATGCCGTCGAGGTACTTGGTGTCCTTGATGTCGCTCATCGTCGTAAATGGAACATCGACTTGCCGATTAATGTCATTGTCGCCTTCCTGCATCTTCGCGACCTCAACCCCAACCACTTCGAACGAGATTCCGTTCAACCGAATCGATTGCCCTACCGGATAGAGGCCCGAGAATAGCTTTGTCTTTGCCTCGGACCCGATGAACGCAACATGTCGACGTTCCTCAATATCCGCCTGGGTCAAAGCCCGGCCCATCGCCACCTCTTTCTTCTGGATCGACTGCAGTTCCGGTGCGATCCCGTCCACCTCCCACGTGTAGGAATGCAGATCGTCGGCCACCGGCACGTTCTTCCAGACTACCGGCGACATCTTCGTCACACTTGGCACCGCCTCCTGGATCTTCTCAAGATCATCCGCCGTAAACCTGACCTTCACCCCGGCCCTCGACCCACCCGCCTGCTCACTCGTTGTGCCCGGAAAGACCCCGATCATGTTTGTCCCGAACTGCGCAAAGATCGTCTCGATTGCACGTCCAAATCCCGCTCCAAACGCCAGCAGCAACACGACCGTTGCGATGCCCCAGGCCATGCCTGCAACGGTAATAAGCGTGCGCCGCCCATTGAACCGCATCGCTTCCAAAGCCTGCCCGAAGATGTCCCCGATCATGCCAAGCATTTCTACTCTTTCCTCAGTGCTTCGACTGGTTCAAGCATCGCAGCCTTACGCGCCGGATAGATCCCCGCCACTACTCCACACAGTGTCAAACTTCCAAAAGCAAGCGCAGCGGACCACGGTACAAGCTGCGGCGGATCGAAGCCGGTTTGATTCCCGTTCATGGCCGCTCCAAGTAGGACCATCAGTGCAGCCGCCGCCCCGATCCCAACAACACCGCTCACCCCGGTCAGCAGCAAACCTTCTAGAAAGAACTGCGTCATGATGCTGTGGTTGGTTGCTCCCAGGGCTTTGCGCAGCCCGATCTCCTTCGTTCGCTCGCTTACCGTTACGAGCATGATGTTCACAATCCCGACCGCGCCCAGCATCAGCGTCACCGCTCCAACTCCGCCAAGAAAAATATCCATGGCAGTAAAGATGACACCCACCATACGGTTTGACTTGATCGAGTCCCACTCTTCGAATGCATCGGTCAGGTTTGGATCGAACCCATGACTCCGTCCAACAATCGCATGTACCTCGGCTTTCGCCTGTTCATTCTGGTCGGGAGTCAGAGGCTGGTATTGCAGAGAGCTCACCGCATCGCGCGGAACGTTAGCCCCAATCACCGGAAATAACTCCATCATCGTCGTCAAGGGAATGTACAGCTTCTGGTTATCGCCGTCATCGTTACCTCGACCAATGCGCGCGGCGCTCCCAATCACCTGGAAACGATATCCATTGAGCGTGATAAACGCCCCTAAAGACGGTCGTCCGGGAAACAGCAGCCCATTGTTCTTTTGCCCAAGCACCACTACCAGGCGATGTTGTTTTACGTCTTCATCATTGAGGAATCGCCCTTGCGTGATTGGCAGATGCCGGATCTCAGGGTAATTTGTCTCCACTCCCAGGACTGGCCCACCCGCACTCGAATATTCACTCGCTTCTTTGAGGTCCCCGCGATTGATTAACGCCGTTACATTCCGCACGTGTGGTGCACCGGTCCGCACCAAAGCTTCATCGCGCAGCGTCAGCTTGTATGGCACCATGCCCTGGTGCTGGTCCGGCAGGGCAGGGATCGTGCCCCCGAAGATCATGATCACGTCCGTGCCAAGCTCCGCGAGCCCGCGTTTATTGCCAGACCGAAATCCTTCTCCCAGCCCCACCAGCAGCAGCAGGGACGCAACCCCCCACGCGATACCAAACATCGTCAGAAACGAACGCAGCTTATTCGCCCAGATCGCCTGAAACACCTGCACGATGATCTCGAATGACGGCTGCATAGATGCCTTTGATGTCTCAGCAGGTGATACGCAGAGTAGACGAAGGCAGTTCCCTGCTGAGGTTTTCTTTGCTCTGTCATTTTGCGCAGCGCAGAATCTCTTCGCATCTCCCACTTGTCTACGAGTGCTCAGACAAGCTTGAGGTTCTTCATCAACATGGGCACGTCCGGGTCAGTTGCAATCACCACTACAAACCCCAACGTTCCGAAGAACTCCTCCACCCGGCACAAGACCTGCCCCAAAGCATGGTCCGGATGCAGGACCCGCATCTCACCCCCGCCTCCCAGATCGCCACGAACCGCAACACACCTTGACCCCCGATACGTACATGAAGCGAGGTCGGTGATGCTGAGCGCCTCGCTGGGCGTACACAGGATCGTCTTCGGCGGAGCCATCCGGTCGATCAGGGAGAAGATTTCAAGCTTCGACTCCAACTCGTCCGGCACAAAATCGATCGCAATGTCCGCCTCGCGAACCGCATCCTCGACTGTCAGCGCAAACTCGACCTCGCTCAAACTGAGATCGGCGAACTCCGCTTCAGCCTGCCTCAGATTGGCTGGCATCACGTCCTCGAGCACAACTGCGAAGCCTGCCTGGGCACACGTTAAAGCAAAGCGGCGACCGGCCCGTCCAGCACCGATCACCGCTACCTTGCGTATCTTCGCAACTTCTACTTCAAACGGCATCATTCACTTCTTCACGGCCACGGCCGTCACTACAGATTCGTAGCTTGGCTCTGCCGTTTTGATATGGTCAGACACACGCTGACGCTCCTCATCAGTCAATGAGGGCAGTACCGTGAGAATGCGCCGCAGCGTCACCGAAATGTCATCAACGTAGTTCATCGTACGGATTGCTTCGCCGGAAAGCGGCATCTTGGAACTCCTTCAATGTTGTATAGCGCTTCTCTTTGTGTGGGCCTTGGATTTTGCCTGTGCATTCAGTCTAAATGGAGCGCACCTTCTGCGCACGAGCCCTACGCCAGCGAACCCAACTCAGACCGCTTTGAATTCTCCTCAGTCGGCTTTCCTGCGTCGACACCTTCCACAGGCTCCTCGTACCCGTCGCGGTCTGTCATCTCCATTAATGCCGAGAGTTGCTTTGAGAAGTCCGGGTGCAACGCATCGGCTCGATAGCGCCAGCTCCAGTTGCCCGTTGGAGCAGAAGGCGTATTCATGCGCCCCTCGCTGCCGATGTGCAGCACATCCTGTAGCGGGAATATACACACGTTTGCAACAGAACGCGCCGCCAGCCGTATCATCGCCCAAACGATCTCGCCATCATGGTTGATCCGTTGCAGATACGCCTGCACATTGGCCCGCTCGGTATCGCCACAATCATCCCGCCACCAACCCTGTGTTGTGTTGTTGTCATGTGTGCCTGTATACACAACGGTGTTGGGCACATACCTGTGCGGCAGGTACAGATGGGACCCGCGATCACTGAAGCCGAATTGCAAGATCCGCATTCCCGGCATGCCAAAGTGTTCCCGAAGCTCATCGACTTCGGGCGTAATCAACCCCAGATCTTCTGCAACAAATGGAAGCTCACCAAAGACCTCTTTGAGTCTCTGAAACAAATCGTGGCCTGGAGCCTTGACCCACTGTCCGTTGATTGCAGTCTCCTCATCCGCCGCAATCGACCAGTAAGCCTCAAATCCCCGGAAGTGGTCGAGCCGGATCGAGTCATACAACGCAAGGGACCGTCGGATGCGAGCCACCCACCAGTCGAAGCCCCGCTCTTTCAGTTCACCCCACTTGTAAAGCGGATTACCCCACCTCTGTCCAGTAGACGAGAAGTAGTCGGGAGGAACTCCAGACACGCGAACTGGTCGCCGCTCATCGTCCAGCTCAAAGATCTCGGGGTGCGTCCACACATCAGCGCTGTCATAGTTCACGAAAATCGCAACATCGCCCATGATTCGAATCTCTCGCTCACAGGCATACTTGCGGACTGCTGACCATTGCTCCCCGAAGAAGTATTGAATGGTTTGTTCAATCGCAAGATCGCGCCCGTGGTCGTTCAGAACGGAGGTCAATGCGTCGTGCTCACGTAATGCAAATTGTTTTGGCCACTCGTTCCAACTTGCAAAATTGAAACGTCTGCGCAGTGCATTGAACATCGCATAATCGGTCAACCAGTAGTTGTTTTCCTGACAATACTTTTGGAATGCGATTCTCTGCTCATCGCTTGCCCGATCAATGAAGTTAGCCGCTGCCTCTTCAATCAACGGTAGCTTCCACTTTGTAACCGCCTCGAAGTCTACTGGCCCATCATGCCCCTGCAGTCCTTCAATTCGGTCCTGGTCAATCCATCCTGCCTCGACCAGCTTTTCAAGGCTGATCAGGATCGGGTTCCCGGCGAATGCGGATAACGCGGAGTAAGGCGAACTGCCATACCCCGTCGGGCTCAAAGGCAATACCTGCCACAGTCGCTGTTTCGATGCCGCCAGGAAATCCACAAACGCGTACGCCGCCGGTCCAAAATCCCCCACCCCACCATAGGACGGCAATGAAGTCACATGCAGCAAAACACCAGAAAGTCGATCCACCTGCGCCATTCTCTCTCCTCAACATTCCTTTTGGCAGACTCAGACTACGTTCAACCGCCTCAACGTACTACTCAAACCCGTCGTAACCTCTGATGCCCAAACTCCTGCACGCCGCTGCAAATGAAAATGGCCAGTCCGCCACCGCAACGTCGGCAACGAACAGGCCATCTTCCTCGACCATCCGTTCGGAACTAGCTACCCGTTCCGAAAGGCGAAGTGCCCGGTGCCGGCTGTTTCGCCGAGTACTTGATTGCACCCTTCTTCGTATACAGGTCTGTCAACGTCCCGATGTAGACCTTAAAGATCTCTTCACGTTGCTGGCTCAAGAGGCCCTCACGCGTGGCATCGAAGTTCTTCGCAATGTCCTCGGCCGCGGGCTCTTGCTTGTCCGTCACTGAAAGGATTACGCCCGTCGTGCCTACGTTGATTGGCGCTGATATGGCTCCCTTACCCAACGTAAACGCAACCGCAGCCTGCCCACTCATTGCACCTACATCCGGCACCTGGCCATCCCTGCCGACCAATTCGCTCGTCTTCATTGGGATCTGCAGCTCTGCCGCCGCTTTGCTTAGATCGTTCAGTTGCTTGGCACGATCTTCCAGCTTTGTCAGCTTCGCGTTCAGTAATTGCGGGACCTGCTGCTCGCGATAATCATCGAGGACGTGGGATTTGTACTCTGCGAAGTCAGGCGCATGCGCCGCTTTCACATCCACCACCTGAAAGATTGCAAAACCATCTCCGGTTGAAACGCTGGCCGGAGCCGCACCCTTGGCGGCCGAGAATGCCTGCGTAAGCAACTGTGCCGAGTCAGCTAACCCGCCGATCACACTGGTCTTGCCAAGATAGTCCGTCGTCTCCGGCTTCAGCCCGTGTGCAGCCGCTGTCTTATCAATGCCATTCTGCTTTGCCTCAGCCGCAAGCTGCGTCGCAAACGTCTGCTCCGCCGCACCTGACTTCTGCTGTTCAAGTACCGGCAAAATCGAATCCTTTACCTCAGCAAGAGGCTTTGCATGCGCTGCATCCTTCTGCTCGGTTTGGATAATGTGGTATCCAAACTGCGACTTTACAAGGTCTGATGTCTGTCCAGGGTTCAGAGCCATTGCAGCCTTCGCATAGGCGGGATCAAGGCCCGCAGTCGGGATCATTGGCAGTTCCCCACCCTGCGTCTTGCTTCCCGGATCGTCTGAATTCTTACTGGCGAGGTCCGCAAAGTTCGCGCCAGCCTTAATCTGCTTCAGCAGGTCGGCAGCCTTGGCCTTTGCCGCCGCATCCGTCTTTGCATCGGCGCCAGCCGGCACCTGGATCAGGATATGACGTGTTTTGACCTGCTCTTTTACCTGGTACTGATCCTTGTGCTGATCGTAGTAAGCCTGGACGTCGCCATCAGATACAGCAGGCTTGCCACCTGGCAGGTTCGAAGCATCGAAGCTGACATATTCGATCTTGCGCTGTTCAGGAATTGCCGTGGCGTACTTTGCGGCATTTGCCTTGAAAAACGTCTCAAGATCGCTGTCGCTGGGATTGATCGTCTTCCGGATGTCGTCCGCTGAAACCACGGCATAATCAAACTTCACCTTGGTTCCCTGGGTCTTGTAAGCATCGCGAACAGCGTTGTCAGAGACCGAAACACCACCCGTTACAAGTGCCTCGAGGCGATTAACCTCCAGGTCATTCTTTACCTGGGTCTCAAAGTCACTCCGGCTTAGTTGAAAGTATGTCTGAACGAAGTTGATGTACTTATCATCGCCAATGTACTTGCCATCCGGGAACAGGTACCGGGCAAACGCGCCCGTCTGCAGCTCGCGCGCAAGGTCGGCGTCGCTCACATCAAGATGAAGCCGGTCTGCTTCACGCTTCAAGATGGCTCGCTGCACCAGCATTGTTCCCGCACGTTGCATCATGTACGGCAGCAGGAAGTCTGGCAGCCGCTGCTGCTGCAGCTGCTGCTGCGCCGCCTGATTCACCTCTACTGTCTTGATCTGCGTCGGCTCCGGGCCGAACTTGCCAAGAACGCCGGGATCACGGACCGTTGCAAACACTCCCGCATTCGAAGCTGCATCAGGATTGTCTCCGATACCCGGGATGAGGTAGGACACCATTGCAAAACCGAGTACGAGGATGAAAGCCCCGATGATGATCTTGATAACTCTATTGTCTTTTTGCAGAATCCGAATCATGCTTTGACCAACAACCTTCACATCGCGCAACGGGCTCTTACGTGAGCTGGCGAGTACCCGGGATTTTGCGCCACCGGAGGCTTTGTACGTCATCCTCTCCGCCGACTGCAGGGCAAGCCTAAAGTATAAATCAGTCGTCAGAGAAACAAAGAGGCCGTCCAGATTCTGCTGGACGGCCTCTTTGTAATTTGGACCTTAGTAAGCGTAAGGATAGTAAGCAGGGCGGCGATAGTACCCTGGCGGCGGCGGTTGCCGGCGCTGCAAGCCAGCCTGCTGCAGACCGTACCCCAACCTGTCCATCTCCTGCTGGGACACCGTCGTTACTGCAGCGGGCTGTAGCAGATGAAAGCTGATGATCGCCTCCGGGGGGATCACAACATCGTTGCGTCCCGAAGCTGCGGATGCTCCAATGCCCGCTACGCCACCCGCGGCGGCACCAATCGCCGCCCCGGCACCGCCACCGGCGACCGCGCCGATCAGGGCGCCAAATGCGCCAAGTCCAACTGCGTTTCCTACAGTCTGTCCAGTCTTATCGCGCCCATAATGGGTCCAGGTGTCCGTCGCAATCGGATAGGTCTGGCCGCTCAGCGAAACCGATGTAAGCTGCAGCGCAAGCTGCCCCTTACCCCCCACCGCTCCCGAAGGATTCGATACAACAATTGTTCCCTGCACCGATGCTCCACGTGGAATTGCAACCTCGCCATCTGCGATCACGTCGTTCAGCACCGTTCCGTCGAAGATCGTTCCAGCCTTGATGCGCTTTGCCGTAAGTCCCTCGACAAGGCGCATGCGCACCAGCGCTCCTGCCGGAACGGTGACCGCTTGCCCTCCCTCCTGAGCACCGTAGGTTGGTGCTCCCGGTTGCTGACCATACTGCTGAGGGGCTCCCCGGTACGGCTGACGGTAGGCCGGAGGTGCACTCTGATTTTGACCGCCAGGGTACTGGCCGCCAGGATTTTGTCCGCTGGGGTACTGTCCATTCGGATTCTGAGAATTCGGATACTGCCCTGCAGGATTCTGCCCCGCTTGATTCTGGCTGTTCGAACCCTGGTTCTGACTACTGGAGGTCTGCCCGTCCTGCATGTCAGGAGGCGGCCCTGCCGGCCCATATCTGGGGTCAACAGCCTGCTGCTGCCCCTGTTTATTCGCATTTTGTATGGGCTGATCCTGCTGTCCGGCGTCTGCAGGAGCAATAGTCCCGTCCGACTGCAATTGTCCTTGAGCCTGATCTTGGTCCTGCGGAGCAACAGGTTGATTCGAGCCGGTCACTCCATTCGGCTCGCCTGGCAGCGTCAATTCATCGACCACCTTCTGCACGCCTTGCGCCTTCGACGCCAATGTCTCCGCCAATATTCTCGACGGCTCATCTGTGACATTTCCGCTCAAAGTCACGGTTCCGTACACCGTCGTCGTTTGGATCGATTGCGTGGCAAGTTCCGGAGCCCCGGCAAGCGCCCGTAATACGTTCGCTTCGATCTGGGCGTCGGAAAGTTTCCTGCCTTGTGCGAGCGTCGACCCGCTGAAGCTAATAAGACCGGCCAGCACGACCAGGCCGGTTCCGTTCAATATATGAGAGTTCTTCTGCATGTTTCCTCCACGACTCTCCAGCTCCACACCAAAGCCTGAGTCGCCTACGTATGCAGACGCAAGTTTAGTGGAATAGTTACGTTCTGAATAAGGAATCCTTCATTTCAGAAGGATTAGTCGACACTGTGTCGACTGTCATCAACGTGTCCGGGGCGCTCAAGCCGTTGGTGGCGAGCACCTGAAAATAGGATTTCTGCTAGAAAGATCTGGGAGATCGTCAGCATACCCAGCTTCATATTTGCTGATCTGACTGGTTGTGGGGAAGGGCTTGAACCTGCGACCTTTGTTTATGGGTGAGAGCATAAGCGTGGTTTGAATGACTTTCCAAGGCCCTATCTTGAGCCTTATTTAGCTGCAAGTCCTTGAGCCTTAATTAGCTCTAAGTCGTTGAAAAGAAGGAGAATGCCTAGAGGCGGGTCCGAAATCGGGTTGAATCCCAAACAACCTTTGATCCCCAACCCCGGCAAGAGCCACTTCAGCAGCCCGGAACGACTATTTCGTAGGGAGTTTGGCCAAAGCATCCTGTGCGGACAAACGATCGCCGTGACCGTGACTGATCTTCTCGAAAAGAATTTTACGATATTTGTCGAGAATGAACGTTGAAGGATAGGCCGTCTCGTGCGGGGCATCCCAACGTAGACCGTATGAATTAGTCATCGTGTAATCAGGATCGGTAACCAGAACGATGTTCAAGGGCAAGGCAGATTGCTTCGCAAGAAAGTCTTTGGCGTACTGATCCAGGTCCGCGGGGGGTCCGGGATAGACAAGAAGAACCTCCACGTTCTTCGCTGCAAACTCGGCTGCATGTTCAACGAAGTCGTGAACCTGCTTGACGCAATACGGGCATTGATATCCTGGGAAGCCTCGCAGAACAACCAGCACCAAGCTGTGTCCATGCAGTTCCTGCGACATCTGTATGGTCTGGCCCGTAGGGGTCGAAAGGGTAAAGTCGGGGGCCTTGGTACCCACGACAGGCGTTTCGGCGAACGAAGTTGTTCCGAAGAAAACTGCGGATAGAGCTACGAGAACGCGGAACAAGTTCTGAAACCGATTAAAGCTATCGACCTGCATATAGGCGCTCCTGGTGAATATGTCCGTGAGATAAAAGAACGCCGGAAAAGTTACAGGATTACTCTGGAGAGAAATTTATCTGACGGTCAATACCAAATCCATCAAGTAGCACCGGCGATCAAGATGCAATATACAACGGAGCAAGTCAACGGATTCCTTACGATTGGCCATTCCTCGCGTAACGACGATCCCGACGTGGGCACTTCCTCCTCCCTGGTCTACATCACCAGTGCTGTTACCTCCACGTTGGCTTCACTAGGCGGACATATCCATCCGAGTTGGGAAGCATGGGCAAAGCTCTCCTGTAGCACGCTCGCCTGTGCGTCCGGGGTCAGCGTCGATTTTGCGAAAGCCTGAGAAGCCGCCGCGGCCACGGATGCGCCTGATCGAAGTCCTCTCAACAAGAGGAACGCTTCCTTCTCTAGTCGGCGGTAATAGACAGAGTCATCGTACCGATGCACAGCAAGAAACACTGCCTCTCTTTTTACCGGCGGTATCCTGGCGCGATCTCTAGCATGGCGCTGGGTAGCGGCGCTGCTCACAATGTCAACCCCGGGCGTTTCCTTCTTCACAGCCAACACCAGATTGTCCACCGGGTAAGCCAGTTCGAGTAGGCGCAGGTGCGGTTGGAGGCAAAGACAGGAGTCTGCCCCGATCGCCTGTGCCTCCTCCGATGTCAAAGGATCGAGTTGCTTCCCATCGAAGGCATCGACATAGGCCAACTCCAAGTTTGCAACGTCGACCGCAAGGCGATGGCGGCGTTCGCCGAACTCCGAATGGGCAGCCAGGAATGCGGGGAGCTTTGCGCCCAGGTCACGCAAGGTCCAAGAGATCGATGGGTGCTCACCAAGGTAAGCGAGGATCAGAGCGTCGAATCGCTTCGGCCCAAGTACGGCGTTGAGGGTCGGATAATCCTCTGAGACTGCCGTGATCAGACGGAACCAATACTGCCGGTTGTAGATCTCCAGACGTTCAAATGACGTGAGCCGATCATTCGGGCTGATATAGCTGGCGGCTATATCAGCGATCGGTTTACCGTCGTCCGTGACGCTCTGCATCTCGTAAGCCTTTGTAAGGGGACGGCGCACATCCTCTGCCATGCGACGCTGCAGCTCAAGCAGGTTCATACATGGGCCTCTTCACGAATTTCAGCACCACTACTCATCGACGTCTCGGCAGCGAGGAGGAAGCGATTCGCCTTGAGCGCCTCGGCATGTACCTCGTCGAAGCTGGGGATGTTGTCATCCCACTCCAGCAGGGTAGCTGTCGGTCCTGAACGCTCGATGGCGCGCTCGTACAGCTTCCAAACGGGATCAAGCACGGGATGATCGTGTGTATCCAGGATGTACTTCTCGAACTTCGAGTGACCCGCGATATGGATCTGCGCGACGCGTTCCGCGGGAATGCTGTTGACGTAATCCACCGGATCGAAGTCATGGTTCTGCGAGGATACGTAGATGTTGTTCACGTCGAGTAGAATCCCACAGTCGGCGGCATGGACGACTTCGTTGAGAAACTCCCACTCGGTCATCTGCGAGTCATTGTATGCCGCATAGCTGCTGACGTTCTCGACAGCAACAGGGACTTCAAGGAAGTCCTGAACCATGCGAATCCGTTCAGCTGTCGTCCGCACAGCCTCAAACGTGTACGGCAGCGGTAGCAGATCGTGGGTATAGCGCCCGTCCACACTGCCCCAGCAAAGATGATCAGAGAGCCACGGAGTCCTGGTGCGTCTGGTCAGGTTCTTGATCCGCCTGAGGTGATCGCGGTTCAAAGGCTGCGCGCTGCCAAAGTACATGGAGACACCATGCTGAACGACTTTGTACTGATCAAGAATCTGGTCGAGAGTCTTGAGCGGGCGTCCGCCGTCGATCATGTAGTTCTCCGAGATGATCTCAAACCAGTCGACGATTGGCTTCTTCGAGAGAATGTGATCGTAGTGAGGAACTCTCAGACCGATGCCGACTCCGTAGTCGGTGTATCCGTTAAAGCGATTGGCAGGCATAGAAGATCCGGTCTCGGTGAGGAAATGCGATCGGCGGGGGCTCATGCTCACATGCACAAGCCCCCCACACAAGTCGAGATTACTTCTTGGAACCGTCGGTCGCGCAGGCGCCCTGTCCCTTGCAATCGTTTTTGCCTGCATGCTTCTTGTCGCCGCCGCCCTGGCCTTTGCAGTCGTTCTGTCCCTTGCAGGAATGCTTGGGAAGAGCCTTAGAGCCGTCTTCAGCCAGGGCACCGGCGATAGCTGGCGAGACGCTGGAAACGCCAGGGTGACCGGCAAGCGGCTGCGCGTTGGCGCGGATTGCGGTGCCGCCAATGATGCCGGCAAAAGCTGCTGCGAGTGCGAGATTGCTTACGGTGTTGATCTTCATGATGAGATTCCTTTCATCGGTTGGGCCAGGTGCTTTCGCCTGGAGCTTTGGGTCATGACCCGGAGGTCCGGGAAGAGCATGTTCTATGACTTGGGAAACTGCTCTTCCCATGTCGCCTGTTTGAGGCTTGAGAGCAGGATTGGTTACAGAAGAAGGCACGAGTTTCGGGCGAGCTCATTAGAGTGACGCCGTGGCTGCGCCCATGATGACTCCCTGATGCGCTTCCTGCACAAAGAGGACAAGATGGTGTCCCGAGCCTTGCGTCACTTGAAAGCCCTCCGGCAGCGGTAGATGGATGGACTTCTCGGTATTACCATCCACAGTGGCAACCTTGGTCAGAGATCGTGCGACCGAGACGTGTGCCAGAAGCCTGCCTGAGTTTTCTCCTCGCAGAACATTTGACCGGTCCGCATCATCGGTGAGGACCGCGACGACATCCAGGGGCTTGGAGGTCCGTCCCGAGAAAGAAAAACTTACGTCGACGCCATCCGCTGAAAGTCTCGAATTGACTATCCGGAGATCAAAGTGTGCCTGCTTTGCGTCGTCACGAAGCGCACGGTCAAGAGCACGGCTATCACTACCGACGAACTGATCCCTCCCGTTCAGAACCATCTGTGGGGTGTACGATCCTTCCGAAGAAAGTCGCGAGGCATACGTGCTTTGCCGGTCGGTATAAAGCGGAGAGGAATATGGATCTTTCCATCCGAGGCTATTCCAATAGGTGACATGCTCGCTGATTCCGACGATTGTCTGTCCTGAGGTCACCTGCTTCAGATGAATCTGCTGCAGCAGTGCATCGGCGGGCGGACAGCTCGAGCAGCCTTCGGAGGTAAAAAGCTCGACGATTGCAACGGAAGGGGACTTATTAGCTGCGGGACTTTCTGGTTGATGAGCCGCGGTCAACGGGGGACCAATTGAAAACAACGACAGTGAAACGGCAAACATACTGCGAAGCTGCATGATGTACCTCCAGCCAGATGGCCCAAGTCTGACGTATCGGTCTGCGAACGGTTACAAAACGACTGGCTGTAACCAATGTGTCATCACCGCCTCTAACGAAGCGAAAGGCATTGCTTGCTTGAAAGCAAGAACTCGCCGAAAGAAGGAATCCGTGGACCAGCTGCTTCGTACCTATCGCCGTTCTGTTTCTACCCTGTCGCTACTGCAGTCGCCCATGCTGCTTGCAGTGAGACTCTATTGGGGCTTTCAATTTGCTCAGACAGGCTGGGGCAAGCTCCACAACCTGGCAAAGATCACGGGCTTCTTCGCAAGCCTCAATATCCCCTTTCCAGCGTTCAACGCCCCGTTCGTCTCTACGCTGGAATTTGTGGGCGGTATCCTTCTGATGGTCGGCCTCTTTTCCCGGCCAATCGCTTTGCTGCTGGCCGGCAACATGCTGGTCGCGTATTTGACGGCTGACCGTGAGGCCCTCACATCCATCTTCTCTGATCCTGGCAAATTCTATGTGGCCGATCCGTATACGTTTCTCTTCGCTTCGCTTATGGTTCTGATCTTCGGAGCTGGATTCTTTGCGGCCGACACCTATATTGCGAAGAGACTGAACGCCACCGAGTAGGGATGCAATCAAGTATGCCAACTCGTTCTGAGGCAGCAATCATCGCCGCCGTCATCGCAGGAGAAACACAGCTCTATCATGAGCTGGTCCGTCCCTACGAGCGCAGCGTGTACATGATGGCGCTGTCGTTTATGAAAAACGAGGCGGATGCAGAGGACGTCGCTCAGGAGGCCTTCATCAAGGCCTTCCGCAATCTATCTTCGTTTCGCGGTGACGCGAGGTTCAGTACATGGCTCATCAGCATCACATTGAATGAGGCGAGGAGCCGACTTCGCCGCCAGAGCATCGTCCGGATGCAATCTCTTGATGTGCCACCGGACGAAGAAGGCGCGGTCTCACCAGCGCTCTTACGTGACTGGCGGGAGATCCCTTCTGAGGTCGTGGAACGAGAAGAGGTGCGGACACTGATAAAGAAGGCGGTTGAGACGCTGCCCGAAATCTACAGGCAGGTCTTTCTTCTCCGCGATATTGAAGAGTTGGATGTCAACGAGACTGCACAAACACTCAGCATCAGCATCTCTAATGTAAAGGTCAGGCTGCATCGCGCGCGGATGATGCTGCAAAAGGAGTTGGCGCCTCAGTTGAAGATGCACAATCGAGCGCTGAAGAGGAGGTGGTTCCCATGGTCATAGAATGCAAACACGTTTGGAACTACATCTCCGAGTATCTGGATGGTGCCCTGCCAGAGGAGACCCGAGATACGGTCCAGAAACATCTGGAGCACTGCGAAATTTGTTCTGCGATCTTGGACTCCACACGCAACATCATCATCCTTACTGCAGATGACCGTGTCTTCGAGTTACCCGGTGGTTTTAGTGAACGGCTTCATGCGCGGATCGACCTGGAACTAACGTCGACCGAATAGTATTCAGATGTACGAATCGACAGACTCTCCTCTGGATAGCTCAGTGAAGACACATCAGATTCCCAGGAAGTGAGCGGGTCGTTGCAAGTTCTCTTTGTCTAACAGCAATGTGTTCTCACAGTGGTTTGTGACCTCTCCAGCGCGTACACCATCAGCTCAAATGGAACACTCACCGCAATCCTTCAAAGTCTTCTCCACCTATGAAAATGGGAACTGCTGGAATGTCATCACTCCGAATGGCCGCTGGGTGTATGTCGACAACTCCGCCACCTCGAGTGTCGCTGGCTTGGCCGTAGCGGCAAATGGATCGCTGACGCCGGTTGCCACTACGGCTGTCAGCACGCTGGGTCAAGGTACTACCAACCTCCACATAACAGTCGGTGGCGACGGTAAATACCTGTTCACCCTTGATTCCGGATCCGGCGCTGTTAGCGTCTTCAGCATGAATTCGGATGGGACCGTGAACCCGCTTGGAGACATTGAAGCCCTGCCGAAGACGGAAGGTTCCAATGGCATCGCTGTTCTCTGATCGAAACGAAGTACATCCTGTGTCTGAAGAGATGTGAATTGGGACTGCACACGCAGTGAGGATGCTAGCTAGATGGAATGGTGCAAATGGATGTGGATCGCCCACTCGATCACCACCAGCAGCAGGGTGATAAGGGCAATGGCAACCTGGATTGACTCAGAGCGCTTTTTATCAGCACTCACCGGTGCAACTCGCCACTGAGAAGAGGGCCGGACGCGCAACGATCGAACTCGCCATATTGCATAGAGGTTTATCACTGACCCGCCGATTGCGAAGATCTCCATAGGGATACGTATTGCCGCACTATGAATGGAGGCGAGTAAATTCGTGCCGGCTGTCGCAGCGGCTAAAGAGCCGAGCCCGATAAGAAGTCGAAGACCACTAAGCGCCGTGAGGGCCGTACACGCGCTCTGGAGCATGATGAAAAATAGGCCTGTGAGTCCAATCGTCCATGACTTTCCCTTCATATCGTTCCGCGGGCGGGTATCGACAGACTCGTTCTCCGCGAGAGTGTGGTTCTTGATCAGCAATGCTTTCTCCTCTCGATCAGCTCTGTGATCGATGTTTTGCGCCATACTGGCCATATAGTGCTCGCGTTCACGCGCCCTGATAGCTCCTAAGTATGGCTTCGGCGGGCGCGAGAATCGCAACCTGCTTCGAACTCCCATAGAGCAATCTTGCGGTTAGGGCGCCATCGATGACGCTAAGTATCGCTGCGGCCGCCGCCCTCTTACCGATTGCGAGAGGCTTCAGCAGACCGGTGAGGTAGTTGAGAAATTTGTTTTCGTGGTCCATGGCTATGCGATGGAACTGGTGGGCACTATCCGGGTATTCGGAGGCGATGCGAAGGAACGGGCACCCGATGACGTCGGGGTGGTTGACCACGCGTTCGATTCTGGCTAAGGCTTCATGGATATCTTTCGGTGGGGCTGGGCTATCGACAGCCTCAAAGAAGGACTGGTCGCGATATTGAAGGTATGCGATGACAAGGTCATCTTTGCTTGGGAAATGGCGATAGAAAGTCGCCTTCGCAACCTCGGAGGCGGACATGATCTTCTCAGTGCCGGTCGCGCGCACCCCCTTTGTATAAAAGAGGCGATCCGCAGCTTCCAGGATTCTTTCCCGAGGATCGGATTGTTTTTGTGTATTCATTTGATTTATCTTGACATAAGACAGACCAGTCTGTCTATACTCTTATTACGCATCAGACAGACCTGTCTGTCTGATGCGCTGAACGAAAGGAATCCATCACATGAATCAGCAAATGACCCTCTTACCTCCGGTTGACGTCGAGGACGCTCCTGAGCAGTCCCGTCCGCTCTTGGAAAGTATCCGGAAGTCTTTCAAGTTCATTCCAAACCTCTTTGGAGTGTTCGCAAACTCTCCCACAATGCTCGAGGGCTACGTAGGTCTGGAGAAAGTCTTCAGCATGGGCACCTTGAGTCCAGCGGAGCGCCAGATCGTCCTGCTTTCCGCTAGTGTTGAGAATCGCTGCGCTTATTGCATCGCGGCTCACAGCACCCTGCTCAAGGCATTTCTGCATGTACCGGCCAAGGTTGTTTCGGCGGTGCGGTCGAACGAGGCTGTATCCGATCCGAAGTTGGCGGCGCTTATCGCGCTCACAAAGGAGATCGTCACGGAACGCGGACACGTCAGCGCTCAGGTGATGGACAACTTTCTTTCTGCCGGATACCAAAAGAACCAGGTGCTTGAGGTTCTGGTCGGAGTCGCTCTCAAGACGATGAGCAATTACGTGGATCATATCTCGCCTACGGAACTCGATCCCGCGTTTCAGGCTGAGGCCTAGCGCCCCCGCACTGAAGCAAACCATCAACCGAACCACTGTTCACGAAAGGATCTATCGAAATGGCTAAGTTCGCATTGCTTGTTGAGATGAAAGCTAAACCTGGAAAAGAAGCAGAGATCGAGGCGTTTCTCGAGAAAGAGGCCTCGCTGGTGAGAGGCGAAGCCGGAACCCTGTCGTGGCATGCCGCGAAGATCGAAGGCGAAACCGGGGTCTATCGGGTTTTCGACACATTCGACAATCAAGCTGCTCGCGAAGCGCATCTAACCGGCGAAGCAGGACAGGAGTTCGTCGAGAAAGCTGGAGAGTTGTTCTCCGAAGCTAAGATCCATCGCCTCACCGTCGTCGCCCAGAAGTAAGGCATCGAGCGCCGCTTCACCCGCTAAACTAATGACGATGTTGGGCGGCTTGGCTTATCAGGAGGTCGGCCGTCCATTCGCTGGCGTGTAATTCGCGGACAAGGATCACAATGGATATCCCATTTTAGCCCATTATTCTTCTCGTCCGAGGCGCAGTCGAAGACTAGTCGCCCGCCACACGGTTTCTTAGTTGGCGCGATCGTGGAGATGTGGTGGCGTTCAGTCTCCACTAGGCTTTCGAACCTGCCTTGAGCCTAGGCTAAGGATCGCCCTGAGACGTGGGTTTCGAGCGCCTAGATTATGAAGCGGTGAATTGCCTGGTAGGCGTTATCTTGAAATGATGTGTTTTTCGAGTCGGCAAAAAAGGTGCTCTGGTCCACCATTTCCCCTGATAACTTGCCCTCTTTGCTGGCATAAAACACGCCGCTTTGGTACCGATCATCCGAAATAGCATCTACAAAGCGTTTTGCACCTACGTCCAGCGGATGCACCATCCTGCCCATTAGTGGGAAGACTATAGGCATCATCACGTAGTTCAACATGAACCGCATTGGCGGCGGAAGACTGTCCGCCGCCTGAGTTCCTCTTGTATTGCCTGGGCTGACAACAACAAACTTGAGCTTGGGATACCTTCTTGCCATGGATAACGCCCACATGGTTTCCGCATACTTGACGTAGGAGTAGGCATTTAATGCAACGAACTTCTTCGCGAAATAGGATCCATCAAGAACAGCAGCAAACTCATCGACAGAAGAAGTGTTCATTGAAACTCGTTTCACTCCGAGCATCTTTACGCCTGGAACAGCTTCGGCACTGACTGCTAGAACTGCCTTCCTTAACTGGTCCCGTTTGATTAATTGATCCACGAGGACCACATTGCCTAATATATTGGTGGCAGCTAATTGATTCATGCCGGAAGGAGTAGGGTTCGCCGCCGTTTTCCCAACGACTCCACCTGCATTCAAAACGACTGCATCAATCGGCTCCTTTATCTCCTCTACAGCTTTTCTCACGGAATCTGCGTCCGTAACGTCCCCAATAACAATGTCGAAAATCTTCTTTCCCGTTTTCTCCTCAAGCTCTTTTTTCGCTGCCACTGCTCTCGCTCGACTTCTGCAAAAGAGAATCACCCTTTTTGTTTCTTGCTTCAATGCCAACTGACGGGCAGTCTCTTTTCCAAGCCCTGCGTTTGCTCCGGTTATCAAGATACTTTCGATCATTGTTTTCCTTCTTACGCTGTTAGTTACTTGGGAGTTGAACAATCCCTGATGACCAATCAGTAGGGTTCGGAAGCCTGACACGCGCCGCAGGGCACGCGCTTCTTACGGAGAAGCGGCTTGACGCGCTCGGAGGTGGTGCTGGTGACGAGGCGAATCGGATGTTTCATGGGTGTCTCCTCGCTGAAAAGGAAAGATCTAAGCGGAAGGGCGCTAGGCCAGAACCAATTTTCTAATATCGAACTACTTGGTTGTATATTGGCGGAAGAGACTCGTCAAGGATTTTCATACTAAATGATTCAAAATACTGCTAGGCCACGTGGTCGACCGCGGAGCTTCGACGAGACGGCGGCGCTGGAAAAGGCGACCCAGGTGTTCTGGTCGAAAGGCTATGACGGTGTGACGATTGACGACCTAGTCGCCGGGATGGGTGTTGGACGGCCGAGCTTGTATGCCATCTTCGGAGACAAGCGGGCAGTATTCTTGCGCGTCCTCAGGGCATACGCAGAAAGGAAAGGCGCAATAGCCGCGAAGGCACTCCTGGCGCCACAGGAACTTCGCGATTCAATTGCGGCGTTTCTTAGGTACAACGTCGAAAGTGCGACCGAGAAAGGGTCCGCCCGGGGCTGCCTTCTGATTTGTGTCGCGCCACTTGTGAACGACGCTGAAGTTCAACGTTTTTTGCAGAACGCAGCCACAGGCGGGGCGGCGCTGCTGGAGCGGCGTTTTCGTGAGGGGATCAGCGCCGGAGAAGTTCCTTCTGACTTTCCCGTTGCCGCGCGCGCGACCCAGGTTACAGATCTGGCGCGTGGGTTGACTATGCGTGCGCAGATCGGGACGCCACGCAAAACGCTTCTCAAAGATGCTGAGGAAGCGGCCGACTTGGTGCTTTTGTTGCGCGTATGACTAACCTGGGATGGGCCGCTTCACACTTGAAGGACCCGTTATCTTCACACTTCAAATCGCGCTCGTTCCGAACAGGAAGCGCCTTCCGCTCCATGACGAGAGATGGGACGCCGCCGGTAAGTACGGTAGCATCGGGTGGCACACCTTCCGCCATAACTACCGGTACTGGCTGGACGACACCGGAGCACCCATAGGAGTGAAGCAGAAGCTTAGGCAACACGCCCAATCTCGACCACGATGAACGTGTATGGCGACGCGCTGATGGAAGCAAAGCGGGAAGTCGATGCGGCCGTCGTTCGTAGAATACTGAGGAGCGCATAACCCATAACGCGAGTGTCCAAACGTGCGAAAAACCCGGCGGAGCAAATACTTATGCTCTTACACCGGGGTATCCCGAGGAAATTTCGCTAATTGGTTGCGGGGGTAGGATTTGAACCTACGACCTTTGGGTTATGAGCCCAACGAGCTACCGGGCTGCTCCACCCCG
>CAHJWN010000063.1 GCA_903642265.1 Acidobacteriaceae bacterium | reverse complement strand
GCACCGAGATGTGCATGCCTGGCGATAACATCCAGCTGGAGATTACGCTGCATACGCCGGTGGCCATGGAGAAGGGTCTGCGCTTCGCGATTCGTGAAGGCGGCCGGACCGTGGGCGCGGGGACGATTTCGGAAATTATCAAGTAAGTCGAGACCAACGAGAGCTGCTGGCTGGTGTAGAAGTTCATCGCCGGCAGCTACTCCAAACGATCTTTGGATTGAGAGAAGAGACAAGTTATGGCTGGACAGAGAATCAGGATTCGTTTGAAGGCGTATGACTACCGTGTTCTGGATACTTCGACCGGTGAGATCGTCGAGACGGCAAAGCGCACGGGCGCTCAGGTTGCCGGTCCGATACCGCTGCCGACGATGAAGAATAAGTATTGCGTTCTGCGTTCGCCGCATGTGGATAAGAAGTCTCGCGAGGCATTTGAGATCCGGACTCACAAGCGGCTGATCGACATCCTCGAGCCGACTCAGCAGACGGTCGATGCCTTGATGAAGCTGGATCTTCCTGCTGGCGTGGACGTTGAGATCAAGACGGTTCAGAAGTAGCAGACCTAAGTGGCTTGTAAGACCGGCAGTGCCCGGACGGGCATGATGAGGAAAGGAAAAGACGATGTCAGTAACAGGAATTCTCGGCAAAAAAATCGGAATGACGCAGATCTTCGACGAACGTGGGGATGTGCATCCCGTGACGGTGTTGAAGGCTGGTCCGTGCGTGATTACGCAATTGAAGACAGTCGCCAAAGACGGCTACGATGCGGCCCAGATTGGGTACGTCGATTTTGTAAAAGCCAGCAAGATCAATAAGGCAATGACGGGGCATTTTGCCAAGTCGAATGTGCCTCCGTTTCGGATGATCCGCGAAGTACCGTTCGAAGTGGCGACGGGAGAGACCGAAGCTGTTAAGGCAGGCGACCGCATCCTGGTTGACATCTTCGAGAACGAACGTTTCGTCGATGTGATCGGGACCTCAAAGGGCCGCGGCTTTGCTGGTGTCATCCGGCGCCATGGCTTTGGTGGCGGTCCGAAGTCGCACGGTCACATGTTCCAGGTGCAGGGCTCGATCGGTGCCTCCTCGTTTCCTTCCCGCGTGTTTCCTGGTCAGCGTATGCCAGGTCATATGGGCGATGTGCAGATCACGGTTCGCAACCTGCGTATCCGCGCTATTGATCTCGAAGACAATCTTTTGTTGGTCGAGGGCGCAGTTCCAGGCCATCGTGAGGCTTTCGTGCTGATTTCGAAGGCCAAATCACCGCCGCGTGAGCGTCGTGGCTTTGCTGGCGCGGCTACGAAGGATGCGCTGAAGGCTTCGAAGAAGGCTGCACCTGCCAAGAAAAAGTAGAGAGACAGTGAAGGGCAGAAAAGACAGTAAAGTGCAGGGAAGTGCTGTCAAACGACAGCAGCCGCGCTGATGGCGGACAAACAAGCGGAAGGCCGGCGGCAACGATCGCCGGCGATAGGTAGATGACGATGGCGAATGTAAATGTAGTCAGTCTGGCGGGAGAGAAGGTGGGCGAGTTTGAGCTCGACGAACTTTTCACGACCGAGATCAATGATGCCCTGCTCTGGGAGGCTGTGAAGCATTACCGTGCAGCCCTCCGGCAGGGTACGGCAGCCACCAAGGTGCGCAAGAATGTCTCCGGTGCAGGCCGCAAGCTCTGGAAGCAGAAGGGTACCGGGCGCGCGCGTGTCGGCTCGATTCGTTCGCCTATCTGGCGTGGCGGCGGTACGGTTCACGGACCGCAGCCGCGTAGCTACGAGTACCAGTTCCCGCGCAAGAAACTGATGGGCGCGCTGCGCTCGGCGATCTCGGCAAAGATCCAAGATGGCAAGTTTACGATTGTCGATACGTTTGAGCTTGCGGAAGGCAAGACCAAGCTGTATCGCCAGGCGTTGACCAAGCTCGAGGCCGGCAAAACCACACTGCTTGTCGAATCGAGCCGCAAGCTTGAAGAGAAGCTGTACCTTGGGAGCCGTAACCTGCAGGGGGTGGAGCTTGTACTTTCGAGCGAAGTGCACCCTTACGACCTGCTGCGTTATGAGCATGCCATCTTCTCGCGCGATGCGTTTGAAGCCATCCAGGACACCTTGAAGAAGGCAGTCTCGAAGCGTCAGCACGCAGTTGCGGCTGAGAAAGAGGTGGCGTAATGCCTACCCTGTATACCGTGATTCGTCGGCCCCTGATTACCGAGAAGGGCATGACCGTGAAGGAAACTCAGAACACGCTGGTGTTTGAAGTCGCCGAGAAAGCGACCAAGACCGAAGTGAAACAGGCTGTCGAAAGCTTGTTCAAGGTAAAGGTTTCGGGCGTCCGGACTTCGATCGTTGAAGGTAAGGAGCGCAAGCGCGGGAAGTTTACTGGCTATCGCCCTGACTGGAAGAAGGCTTATGTTCGCCTGAAAGAAGGCGAGAAGATGCCGGACTACCTGAATGCCATCTAGCTGCAAGCACCTAGCTTGCTCTATGACTTACAGCAGAACCAGTAACACCTAACTAGCGGGCTTCGACTTAGAGAGCTCAGCGCTAGGAGAGACGAAATGCCGATCAAGAGTTTCAGACCGATTACCCCGACGCTGCGCTTCCAGACGAAGCTGGTGAACGACGACCTCACGACGAACAAGCCGCACAAGCCACTGCTTTCGGTGAAGCCTCGTACGGGTGGACGTAACAGTGAAGGCCGCATGTCGATCCGGCACCAAGGCGGCGGACACAAGCAGAAGCTGCGCTTGATCGACTTCAAGCGTGACAAGTTCGGGATTCCGGGCACGGTGGCGACGATTGAGTATGATCCGAACCGCAGCTCGCGGATTGCGCTGATCCACTATGCGGATGGCGAAAAGCGGTACATGATTCAGCCGGTTGGTTTGAAGGTTGGCCAGCAGGTGATGTCCGGCCCCGAGGCGGATATCCTTGTGGGCAACGCGCTGCCGCTCAAGAACATTCCTCTGGGTACGATCGTGCACAACATCGAGTTGCGTCCGGGCAAGGGCGCACAGATGGCACGTTCGGCCGGGGCTCAGGTCAACCTGATCGCCAAGGAAGATGAGTACGCGCTGCTGAAATTGCCTTCGGGCGAAACGCGCAAGGTGCTTGTCGACTGTATGGCTACAATTGGCCAGGTCGGCAATACGGACCATGAGAACGTGACGATCGGTAAGGCTGGCCGGAACCGCTGGAAGGGTATCCGCCCCGCCAATCGCGGTGTGTCGATGAACCCTGTCGATCACCCGCACGGTGGTGGTGAAGGTAAGACGTCGGGCGGTCGTCACCCGGTTACCCCTTGGGGACAGCCAACGCGTGGTTACAAGACGCGTAATAACAAGCGGACAGATGTGTTCCGGGTTACACGGCGCACGAAGTAGTTTGTTGCCTGGCTAGTGAATAAGAGGGAAGTAAAAGCTACACCAAGTCCGGCGGCGTAAGGGTACCAGCCAATGGATTCGTTTGATCGAGTACAGCTGAGGAGTTTCACATGTCACGTTCTGCGAAGAAGGGTCCGTTTATTGACGGTCACCTGATGAAAAAAGTCGAGGTGATGAACCAGGCCAACGACAAGAAGGTGGTGCGGACCTGGTCGCGCCGCTCGACGATCTTCCCCGAGTTCGTGGGGCATACCATTGCGGTGCATAACGGCCGCAAGTTTATTCCGGTTTATGTGACGGAAAACATGGTGGGCCACAAACTGGGTGAATTTTCAGCCACCAGAACGTTCAAAGGCCACTCGGCCAAATCGGGCGAGAGCTCGGCCAAACCTCGCTAAGAGCAGAAGACGGGGCTACGGCTCAGGTTCAGGAAGACCGAAGGAACACAATATGGCAAAGACAGTTGCAGCAGTTCGAGAGTTTCGCGCGGAAGCTAAATTCCAGCGCACCAGTCCACAGAAGGCCAAGCTCGTTCTTGACATGATCAAGGGCCTGCGGGTCGAGCAGGCGATCAACACCATTCATTTTTCGACCAAGCGCATGGCGCCTGTGGTTGAAAAAGTCCTGCAGTCCGCGATCGCCAATGCGTCGTATGTCTCTCAGGAACAGGGGCTCGATGTGGACGTCGACAACCTGTATGTGCGGACCGCGATCGCGAACGAAGGCCCGCGTATGAAGCGCGTGCGTCCGGCGCCCATGGGCCGTGCGTTCCGTTATCAGCGTCGTCTTTGCCACATTATTGTCACGGTAGCCGAGAAGGGTGTTGTTACGGCAGGCACGACGACCACATCGGCTGAGACGGGTAAGGCAGCAGGAAAAAACCCGGCGGCAAAGACAGTCGCCAAAAAGGCACCGGCGAGAAAGACCGCAAAAGCCAAGGTGTAGTTGATTTCTGTTTCCGCTGACTGCGGGGAACGGTAGACTAAGAGTTTGTGAACAAGGTTCGAGCCGGCTCAACCGGCCGGCTGGAGAATAGGGAAGCTATGGGACAGAAAGTCCATCCGTATGGGTTTCGCCTCGGCATCAACAAGCCGTGGAAGTCGCGCTGGTTTGTGGAGCGTGGCTACGACAAGCTGCTGGTCGAGGACGTGAAGCTGAAGGCTGAGCTGCGCGAGAAGCTGAAGGCTGCCGGCGTGAGCTCGGTAGAGGTCGAGCGTCCAGGTAACAAGCTGCGGCTGATCATTCGCACGGCGCGTCCGGGCATCATCATCGGCCGCAAGGGTGCGGAGATTGACAAGCTGAAAGCTGACATTCAGAAGCGTACGTCGCGCGAAGTGTTCATTGACATCCTCGAAGTCAACAAGCCTGAGCTGGATGCCCAGTTAGTCTCTGAGGCGATCGCGCTGCAACTGGAGAAGCGTGTCAGCTTTAGGCGTGCGATGCGCAAGAGCGTTGACTCGGCGTTGCGTTTCGGCTGCAAGGGTATCAAGGTGCGTGTTTCCGGCCGTCTGAACGGCAACGAAATTGCGCGTTCGGAATGGTATCTGCAGGGACGCCTGCCGCTGCACACGTTGCGCGCGGATATTGACTACGGCTTTTCGGAAGCGCACACGACCTACGGGATCATTGGCGTGAAGACCTGGGTTTACCGCGGCGATATCTACGAGCAGAAGAAGCGTCGCGACCAGAGTGTTGTGGCTCCGGCGACTGCGGGCGCGTTCACGGCCTAGCATTCAGGGTCGAAACCAAGTATTCGAGTATGTGCTGAAGAGCACGCGAGGATTGCACTATGTTGATGCCGAAGAAAGTTAAGTTCCGCAAGCAGCAGCGCGGACGCATGAAGGGTAAGGCCTGGCGCGGCTCTGATTTGAGCTTCGGCGACTATGGGCTAAAGGTGATGGAATGCGGTTACATTACCGACCGGCAGATTGAAGCAAGCCGTATCGCGATGACGCGCTTCATCAAGCGTGGCGGAAAGGTGTGGCTGCGAATATTTCCTGACAAGCCCATCACCAAAAAGCCGGCTGAAACGCGTATGGGCAAAGGTAAAGGCGCGCCGGACCACTGGGTCTGTGTAGTTCGCCCAGGGCGGATCCTGTTCGAGATGGAAGGCGTGACCCCTGAGCTGGCGCGGGAAGCGATGCGTCTGGCGGCTCACAAGCTTCCACTCAAGACAAGCTTTGTTCAGCGTCACGATGTCAAGGTTGCAGTTGCTGCGAAGTAACCGAAGCAAAGAGATGTACCACCACTAAGTACGTCTGCACTGCCGTTCAGGCGAGAAGGATAGGGAAATGGAACTGGAAAAGATCAGAACTCAGAGTGACGAGGAGTTGATTGGCACGCAGAGCACTGCAGCCGAGCAGCTCTTTCGCCTGCGATTTCAGAAGAGCCTGGGGAACCAGGAGGGCGTGAAGAAGCTGCGTGTGCTTAAGCTCGACATTGCACGCGCCAAGACGGTTGCGCGAGAGCGTCAGCTGGCGGCTGAGAAGAGCGCAAACCCGGTGGTCAGGAATGTAGCGCCGGCGAAGAGCACACGCACCGAACGCAAGCATGCCGCTGCCACCGCAGTTGCGCAGAAAGGCAAGGCATAGCGATGGCAGAGACCCAGGTAAGCGCTGTACAGGAAACTCCCGAACAGGCCGCTGGACGACGCAACGAAAAGATCGGCATTGTGGTTTCGACGAAGATGATGAAGACGATCGTGGTCGAGATCGAAATGCGGAAGGCGCACCCGAAGTACAAGCGCGTGATGAAATCAAACAAGAAGTTCTATGCGCATGACGAGCAGAACTCGGCGCGCATGGGCGATGTGGTTCGGATTCGTGAAGTGCGGCCGCTCTCGAAGCTGAAGCGCTGGTCTCTTGAAGAGATCGTCCGGCGTTCGTCGCTCTCTGAACCCGCGCCGGTGAAGTCCGATGCCGTGGTTGCCGCAGCCAAGTAAGTCAGGTTTTGAGGGGCCGAACGCTCCGGGAGATTGTCATGTCAGTACAAATGCGTACCATGCTTACGGTTGCCGATAACTCCGGCGCCCGCAAGCTTCAAGTGATTCTGCCCCTGGGGGGCGGTCTGGGTAAAAAGGCCGGTCTGGGTGATGTGGTCACGGCTGCTGTGAAAGAAGCTTCGCCCGACGGCACGGTCAAGAAGGGCAAGGTCGTCAAGGCTGTGATCGTACGGACCCGCAAGGAGTATCGTCGGCGTGATGGAACGTACATCCGCTTCGATGAGAACGCCGCCGTTGTGATCAACGATGGCAACGAGCCTGTCGGCACGCGCGTGTTTGGACCCGTTGCCCGTGAATTGCGCGAGAAGAAGTTCCTAAAGATCGTCTCGCTTGCTCCTGAAGTTATCTAATTTGAAGTAACGCGGATTCCGGCTCCGCAGAGTAACAGGAAGGCCGAGGAAAGGGTTCGATATGCCAGTTCGTATGCAGGAAAAGCCAAAGTTCAAGAGCAAGATTAAGCGTAATGACCAGGTTGTGGTGATTGCAGGCAAGGATGCGGGAAAAAAGGGCCGTGTTCTGCGTGTTCTTGGGGAAAAGAATCGCGTGCTGGTTGAGGGCGTGATGCTGATGAAGAAGCATGTGAAGCCTAACCCACAGCGGAACATCAAGGGTGGAATTGCGGAGCAGGAAGCGACCATTCACATCTCGAACGTGATGCTGGTTGATTCCGAAGGCAACAAGACTCGGACCGGTGCACGCATCGAGGGAGAGACCAAGGTGCGATTCGCAAAGACCAATGACGTCGCGATCGCAACAAAGGGTAAAAAGAAGTAGGAAGCAAACCGCGAGCGTGACATTCCGGCAAATAAGTCGGTATACTAACAAACGGTTCACCCCACGAAACGGTATACGCCGAAAGGGTCGAAGGCTGATCCTGGAGCACCCCGAACACCGTGGAGAAAGCGAAGTACTTTATGGCCTCACGTTTTCGCACAAAGTATGACTCCGAGATCAAGGAGTCGTTAAAAAAAGAACTGGGCATCAGCAATCCGATGGCGATCCCGCGGATAGAGAAAATCGTTATTAACATGGGTCTGGGTGAAGCCACTCAGAACGTCAAGATCATGGATCCTTTGGTCGCCGACCTGGCTGCCATTGCCGGCCAAAAGCCTGTCGTCACCAAGGCCAAGAAGTCCATTGCGCAGTTCAAGCTGCGCGAGGGCATGCCGATCGGTGCCATGGTCACGCTGCGTGGCGATGCCATGTACGAGTTTTTGGATCGGCTGATTTCCATTGCTCTGCCGCGCGTTCGTGACTTCCGTGGGGTCTCGACCAAGAGCTTTGACGGCCGGGGAAATTACACACTGGGCCTGCGCGACCAGCTCATCTTTGCGGAAATCGATTACGCAAAGGTCGATAAGCTGAAGGGCATGAACGTGACGATTGTCACGACTGCTCAGGACGATAACGGCGCGCGTACGCTGCTCAAGGGCTTCGGCATGCCCTTCCGAGTTGGCGCATAGTCTTCTAGAACCTCACTGATGCTCGACAGACCCGATAGATAGGAAGATCCATGTCAACGACTGCAAAACGCGTCAAAGACGCACGAGTTCCAAAGTTCAAGTCCCGCCAGCATAATCGGTGCCAGCTCTGCGGGCGTCCGCGTGCGTTCCTTCGCAAGTTCGGCGTCTGCCGGCTTTGCTTCCGCTCCCTCGCACTGAAGGGTGAAATCCCAGGCGTCGTCAAGTCGAGCTGGTAGTTTGAAGTTTGAAGTTTGTTCGACCGTAGCAAGCGTTCCCGCTGGTTCCTCGAGAGACACTCGAGGCGAACGGGGGATGAAGGAGAAACAATGAATTTGACAGACCCGGTAGCAGACTTTCTGACCCGCATCCGCAACGCCATGCGTTCGCGTCACCAGAAGCTTGACGTCCCTGCCTCGAAGTTGAAGGCGGAGATTGCGCGCATCCTGAAGGAAGAGGGTTACATCTCGAACTACAAGCCGACCGAAGAGGAAGGCATGAAGTTAATTCGGGTGTACCTGAAGTACGACCTGCAGAACCAGTCCGTCATTCGTGATCTGCAGCGTGTCTCCCGTCCCGGCTGCCGTGTGTATCTGGGCAAGGATGAGATTCGTCGTGTTCAGGGCGGCCTCGGTATTTCGATTATGACCACACCGAAGGGTGTGATGACTGGGCGGCAGGCGCGGCGCGAAGGAGTCGGCGGCGAGTTGCTCTGCGAAGTTTGGTAACTCGGTATTTGGAAGTAGCAGGGGCTGCAGTGGAATGGCAAGGTTGTCGCCAGGACTCGCAAGCTAGTGAGGATTTGTATGTCGCGTATTGGAAAAAAGCCGATTGCTATGCCGTCCACGGTGAAGTACACCGTTGAGGGAAACACTGTTCTGGTCGAAGGTCCGAGGGGTAAGGTTACTGCACTGATCCCGAACGGGATTTCGTTGGTCAAGAAGGATAACGACTTGATCGTCGAACGCGAGAATGATTCCCAGGCCGGGTTTCACGGGCTCGCGCGTGCGCTGGTATTCAACGCTGTGACTGGTGTAACTACCGGTTGGACGAAGGAACTGGACATTGTCGGCATCGGCTACCGTGCTGAGATGAAAAGCAAGAACATGGTTGTGTTTACCCTCGGGTATTCGCACCCGATTGAGTTTCCGTTGCCGTCCGGCATAGAGGTGACAATCGACGCAAAGCAGTTGCACCTGACGGTTGCTGGGATTGATCGGCAGAAGGTTGGCCAGGTCGCCGCTGATATGCGCTCGCTTCGCAAGCCTGACCCTTACAAGAACAAGGGTGTCCGTTACACGGGCGAAAAGCTGAAGAAGAAGGTCGGCAAGACTGGTGCGAAGTAGTTCGTGGCGGAGATTTGTTTCTGATTTATTCACTATCACCGAACGTCCGCAGGGGCTGCGGACGCTGTTAGGAAGGAAAGTAAAATGATTAATCCACGCCAAAGAAATGTCATCCGTCAGCGTGTTCATACGCGTATCCGCGAGAAGATGTCCGGTACCGCATCGCGTCCTCGCCTGAACGTCTATCGTTCGCTGAACCACATCTACACTCAGATCATTGACGATGCGACCGGGAACACGCTCGTATCGGCTTCCTCCGCCGGCAAGAAGGGTGAAGAGGTCGCTTACGGCGGCAACGTGGAAGCGGCTCGTCGCGTGGGTAAGCTGATCGCAGAACGCGCGCAGGAAAAGGGCATCAAGAAGATCGTGTTTGATCGTGGCGGTTATCTGTATCACGGGCGCGTAAAGGCTCTTGCCGAAGCGGCACGTGAGGCTGGACTGGACTTCTAGTTCGATTTTCCAACGTTGTATCTGCAGGCTCAGAACAGGAAAATACTATGGCAATGCGGAAGAAACTCGACGCAAATCGGCTCAACCTCAAGGATGAGGTAGTCTCGATTAATCGCGTGACGAAGGTAGTCAAGGGCGGAAAGAATATGTCGTTTGCGGCTTTGGTCGTGATCGGCGATCCGGCCGAGGGCGTGGTTGGTTATGGATCAGGCAAGGCAAAGGAAGTGCCTCAGGCGATTCGCAAGGGGATTGAAGCCGCAAAGAAGAACCTCTTCAAGATCAATTTGACCGAGACCACAATTCCTCACCAGGTGCTGGGCCACTTCGGGGCCGGCCAGGTGATGTTGAAGCCGGCTCCGGAAGGTACAGGCGTAATTGCCGGTAAGACCGTCCGTGCTGTGATGACGTCGTGCGGGATACAGAACGTCCTGACGAAGTCCCTCGGTACAGCCAACCCACACAACGTGGTAAAGGCGACGTTTGACGCATTGATCCAGTTGCGCGACCGTACTGAAGTTGCAGCCGGCCGTGGCAAATCAATCGACGAGCTGTAAGAGAGTTTCAGGAGAAGTTGAATGGCACATTCCATGATCAAGCTACAGTATTTTCGTTCTATGATCTGCGCGCCGACTAAGCAAAAGCTGACCATCAAGGGTCTGGGTTTTACGCGTTTGAATCAGGTCATTGAGCGTGAAGATACGCCTTCGATCCACGGTATGGTGAAGAAAGTTCCTCACCTTGTCCGCGTGGTTGAGTAAGTCTACCAACGAGTTATGAGTAACATCCACATGCGAGTCAACTTACTATGAGTAGGTATGGCGCTTAGCGAGGAATAACATGGCAATCCGTAATCTATCGAATCTGCGTGCCCCTAAAAAGGCGAATGAAAACAAGAAGCGTGTCGGTCGCGGTATGGGCTCAGGTATGGGCAAAACGTCGACCCGGGGACACAAGGGCCAGGGTTCACGTTCAGGCTCGTCGCTGATGCGCGGTTTTGAAGGCGGTCAGATGCCGCTTCACCGTCGCCTACCGAAGCGCGGCTTCACCAACATTTTTCGTGTTGAGTATACGGTTGTGGGGCTGGATCGCCTGGCGGAACTGCATGCTACCGAGAACGAGACTGAGTTCACGCTCGACAGAATTGTCGAGTTGGGTTTGCGCCGTCGCAAGAATTCGCTGATCAAGGTGTTGAACAACGGGCAGATCAGTGCAGCATTAACGGTATATGCCCACAAGTTCTCGAAGACCGCAAAAGAAGCGATCGAAAAAGCCGGTGGCAGGGCGATCGTGATTGGGAATGAGGCTGAAGCGGCTTAGCTTCTGGATGGAAAGCGAAAGGCTGCGAGTATCTCCTTGCGGCCTTTTGCGCATGATGCACGCCGACGCACTAAGATGGTGCGAGCAGACAATCCCAGGCCTCGAGCCGCAGAGTACAACGAAGGACCCCGATGTTCGAGAAAATCGCAAACATCTTCAGAATTCCGGATCTCCGGACCCGTGTTCTGTTTACGCTTGGCCTGCTTGCGGTGTATCGCCTGGGGGCGCATATTCCGACACCGGGCATCAATGCCAAGATGCTGGCTGAATTCTTCAATGCAAATTCCGGCTCTGCGCTTGGCCTGGTCGATCTGTTTTCAGGCGGTAATCTGCGCAAGCTCACTGTGTTCGCACTGGGAATCATGCCGTACATCACGGCGTCGATTATCTTCCAGCTGCTTACGGTTATCTACGAGCCGCTTGCGAAACTGCAGAAGGAAGGCGAGATGGGGCGCCGCAAGATCACTCAGTGGACTCGCTACGTCACCGTGCTGTTGGGTGTGGTGCAGTCGACCGCCATCGCCCTGACTCTGACGAATACGACGACTGGGCAGTCGATGGTGACGATCAGCAAGTGGGCGTTTATTCCCATGTGCGTGCTGACCTTGACTGCGGGAACTGCCTTTATCATGTGGCTGGGCGAACAGATTACCGAACGTGGTATCGGCAATGGGATGTCATTGCTCATTTTTACGGGCATCGTTGTAGGACTGCCAAAGGGCATCGCCGAGCTATACGAGAAGGCGAGCACCAACGCCTGGGGAGCGTTCACTCCTATCGCGCTACTCGTGCTGGTCGCGATGATGATCGCCGTTGTCGCCTTCATCATCTTTGTCGAGCGGTCAGAACGTCGCATTCCCGTGCAGTATGCGAAGCGGATTGTTGGCCGTCGCATGACGCAGGGTGGGGCGACGCACCTGCCGCTGAAGGTGAACTCCGGTGGTGTGATGCCGGTGATCTTTGCGAGTTCCATTCTCTCGGCACCACTGTTGTTCAGCGGGATGAGCTTCTTCGGGTCGGCGAAGCTTTCCGATACGACATTCTTCGGGCCGATTTTGCGTGCTATCGCTCCGGGCGAGCCGCTGTATGAACTGGCGTATGTCGTTGCTATCATCTTCTTCGCTTACTTCTATATCTCGATCGTATTCCGGCCGGATGATATCGCCGATAACATGCGGAAGTATGGTGGCTTTATTCCAGGGATCCGGCCAGGCAGGCGTACTTCGGACTTCATCAATGACGTGCTGACGCGTATCACCCTTGTTGGCGCCATCTACCTCATCATTATCTCCCTCATTCCGACACTGCTGATCAGCGGTATTCATTTCAATCACATTCCGCTGATCGGAGGAGTCTTTGATCGTTTACCAAACTTCGTGACGAACGGCCTTGGCGTCAACTTCTACTTTGGCGGGACTTCGTTGCTGATCGTAGTTGGTGTTGCCATGGACACGATTCAGCAAATTGAATCACAGCTGATCATGCGTCACTACGATGGATTCTCGCCGAAATCTGGTCGGATCCGTGGCCGCAAGAGCTGGTAGGCACGAGACAAGACTATGACATCGCACACGTCAGACGGAGGCTCGGTAGACTTCCTGCCGGGCCCAATTCTTTTGATCGGGCCGCCCGGTGTTGGCAAGGGGACGCAGGCAAAGATGCTTGTGGAGCAGTTTGGCATTCCGCAGATCTCGACGGGTGATCTGTTGCGCGAGCATCGTCAACGGCGAACGGAACTTGGGATGCTGGCAGAATCGCTTATGTCGCAGGGTGAACTGGTGCCGGATGATCTTGTGAATGACATGGTGGCCGATCGGCTCGCGCAGCCGGATTGTGAGCGGGGGTACATTCTAGATGGCTTTCCGAGAACCCTTCCGCAGGCTGATTGGCTTGATCGATACACGGCCGCGGATAGAGTCAAAGAGAGTGCTTCGTCTGGACGCGGCGCGTCGCTCGCTGTTTACGCTCTAAGCCTTGTCGTGCCGCATGATGAGTTGCTGCGACGGATAACGGGTCGGCGGATTTCGCCTGCCGGCAGGATTTATAACATTTACACGAACCCGCCAGAAGTGGAGGGTGTATGTGATGTCGATGGAAGCCGTCTCGAACAGCGTTCCGATGACACCGAGGCTGCCTTTGAAAAGCGCATGCAGGAATTTTCACAGAAGACGGGGCCTGCCATTGAGCACTACCGTGCTCTAGGCAGCTTTATCGAGGTCGACGGGTCAGCTCCTGTCGCACAGGTCACCAAAGCAATTTTTGCCGCGATTCATGCCTTCCGCGCGGTGGTGACGTAGTGGCTATCATGATTAAAACACCGGCGGAAATCGAGAAGATGCGCTTCTCGGGGCAGATTCTGCGTAAGGTTCACGAGGCGATTCGCCCGCTTGTCATCGCTGGCAAGACGACCATGGACCTGGAAATTGTTGCTAATCGCGAGATCGCCTCATTCGGTGCGAAGGCAGCGTTCAAGGGGTACCATGGGTTTCCCGCGGCGTTGTGCACGTCGCTGAACGATCAGGTGGTGCATGGGATGCCGAGTGAGAGGACGGTCTTGAAGGATGGCGATATTCTTTCGATTGACTGTGGCGTGATTGTGGATGGGTTCTATTCGGACGCGGCAGTCACTTACGCGATCGGCACGCCCAGCGCGAGGACGAAGAAGCTGCTCGAGGTCACGAAGGCATCACTCGAGGCCGCTATTCTTGAAGCGCGGGTCGGTGGGCGCCTGGGTGATATTTCTGCCGCGGTCCAGGAGATGTGCGAGGCACAGGGTTTTGGGGTGGTGCGCGAGTTTGTGGGCCATGGGATCGGCAAGACCATGCATGAAGATCCGCAGGTTCCGAACTTTGGGACGCGGGGCAAGGGGCCCAGGCTGAAGGCCGGCATGGTACTTGCGATCGAACCGATGATCAATGCCGGCAAGGCTGAGGTGAAGGTGCTGAAAGATGGTTGGACGGCTGTAACGGTTGATGGTAGTTATAGTGCACATTTCGAGCATACCGTTGCTATTACCAAGGATGGTCCGCTGGTCCTGACTCGCTAGCCCGAGCCCTGACGTGCAACAAAGTCGATTGTGGGGTAGTATTGAAGATGGTGCAAGTACCGATCAGCGCCAGGAAGCATAGAGCAAGCCAAGGAGATCCGTTTGTCGAAGGAAGATGCAATCGAAGTGATGGCGGTGGTCGTGGAAACGCTGCCCAATGCCATGTTCAAGGTGGAGCTCGAGAATAAACATCAGGCTCTAGCTCACGTCTCTGGACGCATGCGCAAAAACTTCATTCGCATTCTGCCTGGGGATCGCGTCGCCATTGAGTTAAGTCCGTATGACCTCAATCGCGGCCGTATTGTGTATCGCTACAAGTAAGCTGTGCGTCGGTAAGACTCCAGCCAAATTCAGGTTTCGTCCAGACCATGCGAAGTTGCGCGGCTCTGGACAAAACGGCAGGTGAGCCTGCCGGGAAGAAAGGACGTTTATGAAGGTTCGTGCGTCAGTAAAGAAGATCTGCGATAAGTGCAAGGTCATTCATCGCCGCGGTGTGGTTCGCGTGATCTGTGAAAACGCGAAACACAAGCAGCGCCAGGGCTAAGTACTTCTTAGACGGAACCATCGGGCTAGTTAGCCGCAATCAAGGCTTGCGTTGAACCTGCTGGAGTAGCTCCGTAACCGGAGACCCGCTTACCGATCTAGTTCGGGAGCTAACCTTAAGGAAAAAGCTATGGCACGTATTGCCGGAGTCGACGTACCTAACAATAAACAGGTGCGGATTGGACTTACCTATATCTATGGCATCGGAGACTCTCGCGCGGCGAAGATTCTTACCGAAGCTGACATCGATCCTGTGGTGAAGGTTGGCACTCTTGACGAGGACCAGCTCAACACGATTCGTCAGATTATCGAAAAGCAGGGGCAGATTGAGGGCGATCTCCGCAAGGAGATTTCGCTCAATATCAAGCGCCTGATCGAGATCCAGTCGTATCGCGGTCTGCGTCATCGCCGTTCGCTGCCGGTGCGCGGACAGCGTACTCACACCAATGCACGTACCCGCAAAGGTCCCCGTAAGGGAACGGTTGCCGGCAAGAAGAAGGTGACCAAGTAATGGCGAAGACACAGAATCAGCAAAAAACCGGCAAGGCTGCTTCCGGCAAAGGCAAGAAGTTCAAGAAGCGGGAACGGAAGAACGTCCCTTATGGCCTCGTGTTCATCCAAGCTTCCTTCAACAACACCATCGTGACGATTACGGACCAGACCGGCAACACGCTGAGCTGGAAGTCTTCGGGTTCGCTGGGCTTTCGCGGTTCGCGGAAGGGCACTCCGTTCGCGGCGCAGCAGGCTGCAGTCGGAGCGGCAAACAGTGCGCGTGAGCATGGTCTGCGCTCGGTCGATGTGCGGGTTTCGGGCCCTGGTTCCGGGCGTGAATCGGCGATTCGTGCACTCGCGACGGCGGGCATCGATGTTCGGTCAATCCGCGATGTTACGCCGATGCCGCATAATGGTTGCCGTCCTCCGAAGCGCCGTCGTGTTTGATTTGTTCTCAGTTGTGGTTCTCTGTTCTTAGTAGCGATGAACTCTGAGAACAGAGAACCAGAAACTAAACCTTTGTTCTACGGATCGCGAGGAAGCGCACCGTTTTATGTGCGTGTAAAGCGATCGACACTCGAATCAGGAGAAACTCATGGCTCGTTATACAGGACCTGTGTGCCGCATGTGTCGGCGCGATGGTGTGAAGTTGTTCCTCAAGGGACCGAAGTGCTTTACTGAAAAGTGCCCGGTTGAAAAGCGTAACTTCCCGCCCGGCCAACATGGCCAGTCGCGCAAGGTGAAGAAGGTTGTGGGCTACGGTTTGCAGCTGCGTGAGAAGCAGAAAGCCAAGCGCATCTACTTTACGCTTGAGACTCAGTTCAGGGCTTACTACCAGAAGGCTTCGAACAAGAACGGTGTAACCGGCGACCTGCTGTTGCAGCAGCTCGAGACGCGTCTCGATAATGTTTGCTACCGTATGGGGCTTGCGACCAGCCGGCGCCAGGCGCGGCAGATTGTTCGCCACGGCCATGTGCAGGTGAACGGCCGCAAGGTAAACATTCCCTCATTTCAGTGCAAGGTTGGCGACGAGATCATGGTGCGCGAAGGCTCGAAGGCGCTGGGCGTGCTCGAGACCGCGAAGGAATTTGCGGGTGGTCTGCAGGCTGTGACCTGGATCGACATCAATCGTGATACGCTCTCGGGCAAGATCATCGCCCTGCCGAAGCGTGAGGATGTGCAGTTGCCGGTGAATGAGCAGCTGATCGTCGAACTTTACTCGAAGTAAGAACTGACGCGACTTACTTCCTGCTTCCGACCGAAGCGGGGAGTGAGTCGCGCAACGTTGTTTTTGTAAGACAACCGAACGATCCACCGGCCGCAAACTGCTTCGCGGCTGCGATGGTAAAGGAGATTCACCTATGCTTTGGAGAGGTTTCCAGAAGCCCAAGCGTCTTGCAGTCGAGAACGAAACACTCAACCAAAAGTTCGGCAAGTTCAGCGCGCAGCCTTTTGAGCGTGGCTTTGGTACGACGATTGGTAATGCACTTCGGCGTACGCTGCTTTCTTCGATCGAAGGCGCGGCTGTGACGGCTGTGCGCATTGAGGGTGTGCTGCACGAATTTCAGTCGATCACAGGCGTTGTCGAAGACGCGACGGACATCATCCTGAATTTGAAACAGATCCCGTTCAAGCTGAACGGAGACGGCCCGAAGGCACTTTACCTGCGTTCCGATGTGGCCGGCGTGATTACTTCCGGCATGATCGAGGCTGACGGTGACGTTGAGATACTCGACCCGAACGTGTACGTCTGCACGATCTCCGAAGGCGGGAAGATCGATATGGAGATGCGGCTGAAGCGTGGTCGCGGCTACATTTCTGCTGACAAGAATTTCGACCAGGACCTCGGTCTTGGCTTTATTCCGGTTGATTCGGTTCACTCGCCGGTTCGTAAAGTGAACTACGTTGTCGAGGCTGCTCGTCTGGGTCAGATCACCGACTATGACAAGCTTTCGATTGAGATCTGGACCAACGGTACGGTGCTTCCGGCAGACGCGCTTGGACTTTCGGCGAAGCTGCTGAAGGACCACATGACGATCTTCATCAACTTTGAAGAAGAGATGGAAGCAGGCCACGATGGAATGCACGATGGACCTTCGATTCGGAACGAGAACCTGAATCGCTCGGTTGAAGAGCTCGAGCTTTCGGTGCGCAGCTACAACTGCCTGAAGAATGCCAACATTGCGACCATCGGCGAGCTGATCCAGAAGACCGAAGCCGAGATGTTGAAGACCAAGAACTTCGGCCGCAAGTCGCTGAACGAGATCAAGGAAATCCTGGCGCAGATGGGCCTGTCACTCGGGATGAAGATCGACGAGAACGGGAATCCGCAGCCTGGTCCGACGTCGGTTCTGCCGGCGGCAACGTTGGCGGCGAGCTATGGTTCGTTCGACGATGATGACGACGAAGACGAGGATGAGGACGAAGACGACGACCTCGACTTGGTCAACGAGCCTGAGAATTTCTAAGCAGTAACTCGGGAAGGGGACTTTGTCCGTCCTCTTCCCAGGATTCGTTTTGCAAGTCCGACTCAGGCCAGATGGCCAGTCGAAGGAGATTATCATGCGTCATCGTAATGGCGGCTTCAAACTAGGCCGCAACACTTCTCACCGCCGGGCTATGCTGCGCAACCTGGTGACTTCCATTATCCTGAACGACCGGGTTGAAACCACCATTACCAAGTGCAAGGCTTCGCGGCCGATTGTTGAAAAGATGATCACCTTGGGCAAGAAGGGTGATGTTCACTCGCGCAGGCAGGCGCTTGCTTACCTGATGACGGATGAGTCGGTGACTCGTTTGTTTACGACGGTGGCGCCGCGGTATGCGACGCGGCCGGGTGGCTATCTGCGGATTGTCCGGACGTATACGCGTAAGGGCGATGCAGCGGAGATGGCTGTGATCGAACTGCTCGGTGCCGAGCAGGAGTTGAACGAGAAGGCACAGAAGCGTGCTGAAGCACGTGAGAAAAAGCGTGAAGAGATGCAGAAGCAGATGGAAGAGCAGGGTGCGGGGGAAGCTCCGGATCCAAATGCTGAGCCATAGAGGTTGTAGGTGGTAAACGAAAGCCCCGACTCTTAGGAGTTGGGGCTTTCGCGTTTGCTTGAGCAGTTTGCTGAGTGGTGGAGGAGTACAGAAGCAGATCCTAACGGGATGACAAACAACGGGCAGTGTCGACTAGCGTTTGATGAAGAACATGAGCCAGCTGGCGGCGATGGTGCCGCCGACGAAAGCTGCGAAGGTGAAGAGGCCGAAACGGATCATCAGGCGGGGCTCTGCGCGCTGGGTGATGCCGAAGACGACGGCGGTGAAGAGCGAGAAGAGAACGACGGCGCTGAAATGGGTGAGGGTCACGAGGCTTTTCTTCCGTTTGCGAGTGAATGGGCGTCAACGGCAGCAACGAGGTTGAGCAAGCCGGCGACGACGATGAACTTGGTGCCGTAATCCTGAAAGGCGGTCTGGACGGGCAGGTGGCCCCAGTCCATGACGCGAGCGAGGACGTAGAGCAGGCCGGAACCGAGTTGGCTGATGAAGCCCAAAATGGCGAGTAGATCGCCGGTGTTGGGCAGGTAGATTTTGCCTTGCAGGGCGATGCCGACAGCGTACATGCCGGCAATCGAGAGGAAAAGCAGCAGGCCACGTATAGGTTTACGGAGCAGGAAATGGCCCGCGCCGGGGATGAGCCAGCCGGCAAGGAGGCACATGATCGGGAGCGATGAGGATTGGGCTGCGGGTGCAGCGGTTGTTTGTGCGGTAAGTGCCATCGGAGTTGATTCTAACAGTCTGGACTCGGTCTGGCGCGTTTGTTCAGAGGCGAAGAAGTTCGGTCTGGGCGGGGCCGGTGACGACGGCGCGGTCCTTGTAGGCGATCATGTCGACTTCGCTGCGGATGCCGAACTCGCCCTGAAAGTAGAGGCCGGGTTCGACGGAAAAGCAGGTGTTGGGCAGGATGAGGCGCTCGTCGTGGGTTTCGAGGTTGTCGAGGTGAGCGCCGTTGCCGTGCAGGTCTGTGGCGATGTTGTGGCCGGTCCGGTGGGTAAAGGCGGAGGCAAAGCCGGCGGCGCGGATGACCTCGCGGGCGGCATCGTCAGCCTGCCAGCCGGCGATGGGTCGGCCGGCTGCGAAGGCTTGCTGGACGGTTTGAACGGCGGCGTCGCGAGCTTCGCGGACGGTGGTGAAGATGAGTTGCTCACGGGGAGTGGGTTCGCGGTCGATGACGCCGGTCCAGGTGATGTCGTACCAGATGGCCTGGGGGTCATTGGCAAGCTTCGCCCAGATGTCGATAAGGATGAAGTCGCTGCGGCGGATTTGGCGGGAGCCGGTGGGGGTGGGGTCGTAGTGGGAGTCGGCGGAGTTGGGGCCGGCGGAGACGTTGGGGCCGTGGTCGGTGTAGAGGCCTTCGCGGGCGATGGCTTCGGCGAGCCAGTGGACCATGACGAGCTCGTCGGTACCGGTGGTGCGGGCGAGGCGGCCGATGCGGTCGAAGCCGGCGCGGAGGACGGCGTCAAGGCGACGCTGGGCTTCGAAATGGGTGGCGATCTGGGCATCGGTGAGGACAGCTTCAAACTGGCTGACGAGATCGGCGGAGGAGACGATTTGTTTGCCGAGTTCTCGCAGAAACTCGATGGTGCCGGCGTCGACCATCGCGACGTACATGATGGCGTTGCGCGGGCTGTATTGCATGGCGATCCTGGTGGCGCCTTCCAGCATGGCGGCGAGCTCGTGCTCGAGCTCCTGCCATGAGCTGTATTCGCTTTTGGTTCCTTCGAGGGAATCAAGGCGAGCGGACTCGATGCGGTGGACGAGCTTTGCCGGCGTGCCGTGGGCCGGGATGAAGTAGTACCAGCGGCGGGAGACCAGGCCATGCGAGGGGAGGCCGAGGATGCGCTCGGCGATGGGATCACGGTGGTGATGGTCGTAGAAAAGCCAACCGTCGAGGTGGGCTTCGCGCAGGGTTTGCTGGATGTCGGTGAGATTCATCGGTGCCTCCCCCCCCGGGGTACTTTATTGCTTAAAGTCTTCAAAGGAGGAGACTTATGGTTGGACTTCTGCCCTGTTTGGTGAACTGACTGACCCTCGGGTGCGTTTTTCGGGTTGTTCTCTCTGCGCTCGCTGACGTGGCCGCAGAGTTCGGGCTCTACTAATAGGATAGACGGTCAGCGGGGGTGAATACGCCAACTATTTTGCGGGAGTTTGCGCTTTGTAATGTTGGGTTTGAGGGTGGGTGGGGGATTGTGGGGGCTTGACAGGATTTTGGCGCGGTTGTGGGGCACGGTTTGTTGAGAGCGGGTTGTCGACACGGGGGCTTGTCCGGCAGGCTTCAGGTGAGCTGAGTTTCGACGTGGTCGGGCGTCACGCTCGTTCAGGGGACAGGATGAGGCAGGTTTGGGTGCAGAGGGCGTGGAGTTTGCCGGCGGCATCGAAGAGTTTGGCCTCGGCGACGGCGGTGCGGCGGCCAAGATTGACGACGGTACCGATGCACTGCATGAGACCGGATCTGGCGGTAACGGGCCGGATGAAGTTGACCTTGAGCTCAAGCGACGTGTAGCCGGTACCGGCCGGCAGGAGCGAGTGGACGGCGCAGGCGGAGGCGGAATCAAGCAGGGTGCAGATGACGCCGCCGTGGACGGTACCGATGGGATTGTAGTGGAACTCCTCGGGCTGGAGGGTGAAGGTGACTTTGCCGGATTCAACCTGGATGGGGAAGTCGCTGAAGCCGAGGGTGACGCCGATGGGTGGGCCGGGGAGCTCGCCGCGGCCCATAGCCTGGAGGTATTCTAGGCCGCTGAGAGCGAGGCCGGCTTTGGCGGCGGGCATGGGGTCCTGCCAGGTGAAAGTGCGGGTGCGGAGGTCGGTAGCCATGGAGGCAGTGTATCTGAACGGCTGTTCAGATGGCGAGAGGGCTTATGCTTTCGGCAGGCTGCGCGGCTGATTGCTAACAGAAGGACTCAGGGGTCTGGGATCGCGCTTATAGCGAACTTGCAGATGGTGCGGAAAGCATACCGTAGCAAAACCAATGCAGATTTCCTGCGGGAATGACAACAAAAAGACAAGGGCTCCTCTACACCGATGACTACCTTGCTCTAGTTGGTGCGGGTTCGACAAGGACCAGAAAGCTTGCATGTGGACGCAAAAATGCCCAGGCAGATGCCTGGGCATTTTGGTTGCTAACCGGCGTTACTGCTGGTGATGGCGAACCAACGGATTCTGCGCCTGAGCGTGAGGCTCGATGACGTTGGTAGGACGAGCGGCGTTGGTGGTGTTGAGGATGGAAGAGACGAGTGGCGTAACGGTAGGAGCACCGGCACCGATGAGCTCGGACAGGGTAAAGGAGGTGGCTGCGCAGCCTACTCCGACACAGCTTGCATTCGATACCCAGACGTTGCCGCTACGATCAATTGCGATGCCGTACGGCTTGGTGAGGGTGTTGCCGAAGGTGGTGTCGTGGATGTATGCGATCGGGCTCGAGACCTTGTAGTCAGCCGGCGAGTTGGTGCCGGACTGGTAGAAGATGGTCGAGACAGACGCATTGCCGGAGTTGGCGAGCCAGATGTTGGAGAGGCCGTCCACTGCAACGCCGACGGGAAGGTTGACCGGGGTAGCGGGAGTGAAGCATTTCTGCGAGTTGTAATCGCAAAGCTGGTTGAGGGTGGTTGCGACGATCACGCTCTCGTTGCCGGTTTCGTCGAGCTGTGCGGCACCGCCGGAAACGCAGGCACCACCCGAGGTGGCGGCCACGGTGCCGGGGCCGTAGTTGGCACCGGCGTAGGAGTAGGGATCCTCAAACAGGCAGGCCGTAGAAGCACCGCTGGTTGCGCTCTCTGCTTCGAAGTCGCCGTCCGGGTTGTTGCTGTAGTAGGCAGCGATGCCGGTGGGGGCATAGGTGTAGGGAATCGCGTAACCCTGGTTGCCGTTCGTTTCGACCCAGAGAGCGGACGATCCGCCGCTGGTGGTCGAAGCATAGATAAGCGCGTTGGGCACCGAGGCCGTTGCGGTGGCGGCGATAGGACCAACGATGCTGCCCGTGGGCAGGGAATGCGTCGACGTGGCGGTTGCGGTGGGGCTAGCGGTCGGCACGCCGGCTACGAGGTTCGAGGCGAGATCCGTACCAAAGATGTTGCCGGCCGTATCAACGGCGACATACTGCGGATGGATGAGCGCGGTCGCGTAAGGGCCATTGAAGGTGGAAGTGGTGGGGTCAAAGTCCGCAACGCCGTGGGCGGTGGCGGTGTTGGTGGGGAACCAGACGCGGCCGGTTGCATCGATATCAATGTTGCTACCGGCTCCGGAGTAGCCGCTGCCGTTGATGCCGAGGCCGAGCGTGGTGGAGGTGTAGCTGATGCCGATGGTGAAATCGTTAGGCTGGCTGCTGAGCCCGATGAAGGGCGGGGTGGCGCTGGCGAGGTTATACAGCGTCGCGACGTTCTGGTAGGGGCTGAGCGCAATGGCAACGGCCGCCTGGAGCGTGTCGGTAGGCGAGGTGAGACCCGGGGTGGTGGTGGCCTGGAACAGGGTGCCGCAGGCATTGTTCTGTCCGGCGGTGCCACCGGAGGAGTTGACGCAGGCTGCGATAATGTTGGCAACCGTGTTGAGCTTGGCGGACTCGCGTGTGACATTGCCGGCGGACGGGAGTGCGGTGCCGCTTGCGATGGCTACGATGGACGGGATGGTGTAGGTGTTCGCCATGACCATGCCGGTGTTGTAAACGCCGTTGCCGGCTGAAGCGCCCCCGAAGGAATCCGTGGAATTGGTGCCGAAGCCGGTGGTGAAGAAGTGGCTGAGTGCGAACGCGGTGGCAGCGGTCGTGACCTCATTGAGGTTGAGGGTAACCGCGGCGGCACCGGAGCACGGGCCAATGCCGGCTGCCATCATAATGTTGGGATTGGTGGTGAAACCCGAGTTGCCGCCCTTGGCGGTAAGGTAGACGGGGGTATTGGCGAAGGGGCAGGTGTAGGAGCCCGTGGTGAAATTGAAGTTTCCGTTGGCGTCGGTTGTGGTGGTGGCGAGGACCGTGGCGCCGCTGCCGTAGCCTGAGGTACCCATTGCGTAGAGCGAAACAGTGGAGCCGGAAACGGGCTGCTGACCACCATGCACAGAACCCTGCATCGCGGAACCGGTGATGTCGGCTGGTATGGGTTGATTTTCCGTGAGGGCGCAGCCGGTGAGTACGAGCAGCACTGGCAGTAAGGACGCTGGGAAAAATTGACGCATTGGGGGGTATCTCCTTGGAAATTTTGCGGGCGAGTGTGGCTTGCACTTGCCTCTGCAGGAAGGTCTGGGTTGAGTAAGGTTGCTGGTTTGCGAGTCGCTGAGCGCGAGTAGTCTCTATGAATGTACGAACCAGGAAAGAGTCCGGATTACAGCTTTCTAACCTATGATGCCGTTATTTGAACGCAACTTCAAGAAAATAGAAGAGGGCCGGAAATAATTCCGGCCCTCCAGTGCTTCCTGCCGGAGTCTAGGCGGTTGCAGCGGCTTCAACCTGCTTTTCGGCAGCCTTGGCCTCGGCAAGCTCGATAAGCTGTTTGCGTTTGGCTTCGGCGGTGTTCTGGCCGAGTTCGTCGGCGAGTTTTTCGGTGGTGAAGGTTTCGATGAAGTCGCCGACCTTGAGATCCTTGAAGTTGTTGAGGTCGATACCGCACTCCACACCGTCGCGGACTTCGGAAACGTCATCCTTGAAGCGCTTGAGGCCGACGATCTTGCCTTTCCAGACCTCGACTCCCTCGCGAGTGACGCGGGCCTGGGCGCCGCGCTTGATGAGGCCGTCGGTGATGCGGCAACCGGCGATCTGGCCGACCTTGGTGATCTTGAAAATGTTGAGCACCTCGGCGCGACCGGAGTAGTTCTCCTTGAAGACGGGATCGAGCAGGCCGTACATGGCTTTTTCGATTTCCGTGCGGAGCTCGTAAATGATGCTGTGGAGGCGGATTTCGACGTTTTCGCGCTCGGCCACTTCGGACGATTTGCGATCTGGCCGGACGTTGAAGCCGATGATGATGGCGTTCGAGGCACTGGCGAGCAGCACGTCGGACTCGGTGATGGCGCCGACGCCGGAGTGGAGAACGCGGACGCGAACCTTCTCGGTAGACATGTGGCTGAGGTCTTCTGCGATGACCTCGACCGAACCCTGAACGTCGCCCTTGACGATGACGTTGAGGTCCTTCATGCCGGCCTGCTTGATCTGCTCGGCGAGGCCTTCGAGCGAGACGCGGCTGGACTTGGCGAGGGCGGCTTCGCGCTCCTTGAGCTTGCGATACTGCGCGATGCCCTTGGCCTTGTCGCGGTCGGCCATGACGATGAAGGTGTCGCCGGCGTCCGGCATGCCTTCGAGGCCGAGGATTTCGACCGGGGTGGACGGGCCGGCTTCGGTGATGGAACGGCCGCGATCGTCGAACATGGCGCGGATTTTCCCGAAGGTGTTGCCGACGATGTAGCTGTCGCCGAGGCGGAGGGTACCGTTCTGGACGAGGATGCTGGCGACGGCGCCGCGACCGCGATCGAGCTTGGCTTCGATGACGGTGCCGACAGCGGGACGATCCTGCTGGGCCTTCTGCTCGTTGGTGTCGGCGACGAGGCAGATCATTTCCTCAAGGGCGTCGAGGTTGAGCCGCTTCTTGGCGGAAACTTCGACGAACTCGGTGTCGCCACCCATGTTGGCCGGCTGGACCCCGCGCGCGGCGAGCTGCATGATGACCTTCTGGGCGTTGGCTTCGGGCTTGTCGATCTTGTTGACGGCGACGATGATCGGCACCTTGGCGGCGCGGGCGTGGTCGATGGCCTCGATGGTCTGAGGCATGACGCCGTCGTCGGCGGCGACAACGATGACGACGATGTCGGTGACCTTGGCGCCGCGGGCACGCATGCGGGTGAAGGCCTCGTGACCCGGGGTATCGAGGAAGACGATTTCGCGGCCGAAGGCGGGGCTATCGGGCTTGGTGATTTTGACCTTGTAAGCGCCGATGTGCTGGGTGATGCCGCCGGCTTCGCCGCCTGCGACGTCTACGATATCGAGAGCAGTGGAGCGGATGGCGTCGAGCAGCGAGGTTTTGCCGTGGTCGACGTGGCCCATGACGGTGACGACCGGGGAACGCACGGTTTCGACCATGCCGGTAGTGTCTTCGAGGAAGCCCTCGATGGCTTCGTTCTCCATCTGCTCTTCAACCGAGATGACCTGGGCGTCGGCACCGAACTGGCGGGCGACATCCTTGACGAGCTCGCCTTCAAGCGACTGATTGACGGTGACGAGGACGCCCTTCATGAGCAGGACGGCGATGAGATCCTTGCCGCGGACGTCGAGCTTTTCGGCGAGATCCTTGACGGAGATGCCCTCGGTGACCGTGATGGTCCGGGTGATGGGCATGGGCTCGCGGGACATCTGCACGCCGCCATAACGTGGTGGCGGCTGGAAGCCCTTCATCGGGCCTTCCTTTACCTTTTCGTAACGCTGACCGCCGCGGCGCTGACCAGGACGTGCGGGACGCATGCCGGCGGGAGGCGCGTTGGTGTCTGGCGTCGAGCCGGGGGGGCCGCCAGGGCGTGCGCCCATGCCGGGACGTGGCGGGAAGCCGGGGCGCGCGCCGCCGGGGCCGCCGGGGGTGA
>CAHJWN010000062.1 GCA_903642265.1 Acidobacteriaceae bacterium | reverse complement strand
GTGAGGCTGCGAGGATTGAGGGCGGGCGAGTAAACTTGTTGGTGATGATGAGGCTGATTTCGTTACGTGTAGTTGTGGCCTGCGGGTTAGTGGGTGGGATGGCGGCAGCGTGTGCGGCACAAGCCTACACTCCGCCACCTCCGCCGTTGACCACGCTTCCACCCTGTCCTGTCGATAAGGATACGAAAAAGCGGGCAAAGCGAAAGGATTGCGATCCGACGGTGTACCCGTCCGAGACCGTCGAGACCAAAGGCAAGAAGAAGCTGTCCGATCCAGGCGTAGCAGCCCCGAGCACAGATCAGCATGCGGTGACCCCGGCAGCACAGGCGCATCCGTATCCAGGAGACACGTCGGGTGGTATCCCTGCACCGGATGCGCCGGCTGCTCCTGAAGCGTTGAAGAAGGCGCCAGCCGCGCCATCCGGAGGTGTGCAGCCGTACCCTGGCGATAATGGCAAGGATGTTCCGTACAATCCCGCGGATGACCCTGAGGAAAAGGGTAAGCCGGTGCCGGCGCATGATCCGAATGCGGAGAAGAAGGCTGCAGATACATCGGCGGGCAAAGCTAATCCATTTCCGGGAGGGACGTCGACGCCGGACATGCCGGGAGAGGCGCCGGAGCCGGATGCGAAGCCTGACGGGACGACTGCGGGGTCACCGAATTCGAGCACGGACGGGGCGTCCTCATCCTCTTCGTCGCCGAGTACAGATGATGTTGGAGGCGATTCGGATAAGAGCTCGTCCCGTGCCTCAAAAAATCCTGACGATGACGATGAGGTCAAGCCGAAGCTGGCAGACAAAGGTAGCTCAGGCCGACGCACGCCGAAGGTGGTCAAACCGCAGTCGGACACGGCGCGGGTGGATGAGGACCTGAGTGTTGCCAAATTCTACGGGCAGAGCGGCAACTACATGGGTGCCTATATGCGGGCGAAAGATGCGGTGAAGACGCAACCCGAGTATCCGGAGGGACACTTCGCGCTAGGTGAGGCGGCAAAGCAATTGAAGAAGAAGGACGAAGCAGTCGCGGAGTTCCAGGCGTATCTGAAGCTTGCTCCGGATGGGCAGCAAGCAAGAGCAGCTGAAAAGGCGCTGGACGAGCTGAAGTAGCGCGGAACCGGCGCATGACGAACTTCTGACGCAGGAGTAGATTGATTCGGTCATGATTCGGGACTTTGAGACGCTGCGGGACGAGCTGGACCAATCACTAGGCGGATTGGACGACAGGCAGACGCAGCTGCGGCCTGGCGGCGATCCTTCACGGTGGAACATCCAGCAGATCGTGGACCATCTGCTGCTGACGTATGCCGCGACTGAGGACGCGATGGACGCGCGGCTGCAAAAGGGTACACCGACCAAAGCCAAACTAACGCTGGCGCAGCAGGTTGGGCAGTTCACGCTGGTTCGGGCGGGATATTTTCCGCATGGCCGGAAGGCTCCTGAGCGCGTTGCGCCGAAACTGGATCATCCGGCGGCCCCGGCAGGTGTCTTGATCGCGAACGTCGACGCGGCGATCTTGCAGCTTGACCGTAAGGTGAGTGCTGCTGAGAAGATGTTCGGTGGCAAGAGCCGCGCGGTGAGTCACATGATGCTGGGACCGATGACCGCCGGTGACTGGAGACGGTTTCACCTGGTTCATGGGCGTCATCACATCAAACAGATCTCTGACATTCGCGCCGAGTACGGTGTATAACCCACGGTGCAGTTTGCGTTACCAGGCAGATTGACTTGTCAGGTATCTGGTGGTCATGCGGTCCGCTCGACAGCGGGTTCAGCTTCAAGATCTTCTTCGACACGAAGGTAACGGCGCATGTAGCGGAGCGGCTCTTCGGCAGTTGCGAGTTGCTGGAGGTGATAGCGCCAGACATCCTCACGCGCTGAGCGGCGGGTGTAGGGCTTGCGCTGCACGGTCCCAACGTTACCATCGGCCATACGGCGTTTGAAGGTCTGGTGGGCTACCTGAAAGGTGATCTGGTTGCCGGACTTCCAGAAGTTTGAAGCGAAGTCATGCGAGAAGAGCAGGGCATAGTAGCGGCGCTCGGCGGCCAGATCTTCAATGGCGCGATGTGCGTCTACCCAGGTGCGGCCAAGTTTTGTGGTGTACCACTTGCGAAATTCGAAGCCGTTCGAACGTGCCTGGCCTACAAGTAAGCGAATGAGTTCAATGCGTGTCATAGCAGGTGGCAGCCCTCTTTAGCCTGATATCAACCGATATTCTCATGCTCCAAGGGCAGGGTAACGCGTAAGACAGAATTAGGATGAAGCGTGGGGCTGACGTTTGTCTGCAGCCACTTGGGAGTAGAGTACGTCATTCAATCTATGAACTACGTGAAAAACCGAAAGAATGTGATTCGTGAAGCACTCAAGTTTGTTCGATCAAAGCTTGCGGTGCTGGTTTTGCTGGGAATGGTTGCGGACGTGATGGCATGGGCTGATGGTCCCATGCTGCACACAGACCCGTTGAACGTTGAACCGATGGTGCGGGACGGGCTGCTGCACTTCTACAACCTCGATTACGATGGTGCGCTGCAGCGCTTCGAGGCGGTGGAGAAGGCGCATCCTGACAGCGCGATGGCGAAGGACTACATCCTTACGGTGGTGATCTTTCGGGAACTGTACCATCAGGACCTTCTGGACACGACGTATTACGCGCATGACAGCTTTCTCAGTTCGAAGCGAGAAGTGGATGTGCCTGCGGCGACGCGGCAGCGGATCGAAGACCTGACGGATGCGGTCGTTTCGACTTGCGACCAGAGGATCAAGGCAAACGGTAACGATAAAGATGCGTACTTCGAGCGGGGGTATGCGAAGGGGCTGCATTCGGCGTTTATTACACTGGTCGACCACAGCTTTACGGCTGCGGCGCGACAGGGGTACGCGGCGCGAAACGATAGTGAAGCGGCATTAAAGATCGATCCTCAGTATGCGGACGCAAAGATGGCAGTCGGGATCCAGCAGTTCGCGGTGGCGAGTCTGCCGCGCCTGGTGCGAATGATGGTGGGGATCGTCGGCGTTGGTGGCAACAAGGAGAAAGGGCTCGACATGCTTCGGGACTCTGCGGCACATGGTTATGTGACCAACGTGAGTTCACGGACGGTGCTGTCGCTGTTCCTGCGGCATGATGCACGCTATCCGGAGGCGCTGGCGATGCAGCACGGCCTGGCAGTGGAGTTCCCCCACGACTATCTTTTCCGCCTGGAAGAAGCAAACCTCACGAAGGACGCCGGAAATGGACCGGGAGCCATTGCGATCTATCGGCAGGTGCTGGCGGATGCGCAGAAGCCTGGCTATTTCACCGATGCACGGCTGCAGATGGTGTGGTTCGGATTAGCGGATACAGAGCGCGGACAGAACGACATCTTCGACGCAGCAAACGATTATGTGAATGCGTCCGAACAGCCGAAATGCAGCGACTGGCTGCGAAAGCGGGCGCAGTTGAACGCAGGGGAGATGTTCGACCTGCAGCACCAGAGGGAAAAGGCGGTAAAGCTTTATCGTTTGGCGTCGGCAGGTGGTGGGGACCAGTCGCAGGCGGATACGGCAAGGAAGTACCTGAAGGAACCGTATGCGGGGAAGTGAGAACGATTAGGGACTAGACAGGGAACGGCCGTCGGTGGTGGTGCGTATTGCGTGGTGGAGACTGCCGCGGCTGTGGCAGAATAGGAAATTCCAGATTGAGGGGAAGCGACATGTACTGTGCAAAATGCGGTAAGGCGGCGGATGAGAGCGTGAGGTTTTGTCCTAGTTGCGGGGCGCCGATTGGGCAGGGTTTCGTTCCGCCGGTGCCAAACTATGCGGCTGCCGCGTATCCGAAGGGCAAGTTGATGAGACCGCAGCAACCCCGGATGATTGCGGGTGTGTGCGCGGCCTTCGCGTTGCAGTATGGCTGGGACCTGACGCTGGTCCGCGCGCTTACGGCGTTAGCGGCATTGTTCACGAGTGGTGCTGTCGGACTCGCTTACATTTTAGGGTGGATCGTTATACCGGAGGGGCCATATGCGCCGCCCTTGCAGGTTGCAGCGTACTCAGCGCCGCCACCACCCCAGCCGAGCTATGGCACGCCGCCGCCCGGCACGGCCGGTGATACGACGGGGAATCCTGCGGCTTGAAGCGACGAGAAGAGGTTCCTGCAGCGAGACCGTTTGCCTACCGCAAGCGGAAGTTGATGTGCGATGGCGCTGGACTGGCGGAGTTAGCGGAGGAGCATGGAACACCGCTGTATGTGTACTCCGCTGAGCAGATTGTTTATCGCTACGGATTGTTTGAGGCCGCGACCTGGAACTCGATGGGCGAGCGGCGGCATACGGTCTGCTACTCAGTGAAGGCGAATAGTTCGCTGGCTATTCTGAAGCTGTTGGGAGATCGCGGGGCGGGCTTCGATATCGTCTCTGGCGGAGAACTCGCGCGGGTCAGGAAGGTGTGCAAGCCTGCGCTGAAGCGAGTTGTGTTTTCAGGTGTTGGGAAGCAGGCGTGGGAGATCGACGCGGCACTGAAGGCTGGCATTTTGATCTTCAACGTGGAGTCAGAGGCGGAGCTTGCGCTGCTAGGGGAAAGGGCCGCAAAACTGGGTGCGAAGGCTCGGTTCGCATTACGGGTAAACCCGGACGTGTTTGCGGAGACACATCCGTATATCTCGACAGGGATGAGCGAGCATAAATTCGGGATCGAGATAGGACTGGCTCGGGCCATCTATAGACGGGCAGCGAAGAACAAGTCGCTCAACGCGGCGGGCGTAAGCGTACATATAGGGTCGCAGATCCGCTCGGTTGAGCCGTTTCGCGCGGCGATGGAGCGCGTGACGGGGCTGATTGCGGAGCTGCGAGGGGATGGGCATCGTATTCGGTATGTCGATGCGGGCGGCGGGTTGGGGATTGATTATTCGGATGCTGCGTTTGATCCGGCGGCGGAGGTGGCGCGATATGCGGCGGCGATCGGGCCGGTACTTGGGGACACCGGGCTGCATCTTCTGCTGGAGCCGGGAAGGTTCATCGTTGCTCAGGCGGGCGGGCTGCTGACGCGGGTGCTGTATGTGAAGAAGAACGGGGCAAAGACATTCGTCGTCACAGATGCGGGGATGAACGACTTAATTCGGCCATCGCTATACCAAGGGCATCACGAGATCCTGCCGGTGACGCTGCGATCGGGTGCCGAGACAACGGTAGATGTAGTGGGGCCGGTTTGTGAGTCGGCGGACTTCTTTGCGAGGGACCGCGTGATGGGTGCGGTGAAGCCGGGTGAGTTAGTCATAGTGCTCGATGCGGGGGCGTATGGGATGTCGATGAGTTCGAATTACAATTCGCGGACGCGACCGGCTGAGGTGCTGGTGAAGGGCAAGAAGGCGCGGGTGGTGAGGCGTCGCGAGACGGTGAAGGAACTGATGGGGATGGAGTCGGTTTAGGTGTTTGGTGCGGGCAGGCCACGCTGAAGGCGGGTGCGGGGATACTTCGCTTCGCTCAGAATGACGGATGGCGGCCATCCTTCTTTGGATGGGTGTGCTGTGAAAAGGGAGGGGCGCTTCTTTCCACGTTCCCAATCGAGTTATGGGCACCCGGTGTAGCGGCACGCAACTTGCATCGTACCTGGCTGGAGGATTCGAGATGGTGATTGCAGTCTTGCAGGGATCGACGCGCAGCGAGCGGATGGGCGATCGCGCGGCAAAGTGGGTGGTTGCGCAGCTCGAGAAGCGTGGGTATGAGGCAGTGCTGGTTGATGCCGCCGCATTGAAGCTGCCGCTGCTGGACAAGATGTGGAAAGAGATCAAGGACGACACTTCGGCGGCCAACGCAGAGCTGCACGCGAAGCTTGCGCCGCTGGCGGAGCTTTATGCGCGGACGGACGGGTATGTGGTTGTAAGTGCCGAGTATAACCATAGTGCTCCTCCGGCACTGACGAACCTGATTGACTACTTCCTGGAGGAGTATGCGTTTCGCCCTTCGGCGATCGTCTGCTACTCGGTAAGTCCGTATGGCGGCGTGAGGGCGGCGATGCAGCTGCGGGCTTTGCTGCCGGAGGTCGGGCTGCCGACGATTCCTTCGTTGCAGCCAATTCCGTCAATCGGAAGTGCGCTGAGTGCCGAGGGAGTGGCGCTGAACCAGGAGATGGCGGAAAAATCCGGGAAGTTCTGGAGTGAGTTTGATTGGTATGTGAAGACGATGAAGGCTGGCCGGGAGCAGGGTGTGCCTTACTAAGGCCGCTTGAGCTTTTAGGAGCCGCGATCAGGTAGGGCTTGAAAGGTTCGAGCGATTGAAGTGACCTTGTTATCGCGCGGGGTCCTTCGCTCCGCTCAGGATGACGGCAAGAACATGGCGTTCGCCAGTCTATGCTCAATCGCCAGCGGCAAGGGCGCGCCTGAAAAGGTCCAAGCGATTACGCTCGATATGTGAGAGCCTCGTAGAAATTCATCTACGAGGTTTTCCTTTTGACACGCGAAGAATTGACGGAAAAAATTGTTAGCCAAAGGATTATCAAGGGACTGACCTGGAAGGCCCTTGCGAACGGTATTGGAGAGAGCTCGGAGATTGTTTATACGGCGGCGCTGCTGGGGCAGATGACGCTTACTCCGGATGAGGCTGCAAAGGCAGCGGCAATGCTCGATCTGACTCCGGACGAGGCAAAGCTGCTGACGGTGCCGCCCTATCGAGGATCGCTGATGGAGTTGCCGCCGACTGATCCGCTGATCTATAGGTTCTATGAATTGATCCAGGTCTATGGGACAACGTGGAAGGAACTGATCCAGGAGGAGTTTGGTGACGGGATCATGAGCGCCATCGACTTTAAAATGTCGATCGAACGTGAGGCTGATCCGAAGGGAGACCGGGTCAAGATCGGGATGTCGGGCAAGTTTCTGCCTTATAAACGGTACTGAGGAGGGCTGTTGCCGGTAAGGAGAATAGGCAGTGGCTAGGGATGGGATTCCGTTGCACTCAGATGACGGTAGGAGGCCGGGATTCGTTATTCACTTTAGTTGAAATCCAGGTTAGGCGACGGCTCTCGTATGAAGCGGGATCTGTGTCGGCTTTGCGTTGAGGTAGGACTAGCGGGAGCGTTTGAGTAGAACCAGGGTGCCGGTGAAGAGCGATCCTGCGGTGACGACCAACAGGATGATAGCGTGGCGGTAGGCAGCCTGGGTTCGCGGCGAGGTGGCGGCGGCGTTGTCCCGACACTGGGTGCAACCCTGGGCGTAAGACTGCGGCGGACCGATAAGAAGGAGAAGGAAGAGGATCCCACAGCCGAAATAAGATCTATGAAGCGCCAGCCTTGGACGGACGGTCCAGAGGAGGTACGCACATCTTCCAGGGATGGTTAGGAAAGAGCGGCGCCTCACTGGAAGAAGGCGAGCAGCACAAAGAGGAAGATCCAGAACACGCCCATGGAGTGCCAGTACCAGACGGAGCAGTCAACGATGATCTGGCGGTTCTCAACCTGATTCGAGTAGCGGAGGCCAACGAGTGCCCCGATAAGCGCGCCAACTCCGAGAACAAGGTGGAAGCCGTGCACGCCAGTTATGAGGAAGAAAAAATGGCTGCTGACGTTGGAACTCATCATGACGCCTTGCAGGTTGAGTTGATGCCAGGCAAGCCACTGGCCAGCAAGGAATAGAAGGCCGAGGAAGGCGGTGGCAGCAAGCCACGGCATGGCGCGGCGGGAGGTGGGCTTGCCGAGGCCGAACCATTCTTCCATAACGTCGAACTGGTGAAACATCTTGCGGCGCGCGATCTCAGCAGTGATTGAGCTTAAGACGAGGATCCCGGTGTTGAGCCAGAGGACAGGTGGGATGTCGGTCGGGAGCCAGCGATTGATGTAGTTGTTGTACGCGTCAAAGTGGCCACTTGCCTGGGAGACAAAGAAGGCACTCACGATTGCGACGAAGAACATGAGGTCGCCAGCAAGGGCGAAGAAGACGCCGAGGCGGTAGCGCTTCAGCTTCTCGCGGGGACCGCGGCTGCCCTGGGGGCGGTCATTCCAATTGTCGTTATCGCCGCCGCCGCCGGTCCGCTTGTCGGTTGGGGGCCTCCGCCCATTACCGCCGTCACCATGGTCGGGATCGTCCGTGCGCCGTTCAGGAGTCCGCTGGGGGCGTCGTTCGGTATCAATTGGGGTAAGCGTGCCGGGCATTTGGTGGCTCCGTGAGGGTCGCTGAGAAGAGATTACTCCGCTGAGGGGTCAGATACCCACTGCGGTTGAAAAGTCGCTCGAGAATTCCCTTCCGGGTACTGACAGGGTGCGCGGTAGACCATGATTTTTTCATCTGGTGATGTTTCGTCACCTGACAGAGCCGGTGCCCACTCCAGGGTAGTGGCGGCCCATGGATTGGGTGGGGCGAGCTCGCCGGCTCTAAGGCTCAGAAGGAGATTGAGCAGGAAGGGAAGTTGGGCTGCGGCAAGGAAGACGGCCGACCAGGTGATGAGGTGCTGGAGCGGGAGGGTGGTGGCGAGAAGATGCCCGGCCTGGTTAGGGATGCCGGTGAGCTGCGAGTAGTGGCGGGGTTCGCCCTCAAGGCCGGTGATGTGCATGGGCAGGAAGGTGGCGTAGGCGCCTACGAGGGTTCCCCAGAAGTGGATTCGGCCGAGTGATTCGGACATCACGCGGCCGGGTCCTGATGCGGTGGCTCTAGTTGTGTCTCCAGAGATTTGGGGGAACCAGTAATAAGTGGCTGCGAAGAGGCCGAAGACACCAGCCATAGCCATGATGAGGTGGAAGTGGGCGACGACGAAGAAGGTGTTGTGGAGATACTGGTCCAGGATCGGCTGGGCGAGGATCGGGCCGCTGAGCCCTCCGGTAACAAACAGGGAGACGAAGCCAAGAGCGAAGAGCATGGCGGTTTTGTATTCGGGACGGCTGCGCCAGATAGTTGCCAGCCAGCTTAGGACCTTGACGGCGGAGGGGATGGCGATGGCCATGGTTGAGATGGAGAAGGCGGTTCCGGCGAAGGGATTGAGACCAGCGACGAACATGTGGTGACCCCAGACGAGGATGCCGAGGAATCCGATCAGGAGCGTGGTAAGGATCATGATGCGGTAGCCGAAGATTTTTCTACGGCTGAAGTTGCCGAGGATCATGGAGGTAAGACCCATTCCAGGAAGGATGGCGATGTACACCTCGGGATGGCCGAAGAACCAGAAGAGATGCAGCCAGAGGAGCGGGCTGCCATTCCCCATGCCCTGGCCTGGGTTGTGCAGAACGCCGTTGGTGAGGTCTCCGGGAGGGATGAAGAAACTGGTTCCGGCGTGGCGGTCGCAAACGAGCATCAGGATGGCGGCGAGGAGAACGGAGAAGGCGATCAGCGAAAGCAAGGCGGCGGTAAACCATCCCCAGACTGTGAGGGGCAGGCGTTCCCAGGTCATGCCGTCGCAGCGGTTTCTGATGACTGTGGTGAGGGTGTTGACGGAGGCGATGGTGGTGGCGATGGAGAAGAGGGCGAGACTGGCGAGCCAGAGGTCCATGCCGAGACCTTGACCGGGACCCGCACTGGCGATGGCGCTCAGTGGCGGGTAGGCGGTCCAGCCGGAGATGGGGCCGCCTCCGGGTGCCAGAGTGGCGGAGAGCAACGTGACGAGTGCGGCAGCGGTAAGCCAGAACGCGGCTGCGTTCAGGCGGGGAAAGGCCATGTGGCGCGCGCCGATCTGGCTGGGCAGGATGAGGTTGCCAAAGCCGGACTGTGGAGCGGTGGTGAGGACGTAGAAGATCATCAGCGTGCCATGAAAGGTGACCAGGGCGAGATAGTCTTCGGGCAGGATAGGGCCGTGGAACGGGAGGATGCGGTCGGGCCAGGTGAGGTGGAGGCGCATCAGGAGGGAGAGGACGGTGCCGATGGCTACGGAGACGAGGGCGAGGACGAGATACTGACGTCCGATGACGCGGTGGTCGGTAGAGAAGATGGCGCGGCGGAGCAGCGTTGCTGGGCGCTGCGGGAACTGACTGCCCACCGGAACCGAGGGAGGGGATACTTCGCTGCGTTGAGAATGACGGCCCTGGATGGGAGAGGGATTCTGGTTCATTTTGAAGCCGCCGTCTCTTTAGAAGTGAGCCAGGCTGTGTAGTCGGCCGGGGCCAGAACGCGGAGGTTGGCTTGCATCCGGTAGTGGCCGGAACCGCAGAGTTGGGTGCAGAGAATGGCGTAGGTTCCCGTTGCGGTGGGAGTGAAGTGGAGGTGGATGGTCTCGCCGGGAACGGCGTTCTGCTTGAGGCGCATCTCGGGTATGGCGAAACCGTGAATAACATCCTGGGCCCGGAGGCGGAGGTCTACCTGGCGGTTAACGGGGAGGACGAGTTCGGAGGTGACGAAGTCGTCCGTGCTGTAGGGGTCAGCGGGGTCGATGCCGACGGGATTGCCTTCGCCAGGGGCGACGAGTTTGGGATTGGTGCGGCCGAAGGTGGCGTCCGGACCTGGGTAGCGGAAGTACCAGGCAAACTGCATGCCCGTGACTTCAACCTGGAGGGCAGATGGGTCCGCACCGGTATAGCGAACGGAGGCCCAGAGGAATTCGGCCTGGATGGTGAGGGCGGCAAAGAGGACGACAAGGAAGCTGATTGGGAGGTACTCAACGAGCCAGCGACGGCGGGGCTCGCGCGTGCGGCGGCGTGAGAGCAGGCCGACGAGGAGAATAATGTGAACGAGCGCGAGGAGAGCGGCGGCGATCCAAAGGTTGAGGATAAGGTGGTGGTCGAGGGATGGGCCGTGAGCGGAGGCGTCAGCGGGTAAGGGCCAGACCAGCAGCGACGCGAGTGAGGAGAATGACACATAGGAAGGATACCGCCTGGGGGATGAACGTTGTTCATCCCACCCATCGCTTAGAGTGAATGCGCAATGAAGATGTGTGAGGGCGGTGGCATCGGCCATATTTCCGGTTTCGGTGGTTTGACCCACCTTAGGCGCAGTAAGACTGCGCCGAAGATGGGGCAGCCGGCTTTTTTGGTGGTTGGACGTTTCGTCCGTTGCGGTGGTTCGACTCTTTTGTCGGTTGTGGTGGTTTGCCCCACCTTAGGCGCGATGAGACCTGCGTTGACTAGCTAACGAGCGGCTGTTGAGCGGGTGGGGCAGTGGGGTCGGTGTGCTGCATGATGAGCATATTTGCGGGATCGGTGCCGAGGGGGATGCCCTGGCGTTCGAAGGCCTTGATAATGCGCAGCCGAAGTTCTCGGAGGACGCCGTCCTTCTGGTTTGCCCGGACGCGGATGGTAATTGGATAGATGACTTCGCGGCCCTTGATCGAGTCGAGACCGGGCACGTCAGGATCGGCAATAATGATTTGCTTGAAAGCAGGATCGTTGCGAACCTCTGCGGCGAGCGAACGCAGGATGCTAAGGACGCGGTCGGGGTCGGCGCTGGCGTCAACGCTGAGATTCAGGGCGGCGATGGAGAAGTCCCTCGAGAGGTTCGAGACAGTGGCGATCTGGCTGTTGGGGATGATGTGCAACGTCCCGTCGCCGTCGCGGAGATTGGTACGGCGGAGGCTCATGTCTTCGACAGTTCCGGTCAGGGCGGCAATCTTGACCACTTCGCCGACGTTGAACTGGTCTTCAAGCAGGATAAGGATGCCGTTGATCATGTCCTTGAAGATGGACTGGGCACCGAGACCGATGCCTACACCGAGCACGCCGGCTGAGGCGAGGAGCGGGGTGAGGTTGATGTTGAAGACGGAAAGAACGTGCAAAAGTACGATGAAACCAATGATGCTGAAGGATGTGGCGCGGATGATAGCGGCCATGGTGCGGAGTTGCGAGGCTCGCTGGGAGTTGCCAACCTGGCGATCCGCGAGGCGGAGCATGCGGTTCACAAAAAACTGGACGATGCGGGAGAGAACAAAGGCCAGGACGAGTACAACAGCAATGCGGGGAACGTCATATTGTACGAAGTCAATGACCTCGTTATGCCAGCCACGCTCGAGGCCCTGAACGGTTCTTTCTTCCTTTGCAGCAGATTGTATTTGCAGTGCGAGGGTGGCGAGGAGCATGATCTTGGGGTAACCCGCTTTCATTTTCGAAATAGCCAAATCAACAGCACCAGGTAGTGACAGCTGAAGTTGCGGCTGGATGCATCAGACAGGTATTTCCTATGATATGCGGTGAGGCTCGGCAAGCGGCAAGGAGGCTGGCAATGGAAGAAACAGCTGCAACGGGATGGTTGCCGCGGTCAATTCTGATAGCGGTGTGCATGGTTATGTATGCGGGAGTTTACGCCTCAGCCCAGGCAAGCGGTTCGGGTACGCAACATGTTGGAGGTCAGACGTCCGGCCACCAGGCGGGAGCAGGGAGCAATCCCAACTCGTCAGCAGGTAATTCGCCGTTCGATTCAATGCAGTCACCATTTGGGGATACAGGCAAACAAAAACGGAACGATGAGCGACAACGCCGACTAGTGAGCGACACGCAGAAGCTGGTGGCTCTAACTGCACAGCTTAAGGCCGAAGTGGCGACCTCTGGTGCAGAGACGATGACCTCGGAAATGTTGAAGCAGATGGACGAGATCGAGAAGCTGGCACGAAGCGTCAAGGACAAGATGCGGGATTAGCGCAGGCGGGTGCTGCTGGTCTCGACGAGATCGCCAAAGGAGGTGGGTGTGAATTGGATGATGAGGGTAATGTTCGGCGTGGTGGTGATCTCGGCAGGTTTGACCGGGCACGCGCAAACGAGCGGTGCTGCTGCACCGACTGGGGCCGTACGCGTGACCGATGGTGAGGGTGCCTTTCCTGTCGCGACCGATACGCGGACGGAGAAGCAAAAAGCCCTTGCAAAGAAGACCGAACAATTATTCGAGTTGGCGACGGAGTTGAAGGTCCAGGTAGATAGAACCAACAAGAATATTCTTTCGCTAAGGGTGGTGGAGGACGCTGAGCAGCTGGAAAAGCTGGCAAAGGGTATGCGGGAGAACGGGATCAGGGAGCAAGCGAGACGATGACCGGTAAGGTCTTCCGAGTCCGGAGCTGATCGTTGACCTGGTGGAGGCGCTCCCAGCCCCAAACAGAAATAGTGCAGGGCAGGCTTCTCTGATGGTTACCAGCGTTTAGGACGCGTGTTACTTTCCGTTACTGGGGTCTAACTTCTCCCTGCGTCTTAGTTCGTGTTGCTGGCTGGAAGTGCTAACGTGTGACCACTCCCGATGCAGCAAGACAGCCTCAGATACCAGGAGAACCGATGCCGACTGAAGTGATCTCCTCTTCGTTAGTGGGCAAAGCAGAGTACCAAGTCCAGCTTGCTGATGTGCAATTCAACATGGAGCCTAAGGCTTATTCTTCAGGCTATAACAAGGTTCCGTTTCAATTCACGCACAACCTACACCAACTGGACATGTTTCAGTTCGACGCAATCTGCCGCCTGGCGAAGCGATACGCGACTGCATCTGAGAACGACTTTTTTGTGGCAGGCAGTTCGATTGCTGCAGACAGTTCCTTCTTTGCTGCGGAACATATCAGGCTTCGGCCGAGCGAGGCAATCGAGCACCTGGATGACAAGCCGACCCGCATCCTTTTAAAGCGCCCGGAAAACCACGATCCAGATTTTCGGTTGCTGTTGGAGACGATCGTAAAGCAGCTTCGGAATTTTCCTGGTGGTTTGGGCGGACAGAGGATCAGGCGGGTTCAATCCAGCTTGTTTATCACTTCTGCGGCGGCGACTACGGCGCTGCACTTTGACCCAGAGGTGGCGTTCTTCACACAGATTGCGGGAGATAAGGAGTACCACGTGTATCCGCCGACGCAGGTGCCGGAGCCGGAGCTCGAAGACTTTTATTCGCGTGGACGGGTGAGTATTGGGCAGGTCAGTATGGCTGCGCTGAATCCGGCAGCAGAGCAGGTTTACAAGCTAAGAGCGGGGGACGGCTTCCACCAGCCACAGAACTCGCCACACTGGGTGCAGACGCAGGCTACGCGGTCGATTTCGTATAGCCTGGTGTTTGAAACGACGGCGGACAAGGCGTTAGGTTTGACGCGGGCGTTCAACCATTTCGAGCGAAAGATGGGCATGAGCCCCGCACAGCCGGGAATGAAGCCTAATCTGGACAGCCTCAAGTCCGAGGTAATCGTTCCGGTAAGGTTTGCACGCAAGGTTGTGAGCAAGTTGCGAAACGGCTAGAGCCTTCAGTCGACCAGGAGTTTGAATCAGGGACGCCGCGTATGGGGCGTCCCTGATTCGTGTGGGTGGGTCGGGTCGACTTGTGCATCGCTGCAACGCCAGATCGGAGCGGGAAGCCGTACAATCGAGAGCGGCGGAACGGTTTCTTCGCGAACTACACAGAGGACAATCGGATGGCTTTGCAAAGTTTACCGAGCATTGATGGTGTGTTCTCGACCGCCCACGATGCGGGTGAGAGCCTGTTGAGTCGGGAACAGCTGGTAGAGTTTTACCGGTTGATGTACCTGTCGCGGCGGACCGACGATCGCGAGATCGTGTTGAAGCGGCAGCAGAAGATTTTCTTCCAGATCTCCTGTGCCGGGCATGAGGCGCTGCTGGTGGCGGCGGGTATGGCAATGCGGCCAGGCTATGACTGGTTCTTCCCGTATTACCGCGATCGGGCCATTTGTCTTGCGCTGGGCAATACAGTCGAGGAACAACTGCTTCAGGCAGTGGGCGCGGCAGACGATCCAGCGAGCGGCGGGCGGCAGATGCCGTCGCATTGGTCGAGTAAGCGGCTGAATATAGTGACGCCGAGTTCCTCCACAGCAACGCAGTGCCTGCATGCGATTGGGTGCGCGGAGGCCGGACGATACTTTTCGCAGCATCCGGCGGCAGCGAAGCGGCCTTCGGTGTCGGAGGCGGGCATTGATTACCGGCAGTATAAGGATGTGACGTTCCATGCCGATGAGGTGGTGTACGTTTCGATCGGTGAGGGTTCGACAAGCCAGGGAGAGTTTTGGGAGTCGCTGAATACGGCTTCGAACGGCAAGCTGCCGGTGCTATATGTGGTTGAAGACAATGGGTACGCAATCTCCACCCCGGTAGAGGCAAATACGCCGGGCGGAAACATCTCCAAGCTGATTGCGAACTTCCCCAACTTCCACTTTGCCGAGATCGATGGGACCGATCCGATTGCCAGCTATGCAGCCATGGTGGAGGCGGTGACGTACTGCCGAGCGGGCAGGGGGCCGGCGCTGGTGCACGGGCATGTGGTGCGGCCGTACTCGCACTCGCTTTCAGACGATGAGCGACAGTACCGGTCGAAGGATGAAGTCGATGCCGATTCGCTTCGAGACCCACTCGCGCGGATGCAGATGTACCTGCTGCGTGAGGGAATTCTTGATGAGGCCGCTATCGATCGTTTAGAGCGGCAGGTCGACGATGAGGTCCAGCGAGCGGCAGACCGGGCAGTACGAGCGGCTTTACCCACGGTAGATTCGATTACGCGGCACGTGTATTCGGAAGACCTGGGTGTTACGGATACGCGCTTTTCGACCGACGTGGTCACCACCTTGGATGACACCGAGCGAACCATGGCGGACCTCATCAACCTTTGCCTCAAGGACGAGATGCGGCGGGATGACAGGATCGTCGTGTTTGGGGAAGACGTTGCCGATGCGACGCGGGACGAGGCGCTGCGGGCAGGAAAAATCAAGGGCAAAGGTGGGGTCTTCAAGCTGACTTCGGGCTTGCAGACGGAGTTCGGCAACGACCGGTGCTGGAACTCACCGCTAGCCGAAGCAAACATCGTGGGTCGCGCTATTGGTATGGCCGTTCGCGGCTTGAAGCCGGTGGTAGAGATTCAATTCTTCGATTACATTTGGCCGGCTATGCACCAGATGCGCAACGAGTTAGCTGTAATCAGGTGGCGGTCAAATGGAGAGTTCAAGTGCCCGTTGGTGATGCGGGTTCCGATCGGCGGTTATTTGACGGGCGGGTCAATCTATCACTCGCAATCAGGCGAAAGCATCTTTACGCACACGCCGGGTGTACGGGTGGTGATGCCGTCCAACGCACTTGATGCGGTCGGGTTACTGCGGACGGCGATTCGGTGCGACGACCCAGTATTGTTCCTTGAACATAAAAGGCTCTACCGGGAGACGTTCGGGCGCGCGTCGTACCCAGGGGCAGAGTTTGCGATTCCGTTCGGGAAGGCGAAGATCGTTAAGCCGGGGAAAGACCTGACCGTAATTACCTACGGGGCGGTGGTTCCGAGGGCGCTGCAGGCTGCGGTGAAGATCAAGCGGGAACTGAATGTTGACGTTGAACTAATTGATCTTAGGTCGCTGAGTCCATATGACTGGGAGGCAATCGCAGCATCCGTAAAGAAGACGAGCCGGGTGATCATTGCGCATGAAGACATGCTGAGTTGGGGGTATGGGGCGGAGATTGCAGCGCGGATCGGTGACGAGCTATTTCATGATCTCGATGCACCAGTAAGGAGGGTGGCAGCGATGGACACGTTTGTGGCATATCAGCCAGTTCTCGAAGACGCCATCCTGCCGCAGCCGGAAGATCTATATCGTGCGATGGTGGAGTTAGCTGCGTTCTAACGAGTGAGCCACAACTGGGATGCGGTGCAAGACAGCCGCGTGTCGCAACGCTTATCAGGTCCAATGCAGCAAAATGGCGAATAGACGTAAGCAATCTGCTACATCGTCGGGGAGGTCGCGGGCCCGAACTGGCACCTCTCTGCCATTGGAGCGATCGAGATTTAGTTGGATGTTACGGAGTGAGAGTCTTGAATTTTTAGCGATAAGCGCGATCTGGGTGCTGCTCTTGTACTGGCCAGTTTTTCGGGCGCCTATGGTTTACGACGATCTCGCGCAGATCGTGCATAACCCGAATCTTGCGCCCTGGAAGATATTCGCAAAGCGGTTTATCGTCCTTCCGGTTGCCTTCGCAACCGATCTTGGGGGGGCTGGGGGTTCGACCTACAGGCCTCTTTATTGGCTGTCGATCGCTCTTGATTTCAGACTGTCGGGCGTCGGGCCGTTGGGCTACCACGTAACGAACCTTGTCCTGCACATCGCAAACGGGTTTTTGGGCTTTCGGCTTTTACGCAAATTGCAGATGCCTTTGCTGATGGCTGCCGGTACCTGCCTGATCTGGCTTGGTTTACCGATCAATTCTGAAGTGGTTGCCTGGATCAGCGGCCGATCGTATGCGCTCTGTGGCGTCTCCCTGCTGCTTGGATTGCACGCGGCACTCGCCTACCAGGAGAGTTTGGCGAAGAGGTATGTCGCAGGCTACCTGCTGGCGGCCATTGCCGCACTTCTTTCGAACGAGAGTGGAGTGCTCGTTCTTCCGCTTACACTGCTCATCCTGAATGCAAACAAAAACCCAGAGAAACGAGTCGAGTGGCGCAAGTTGTTTCCATTGATCGCTTCATCTCTGCTGGCTGATGCTGCTTATCTCCTATTCAGGAGAGCCGTCGGTGCGCATTCTGGGGGTTCGCTCGCCCTCACGTGGAGCTTCGGCAGCGAGTTCTGGACGTACGTCCATTGGATCGTTCTGCCCATCCGGATGAGCGTGGAGCGTTCCACATCAACGCCGGCAAACGCATTCTCGTACAGCGCAATCGCTGCGTGGGCTGGTCTGGTTGGGTTATTTGCGATCTGCGTGATGCTACGGAAGAAGCGTGCTCGCTTGTGCGGCGGAATTGCGTGGGCGACTCTTGGTTTGTTGCCTTTCTGCGGCCTGGTAGCCAATTACCAAGGAATGGCGGAGCGATTTACCTACATCGCTTCGGCAGGCGTTGCATTTACCGTGGCGGCGTTGGCCTCCGAATCTCGAAAGCCTATGAAAAGTCTGCTGCTTGGATGTGTAGCCGTTTGGATACTGTGGAGCGGCTGGAGATTGCACACTCGTGCTGAAGACTGGAGCGATCCGGTGGCCCTGTACCAGCATTCGCTTGAGGCGAATCCGGAGAGTCCGGCTCTCAACTTCAACCTGGCATTCTCAAAAAAAGAGAATGGAGATATGCAGGGAGCCGAAGCGGGTTATCTGCGCACCATAGAACTTAGACGGGATTTTCCTGGCGCGCTGACCAGCCTCGGCGAAGTGTACTTGCAGACAGGGAACCTGGACGCCGCTGAGCGGCAGTTCGTGAGGGCGATCGCTGTATTTCCACATGACAGCAGCGCGTACACCAACCTCGGGGTCATTTTTTCTCAAGAAGGACGCCCAGCCGATGCTGCAAGGATGTTCTCAAAGGCAATCGAGAACAAGGCTACAGACCCGACCCCTTACTTCAATCTTGCGGTGCTTATGCAGCAGGCGGGTCATGGCGATCTGGCACTGCCGCTGTACAGGAAAGTTCTTGAACTGGAGCCGGGTGACCGGGACACGCTGGCCAATATGCAGAAAATCGAGGGCAAACGCTAGGTCAGCGATTTGAGATCTAAGCAACTTCGCGGTGAAGTTGGCGTTTGATCTTCTGTGTAAGTGTTGCCCGCAGTGACGGTGCAGCGGAGAAAGATGGCCATGGGAGACATCAAGATGTCGAGCTTGTTCTCGGACGGCGCAGGATGGGGTTGCGATATGTATGGGCGCGATGTGAGACGGAGAACGGTGTCGCGCCGGGGGTTTATGCGGGGCGGGGCGCTGGCACTGATCGGGACTTCAGTCATTCCTGCGTTTCTGACGCGATCGGTGATGGCAGAGGCGAGGACGGCGGCGGCCAACAAGAAGAAGCTCGTAGTGCTGTTTCAGCGTGGGGCGGCGGATGGGTTAAACGTTGTCGTGCCGTACCGCGAGAAGAACTATTATGCTATGCGGCCTTCGATCGCTATCCAGGAAAACGAGGTGCTGGACCTGGACGGTTTTTTCGGTCTGCATCCCTCGCTGGCTTCGTTGAAGCCGCTCTATGACCAGAAGCATCTGGCTGTGATCCATGCGGCAGGGTCCACGGACATGACGCGGTCGCACTTCGATGCGCAGGACTTCATGGAGAGTGGGACGCCAGGCGTGAAGGCAACGGAGGATGGCTGGCTGAACCGGGCGTTGCAGGATAAGCGGGCTCCCGCAAACGGGACAGACAAGGCCTCCGCTTTCCGGGCAGTAGCGTTGGGAACGCAGGTGCCAAGAACGCTGCGGGGTAAGCTGCCGGCCATTGCGATTGCAAATGTGAATGACTTCTCGGTGGCAGGACGCGGAGCACAGACGAACTCCATCTCAAACGCCTTTCAAGCGATGTATGACGAGAGCACGGATGCGGTGCTGCATGGGACGGGGCAGGAGACGTTTGAGGCAGTGAAGATGTTGAAGTCGGCTGATCCCGCCAAGTACAAGCCGGCGGAGGGCGTGGTGTATCCGAATACCGGCTTTGGCAACAGCCTGAAGCAGATTGCACAGTTGATGAAAGCAAATCTCGGTGTAGAGGCAGCGTTTTCTGACATCGGTGGATGGGACACGCACCAGAACCAGGGGGCGGCGAATGGGCAGCTAGCGAATCGGCTGAAAGAGTTTTCGGATTCAATCGCGGCGTTCTGGAACGACATGGGGGCAGATGCCGAGAACATCACGCTGGTCACGATGTCGGAGTTTGGCAGGACAGCCCGGCAGAACGGCACGGGCGGGACGGATCACGGCCACGCAAACGTGATGTTCGTGCTGGGTGGACAGGTGAAGGGCGGGAAGGTATATGGGAAATGGCCAGGGCTTTCGGATGAGCAGCTGAATGAAGGAAGGGACCTGGCGGTGACCACGGACTTCCGCAGGGTGTTAGGCGAGGCTGCTTACAAAACACTTGGAGCGAAGGACATGGAAAAGGTGTTCCCAGGAGCGAAGCTGGAGGTTGGTGAATTCCTGAACTTTGCTTAGCAATAAGCAAACGGCTGATGCAGCGGTTCGATCCGAGCTGAGGCCATAGACTGGAGGGGCTCTGACGCGGCGAAGGAGGTCGAACCATGGATAAGTTAAATTTCTCCCGTAGAACCTTTATCGGGACTTCGTTGCTGGCTGCTTCTCAGTGGCCGGCCACTCGACTCTTTGGGCAACAGCTTGCTTCGGCGACGGTGCGCACACCGCTGGGCGTGCTACGTGGAGTCAAGGACGGGTCTGTAAGCGTGTTCCGCGGTATTCCATTTGCAAAGGCCCCGGTAGGGCGGCTCCGTTTTATGGCGCCTCAGCGGAAGAAGGCATGGGCCGGGGAGCGGGATGCGACTGTATTCCCGGCTTCTGCGATGCAGAACGGGGAAAGCGGTGTCGCTCACAGCGAAGACTGCCTGTATCTGAATCTTTGGAAGCCTGAGGGTAAGGGCCCGTTTCCGGTGTTTGTCTGGATCCATGGCGGCGGCTTTACGAATGGGCACGCCTTCGAGCCGCTCTATGACGGGGCAGAGTTTGCAAAGCAGGGAATCGTTTGCATCACGGTGGCTTATCGGCTGGGCGTGTTCGGGTTCCTCGATATGGAGCCGGTGTTGGGCGAGGCGTACGCCGGATCGGCGAACAACGGCATTCGCGATCTGATCGCGGCGTTGGAGTGGGTACGGGAAAACGTCGCCAGCTTCGGAGGCGATCCCGGGCGGGTGACCATTGGGGGTGAGTCGGCGGGTGCAAAGCTCACGGACCTCCTGTTAGGCATTTCTTCTGCGAAGGCGCTGTTTTCGCAAGCGATCTCTGAGAGTGGGGGAGCGGAGAGGTTGTGGCCAAAGGACGTGGCGCAGGGTGTTTCGCAGGGCTTTGCGAAGGCGTGGCAAAAGGCTACAGCAACGGCTCCGGCGGGCCTGATGACAGCGGATGCGGCGTCGGTAATTAAGGTGCAGACACAGTTCATGGAAGATTGGCCGCAGCACTTTCCACTGCGGCCTGAGATCGATGGCAATGTGATGGCGCGGTTGCCGGTGCAGGCAGTTGCAGCGGGGACTTCGCGTGGGAAGCGGCTGTTGATCGGAACCAATCGCGATGAGAGCGCGGTATTCATCGGGGCACATCCGGCGCACGATCCGGTGGCACAGAATCTTGGAAACATGGAGCTGGCATCGTTCGACGCACGGTTTGCGCGGTACAAGGCGGTTTATCCGGAGATGACGGATGAGCAGCGGCGGATTCGTGCTGTGACTGCGGAGGAGTATTGGGTACCGACGGTTCGGCTGACCGACGCCCATGTGAAGGCGGGTGGGAAGGCATGGATGTACGAGCTTAGGTTCAGCGAGACGAGTGGGCGGCTGAGCGGGTTTGCGTACCACGGGCTTGATGTGGGACTGGTGTGGGACAAGCCGCATGTGGAGGTTACGAATGCAGCGGCTGAGGCGGCGCTCGCAAGGCAGATGCATGATGCTTGGGCGGGATTTATCAAGGGTGAGGTGCCTGCCGCGGCAGGACTGCCGGTTTGGCCGGCTTACGATGCGGACAAGAGGATGACAATGGTCCTGGACACCACAAGCCGGGTGGAGGAGCGGCCGCAGGAGGCGGAGTTGCGGGTTTGGGATGGGACGTTGTAGCGGGAGAAGCGGAAGCAGATTCCCTCCTGGAATGACAAATGAAAATAGCCAACCGATTGCAAGGGTCGTGACGAGGTTGGGTCTTATTAGAGCCCGATTTTCCTCATGGAGACGAAGCCTAGAATAGGGGGATGGCGGCTGAGTTTACCCATCTACATTTGCATACGGATTATTCACTTCTTGATGGAGCCTGCGACGTTGACAAGCTTGCGGCGCACCTGAGCAGGATCGGGCAGACGGCTGCGGCGATGACCGATCACGGGAACATTTATGGTGCGGTGCACTTCTCGAATGCAATGCAGAAGAAGGGCCTAAAACCCATTCTTGGCTGCGAGCTTTATCTGTCGAAGACTGAAGACCATCGGACGCTGGCGGACGGGTACAACCACTTCCTCGTGATCGCGGAGAACGAGATTGGGTACAGGAATCTTGTGAGGCTGACGAGCGAGGCGTCGCTGAACGGGTTCTACCGGAAGCCACGGGTTTCAAAGGATTTTCTATCGAAACATACCGAGGGCTTGATCGGATTTTCAGGGTGCCTGGCAGGCGAGGTGAACCAGCACCTAATGGCTGGCAAGTATGACGAGGCAAAGCGATCTGCCGGGAACTTTCAGGAGATGTTTGGCAAGGGGAACTTCTTTCTCGAGGTGCAGGACCACGGGCTGAAGCCTGACAAGGAAGTTTGCGACGCGATCTTCAAGATGGAGCGCGAGCTGGATATTCCGGTGATTGCGACCAATGATTCGCACTATGTCGAGGCGGACGATTCTCGGGCGCACGAGATCCTGCTGTGCGTGCAAACGGCGGGTTCAATGAACGACCCGAACCGGTTCAAGTTCGACACGCAGGAGTTCTACATCAAGTCCGCGGAGGAGATGAACCGCACATTTGCGGAGCGTCCCGAGGTATGTACGCGCACGATGCAATTTGTCGAACGCTGCAATTTGAAGCTGCAGAAGGTTGATAATCCTTTCCCGGAGTTTCCGGTGCCGGAAGGCGAGACGCTCTTCAGCTACTTCGAGCGGGTTTGCAGGGAGGGGCTGCAGAAGAGGCTGGAAACTTCGGTGGCGCATTTGCGGAGCCGGGGACTGCTGCGGAAGACAATCGAGGAGTACCAGGCGAGGCTCGATCGCGAAATTGGGATCATCAAAGACATGAAGTTCCCTGGCTACTTCATGATTGTTTGGGACTTCATCAAGTATGCGCGGGAGCAGAACATTCCGGTGGGTCCGGGACGTGGGTCGGCGGCGGGATCGCTGGTGGCGTACTGCATGGAGATTACAGACGTTGATCCGTTGCAGAACGAGTTGCTGTTCGAGCGGTTCCTCAATCCGGAACGAATCTCGATGCCGGATATCGATATCGATTTCTGCATGAACCGTCGCGGCGAAGTGATTGACTATGTGACGCGCAAGTACGGGCGGGACCAGGTTGCGCAGATCATCACGTTTAACACGATGGCAGCAAAGGCGGCGATCAAGGACGTTGGACGCGCGCTCGATATGCCGTATGGAGAGGTAGACCGGATCGCAAAGATGATCCCGACCACGATTGGGATCACGATTGGCGAAGCTCTGAAGGACAATGGTCCGCTGGCGCAAGCGTATGAGAGTGATGCAAAGGTGAAGGAGATTATTGACGCGGCGTTGCGGCTGGAGGGGCTGATACGCGGAGCGGGTGTGCATGCGGCGGGCGTGGTCATTGCTCCGAAGCCGCTGACGGAGCTGGTTCCGGTTACGCGCGCGAAGAACGAGGACATCGTTACGTCGTATGACATGGGCGCCATTGAGAAGATGGGCCTGCTGAAGATGGACTTCCTTGGGCTGACGACGCTGACGGTGATCGATGACTGCCTGAAGCTGATCAAGCGTACGACTGGTGACGATGTCGATATGGCAACGATCCCGCTGGACGATGTGACGACCTATGAGCAGGTGTATCACCGGGCGCTGACTTCTGGAGTGTTTCAGTTTGAATCGAGCGGAATGCGGGATGTGTTGCGGCGATACAAGCCGAATACGGTTGAGGACCTGACGGCTCTGAATGCACTATATCGGCCGGGACCGATCCAGGGTGGAATGATCGATGACTTTATCGAGCGCAAGTGGGGACGGCGCGCGGTCAGTTATGAGTTGCCGGAGTTGGAGGTGATTCTTCGCGAGACGCTGGGCGTGATCGTGTACCAGGAACAGGTGATGCAGATCTCGAACGCGCTAGCGGGGTACTCGCTGGGCGACGCGGACCTGCTGCGGCGGGCGATGGGGAAGAAAGACGCTGCCGAGATGGGCAAACAGCGCGAACGGTTCATGGCTGGCGCGGCGAAGAACAAGCACCCGAAAGATACGGCGGGGAAGATCTTTGACCTGATGGCACAGTTCGCGGGGTATGGGTTTAACAAATCGCACTCGGCGGCTTACGCGCTGCTGGCGTACCACACGGCCTGGCTAAAGACGCATTATCCAGTGGAGTTCATGGCGGCCCTGCTGACGAGCGAGACCAGCAAACCAGAGAATGTTGTGAAGTACATCTCGGAATGCAAGGAGATGAATATCCCGGTGGTGCCTCCGGATGTGCAGCTGTCGTTCGCGAGCTTTACGCCAATTCAGTCGGGCTCGGCAGAGGCGGGAACCGGAAGTGCGATTGGCTTTGGTCTGGCGGCGATTAAGAACGTTGGGCATAACGCGATCGAGTCGATCATTGCGGCCCGGACACTGCTGGAAGCGGAAGGGAAGAAGGGATTTGCAAGTCTGTGGGAGTTCTGCGAGAAAGTCGATCTCAGGCTGTTGAACAAGCGGGTGCTGGAATCGCTTATCAAGGCGGGCGCGATGGATGCGTTTGGGTCGCGGGCGCAGGTGATGGCGGCCCTCGATAAGGCCATGGAAGGCGCGCAGAAAACGCAGCGGGACAACGCCGCGGGGCAGCATGGGCTGTTCGGGATCTTCGACGAGGTCCCTGGTTTTTCAAACGGCGCGAGTAAAGAACATGCGCTGCCTAATGTGCCGGAGTGGGATGAGCATACGCGGCTACAGAATGAGAAGGACGTGCTGGGCTTCTTTGTGTCGGGCCATCCAATGGACAAGTATCGCGAGAAGCTGCGGAACATGAAGGTCTGCACGACGGCGCAGGCGTGTGAGATGAAGCCGGAGCCGCAGGTGTTTCGGCGCGGCGGCAACCAGGAGCCGCAAAATGAGATCTCGATTGCTGGCGTAATTACGGGGTTGAAGGTAGCGAAGTCGAAACGGTCGGGCGAGATGTACGCGCAGGCTTGTCTCGAAGATACGGTGGGCAAGATCGAGTTGATTGCGTTTCCGCAAAGCTATGAAAAGCTGGCGGAAAAGCTGAAGATCGATGTGCCGGTGGTGATTACGGGGTCGCTGCGGGGTGAGGAGGATTCAGCACCGAAGCTGTCTATTTCGAAGATCCAGGCGCTTGAGGATGTGAAGCTGAAGCTGCCGGAGTCGCTGCGGATCAAGGTGCCGCTGCATCATCCGGATGCGGCGCTGTTGATGAAGATGCAAGCGATCTTTGTGAGTGCGCCGGGAACGGGGCGGCTGCTGCTGGATTTCGAAGAGCCTGGGGAGTTTTGTGCGGTGTTAGAGCCGCAGAATGTGATGGTGGCGGCGGACCGGTTGTTTATCGATCAGATTGAGGAGTTGGTGGGACGGGGTGGGGTGAGGGTGATAGATTGAGCAGCTGACCATGCTTTCGGAAGGCTCGGGCAGCTCGCTGTGTGGTTGTGTTCGCAGCGGCCAGGCACTGCGTCCGGATGGGGTCAGGAGTGCGGTTCTCAGAACCTACAGCGCGGCAGCAATCGAGAATGAGAACGTCCGACGACGGTGGCTCCTGAAATTGAACGGCTTGCAGAGAAATAAGAGGTCGCAAGTGCGGACGAAGATTCACTGCGGAATGTCACACGCAGTAGAGGCACAACCTGCGGCTCGCTTAGCCATGCACTTGAGCAGCCCGCAGACGCGGCGATGGCGAAATGACCTACAATCGACGAGGAACATCCGAGACAATGGCAGAACAGCAATCGACACAAGCAGCGCATACGCCAACGAACAGGAAGGCGCCTGCGGCCGCTCCTGAGGCTTGGATCAAGACGGAGCTTGCGCGGCACCAGGACCGCCCCTATCCGATGGACTTTATCAGCGCCCTGTTCACCGATTTCAGCGAGATCCATGGCGACCGGGCTTTTGGCGATGACCATGCTATGGCGTGTGGCATGGCGTTTTTTCATGGCGAGCCGGTGATGGTGATCGGGAACCTGAAAGGGCGGACGTTGAAGGAGCGCGTCGACCGCAAG
>CAHJWN010000061.1 GCA_903642265.1 Acidobacteriaceae bacterium | reverse complement strand
GTGCAGGCTTCCCAGGGCTTCCGATCCAGCTCGTCTACCCCGATCTGCAGGTAATACTGGCCGAATCGCAGAACAAGAAAGCTACCTTCCTCCGCGAAGTTGTCCGAACTCTGGGCCTTAACTCCACGATCTGGGCCGACCGCGTCGAAGCAATGCCGGTCGACCAGAGGTTCGATACTGTCGCCCTGCGGGCAGTAGACAATATGCAGCAGGCCGTGACGGAAGCCAGCTTGAGGGCCAGCCGTCGCTTGCTGATTCTGACTACCCGTGGACAGAATTTACCTACCCTGGCGAGCTTTGAAACAGCCAATACTGTCGCGCTACCCGGGGCAAATGAGCAGCAACTTCTTGTCCTCATCCGTCAGGCTAGTCTTCCGTAGAGTTCGATGTTCCACGTGGAGCATTGCAGTAAGGCATTGCAAAGGTTCACGTTCCACGTGGAACATGCTCAGGTGCTCGACAGATCGATGTTCCACGTGGAGCATTCGCAGAGGAGCGGCATAGGACGGGTGTACGCGGAGCAATTCGGTCTATAAGTAGATGTTCCACGTGGAGCATTCCCCGAGAGGCGACAGAGTGAGTGTTGACGTGAAGCATTTCGGGAACTTACATGACTAGATGTTCCACGAGGAGCATTGCAACGAGAGTTTATAAACGTCCACGTTCCACATGGAACTCCTGGCAATCTACATGGCTCGATGTTCACGTGGAGCTTCCAGCTGGAAAGCGGCCGATGTTCCACGTGGAACATTGCATACATGTGGAGCAAGGTCTCAAAGGCCAACCCATTCCTGACGAACCACCCGGATGTCATGGGCATATTTGCTCCACGTGGAACATCCGCACAGAACGTCAGTCCTGCGGCACCCAATCGATGTAAGAGGTCGGGCGAGACTCGAGAAGCAATGTCATGTTCCACGTGGAACATCGCAGGCAGGTAGGAACATGCTCCACATGGAGCCGTTGGCGTACATCAAACCGTGTTCCACGTGGAACACGAACAAATCCGCTACCCGGCAAGGCTAAATAGATTTCCACACCTGCCGCGTCATACACCCGCGTTCTACGGCCTAACCTGGCTGCTTCCGCAACTTCTCCACAGCAACCAGGTATTCTGCACAACCCACCGAGTTTGCCTGCGAGCCCCGTGCTCGATACCCTTCAGGTATTCATGACGAAACCCGAAGAAACTCCGGCAACAGATCCGGCCCCAAAGTCTGGGCAGCAACCTGAACCTGGTTCGAAAGTGATTGCCATCGTCAATCAAAAAGGTGGCGTCGGCAAAACCACGACCGCCATCAACCTGGCCGCGGCCCTGGCCATGGAAGGATTGCCAACGCTCCTGATCGACTGCGATCCCCAGGCAAACACCACCGGCGGATTAGGTTTCGGCCGCGACGAGAACCGCAGCAGCATCTATGACCTCCTGATGGGTCACGAGGTTCTCGCAGACGTGCAGGTCCCCACCGAGACTGCAAACCTGTTCCTGGTGCCCGGAAGCAAAAACCTCATCGGAGCCAATCTTGAGCTTGTAGCGCAGGAAAGGCGTGAGTTCCGGCTGCGCGATGCGATTGAGCCTGCCCGCAGCAAATATCCGTTCATCCTGCTCGATTGCCCCCCGGCGCTCGACCTCCTGACGCTGAATGCTCTGGTTGCGGCAGACGGATTGCTCGTACCTATGCAGGCGGAATACTTCGCCCTGGAAGGCATCTCGGAGCTCATGAGCACGCTTGACCGCGTCGCACAGGCGTTCAACCCGGGGCTTTCGCTCGAAGGCGTGTTGCTGACGATGTATGACGACCGTACCAACCTCTCGCAGCAGGTGACCGAAAATCTACGTGGGTTCTTTGGAGAAAAGCTCTTCAAAACCACTATCCCGCGCAATATCCGACTTGCGGAAGCTCCAAGCCACGGGAAATCGGTGCTGGAATACGATCCACGTTCCCGCGGTGCCGAGGCCTACCGGGAGCTTGCAATTGAAGTGCTGGCACGTGAGGCAGTCGTTAGCCCCCGGCAAAAAGAACGCGATGCCGCCGGCGGGGCTCCCAAAAAAGAGATGAAGTTCTGGCCATACAACAAGTAATTCGCCGTGAAATCGTCCATAGCCCTTACAGAAACTAGAACTTGGAATGGAAGGCCGGAGATGCAAACAGAGAATGTTCCAGTGAAACACGAAGCCAAGCGGAGAGCCTTAGGTAAGGGTCTGGAATCGCTGTTGCCAAGCCGCCCGGCTGCTCCGACTTCGCCAACACAAGAGAGATCGGAAGAGCCGCACAACCCGGCGATTGAGGTTCGATCCGGTCAGCCACTTGACCTTGACCTGACCCTCATCGACCGCAATCCCTTCCAGACGCGTACGCACTTCGATGCCGAGAAGCTGATGGAGCTGGCGCAATCGATCAAGGCGAGCGGCGTCATTCAGCCAATCGTTGTGCGCGAGCTTCCTGAAGGCCGTTACCAATTAGTAACAGGCGAGCGACGCTGGCTGGCTTCTGCAGACGCGGGCAAGACCCACATTCCTGCAATCGTTCGCCATGTGTCGGACGAGCAGGCGATGGAGATGACGATAGTCGAAAACCTGCAGCGCGCCGACCTGAACCCGATGGAGCAGGCACGGGCTTACATGCGGCTCTCGCGCGACTTCAACATGAAGCAGGAAGATATGGCTACGCGTACCGGCATGTCCCGTGCTGCGGTGTCTAACTTCATTCGTTTGTTACGTTTACCCGAAGCCGTGCAGAAGCACGTCGAGGCGGGCGAGCTTAGCTTCGGCCACGCAAAGATCCTGTTGGGGCTGGAGCCGGAAGCACTCCTGGCTGCGGCGCAGAAGGTAGTGGCGCTGTCCATGTCGGTGCGGCAGACCGAGGCTTATGTGCAGGGTTTGCTGAATCCTGAGTCCAGGGCAAAAGTAGAAAAGCCGGTTGCAAAGCAGGATGCGAACGTGCGGGAGATACAGGACAAGTTGCAGCGGTCCCTGGGGTTACGCGTAAAGATCGAGGATAAGGACGGCCGAGGCAAGGTGATTATTGAATACACTCGACTGGATGACTTCGACGCGATCCTGGAGGCGATGGGCGCGGCGTAATTACCGGCGGAAGCAGCCTTCGGCGTGATCGTTGACCATGCCAGATGCCTGCATCCAGGCATAGACGATGACCGGGCCAACAAACTTGAAGCCCTTCTGCTTGAGTTCCTTTGAGATGGATTCAGACAGCGGCGTTTGCGTTGGGACCGGACCGTGATTCCGGGTCGGTTTGCCACCTGCGAGGTCCCATGCCCACGCCGCAAAGTCTATTCCGTTCTCGCGCATATTAAGAAAGATCTGCGCGCCTCGTAGGGTGGCATCGATCTTTGCCCTTGCGCGAATGATCCCGGCATCGGCCATCAATCGAGCCACGTCTGCTTGATCGAAACGCGCGACTACAGCGGGGTTGAAGTTCGCGAAGGCGCGGCGAAAGGCGTCGCGCTTGCGCAGCACCACGAGCCAGGAAAGGCCGGCCTGGAAACCTTCGAGCATGAGCAGTTCCCACAGTGCCCGGCTATCGCGCTCGGCAACGCCCCACTCGCGGTCGTGATATTCGCGCATGAGCGGATCGGTCTGCGCCCATGCGCAGCGTTCGATGCGATCCCCATTCGTCTCTGCCACACTTGCCTCTTCTTACGTCGTAGAGCTTGCCTGCTTCTGATGCCCTGGAGGTAATGCCCTGGCTGCAGCCTGACTGCTAGTTCCGGGCCAGTGTCTGGATTGCTGCTGCTCTGCCTGTGTAGACGGAAGCTGCGCTCGACTGCTTCTGTCGCGTAAGAATTTCAGCAAGTGCGGCGTAATCGGGCGCTGTCGGGACATAGTCCTTTTGATAGTCAGTAATGAAGCGATCGATAAGTGAGCCGAAGAGTTTGTCATCTGTGGGCTCGTACTTGTCTTTGGATAGATGAAGGGTAGCGCAATTGCTTGAATCGCCTATGAAGGCGTGCAGGTCTATTTGGTGAAGTGCACCATGCTGCTTGCTGTCTACCATGTGTGAGGCGATGGGGATGGTGCGACCTGAGGGAGTTGTGTAGCTCGACTCCTTTACCTCTGTGATGCTTTCGTCGTGCTCTCTCGCATACTTTTTGGCCGGCTCGATTGAACCTCGGTCCGCCGCACGGCAGGCTTCAGCGGTGGGTGCACTGGTGTCATTGACGAAGAGGATGTAGGACGCTCTGAGGCTGGTCTGCATGTTGTACGTAAGCAACACAGGCCTGTAGATAGGTGAACTGCCGTGCATCCCGTCGATATAGAGAGCGAAGTTCTCGATTTTTTGTCCGTCGGTCAGGTCTACGCTAATGCTGCCAGGACTTGCCGGAAGGATGACGCGTACAGTCTTATAGCTTGATTGCGCGAGAACGGTTGAAGCCGCAAGGATGAAAAGAGGCAAGAGTCGGCGCATGCGGAAGTATAGAGCGCGCTGTGACTGAAGCGTGCCGACCCAGGGTAAGCCGGAAAACGGATTTCCTAAGGCAAGACAAAGAAGGTATTGCGGCATTGATCTGGAGCAAGACGCGTCCGACTTGCGTTTGTGGATCCCCACGCATCGCAGAAGGGCGGTGTATGGACATCTGGGTCTTTCGGGATTACGAAGAGAACAGGTCTTTGGGGTCAGGAAGAGGGCTGGTCTTTAGGTCTGAAAAGGGCTGTCCAGAAGCTGTTCTAACGACGTTACGGCGACGACTTGTCTAGCAAAGATTTTGCCGAAGCTTTTGGATGCGGCGTTAGCTGCTTCCTCGAGCGTGGGAGGGCGATCGGCTTCAAGTTCGAGGCTGGTGACGTCGCGATCGGCGATGCCGCAGGGGACGATCCATTGGAAGTCGCGGAGGTCGGTGGTGACGTTGAGCGCGAAGCCGTGGGAGGTGACGGCCTGGGATACGTGGACGCCGATGGCGGCGATCTTCTTTTCCTGAATGCTGCCGCCGGCGAGGGTCCAGACGCCGGTTCGCTTTGGGATGCGCTGCGCGGGAACGTTGAACTCAGCGCAAGTACGGATGAGGACTTCTTCGAGGAGCCGGATGAAGTCTACGGGGCCGAGGTGCGGGCCTTTCTTGCCGGGGAGATCGCCGCGCAGGTCGACGATGGGGTAGCCGACAAGCTGGCCGGGGCCGTGATAGGTGACATCGCCGCCGCGATTGGTTTCGTGGAGTTCGACGCCGCGGCGGGTGAGTTCTTCATCCGAGATGAGGATGTTGGCGGGGGTGGAGTTGCGGGCTGTGTTTCGTCCGAGGGTGAGGACAGGCGGGTGCTCCATGAACAGGAGGACGTCGCCGATGGTGCCGGCTTTGCGGGCGGCGACGATGCGCTGCTGGATGGCGAGGCCTTCGGTGTAGGGGATGCGGCCAAGAGAGAGGAGGTGGATGTACATTGTTCTAGCGCTGGCCTGGAAATGGAATGCTGAGCCGTTTGCAGATGCTCTTCGCCAGCATCTCCACAAACTCGCTATAACGTGGCACGGCTTGCATTGCTCCGTTGGCCGAGTTTACCCAAAGCGAGTGGGACCCGCCTTCACGTTTCATCCAACGATCAGGTGTTGGCGCAGGGCTGAGGCTGGAAGCCCACGGAGCGCATCTTCACGGCGATCTTCAAGGACAAGTGTGATTGCCTGCGAAAGACTCTCGCGCGATTCTTCGACAGTTTTTCCCTGTCCATTCGCCTCGGGAACTTCCTGACACCAAGCCACAAACCATTCGCCAGTTCGATTATTGCCGTGAACTCGTTTTGCATAGCGACTCCTTGAGGCGACTCGATTTAGACGTTTACGGCAAGGCCCTCGACGCTCGAGAAGCCATCGAGGAGGGCCTCGGCGACGGTGGGATGGGCGTGGACGGTGAACATCATCTCCTCGACGGTGGCTTCGAGTTCGATGGCGGTGACGCATTCGGCGATGATTTCGGTGGCGTACGGACCGATGATGTGGACTCCCAGAATTTCGCCATATTTTGAGTCGGCGACCACTTTTACGAAGCCGTCGTGGGCGTCGAGGATGGTGGCCTTGGAGTTCCCGACGAAGGGAAACTTGCCTACCTTGACCTGGTAGCCCTGGGCCTTTGCCTGGGCTTCGGTGAGGCCGACAGAACCTATCTGCGGATCACAGTAGGTGCAGCCCGGGATGCGGTCGCGACGGACGGGCTTGGCATACTTGCCTGCGAGTTTGGCGGCAACGACGAGGCCGGACATGGCACCCACGTGTGCAAGTTGTGGGAGACCGGCGACGATATCGCCGATGGCGTAAATGCCGGGCTCGGTAGTCTCCATCCATTCGTTTACAGGAATGAAGCCACGATCGAGCGCAATATTGGTCTTGTCGAGGCCGGCGTCAAAGGTGCGTGGGGCCCGACCGACGGCGACGAGGACCTTTTCTGCCTGCTTGGTCGCGCCCTTGCCGTCGGAGGTGGTGAAGTGGACGAGGACGCCCTCTTTATTCTTTTCGAGCTTGTCTACCTTGGCTGAGAGGTGGATGTCGAAGCCGCGCTTCTTGTAGAGACGGAGGAGCTCTTTGCTGATGTCTTCGTCTTCCACGTTGACGAGGCGTGGGAGCGCTTCGATGATGGTGACTTCGGCACCGAAGCTCTTGAAGACGGAGGCAAACTCGACGCCGACAGCGCCGGCGCCGATGACGACGAGCGACTTCGGGAAACTGCTGGTCTTGAGGATCTCGATGTTGGTCATGATGGTGTCATCAGGCGTGTAGCCGGGGAGCATGCGGGCGTCCGAGCCCAGGGCCAAGATCACCTTCTTTGCCTTGATGATCTGTGACTTGCCGTCGGCGGACTTGACCTCAACTTCGTGCACATCGTTCTTTGCCGGACCGGTAAGGCGGGCGTACCCCTTGATGGCGGTGATCTTGTTCTTCTTCATCAGGAAGTCGAGGCCCTTGGTGTGGCGCATGATGACGTCGTCCTTGCGGGCGAGCAGGTTCTTCCAGTTGAGCCTGGGATCGCTGACGTTATCGATGCCATACTTTTCGGCGTGCTTGAGGTGGTCGAAGAGTTCGGCCGAGAAGAGCATGGCCTTGGTGGGAATGCATCCCCAGAGCAGGCAGGTGCCGCCGAGGCGCTCATTGGCGTCGATGAGCGCAGTCTTAAGGCCGAATTGCGAGGCCCGGATTGCGAAGGTGTAGCCTGCGGGGCCGCCACCAATTACCACTGCGTCAAAGATCTGGTCCTGCTTCTGGTCGGTTTTCTGTTCTGCCTTCACGTCTGCCAAGAAAAACTCCGTTTCCGCTGCTATCTCTCTAGATTCAATTTTACGCTTACGGATTCCGTTGTCGTAATGTCCGGAGGACGATGCTGACTGCACGGCATCGACGACTTCGATCCCGCAGAATGAATACCTGAGCAGTTCCTGTCGGCCGATTGTGACTACATCGATGGATAAGTGAAGAGATCGATGGAAAGTGAAGAGCGGAACCTGGGCGAACGGTCGCATGCGCTTTCAATCAAATCCTTGTGGCGCTGTTGACTAACAGCGGCGGCTATGGAACGGACCGTCTCAAAGACGGTGAGGGGTGTCGCGAAGATGGGGTCACTCGATTCTGGTGGGTTGAGGAGTGGTCCTCGTTCGATGGAGCTAGTAGTTGGAGACGGGGAGGAAGGCGGTTCGTGCGGTGCACGAAGGCCCAACTTAGCGACGGTGAGGCTGTCGCGAAGATGGGGCACCCGGATCCTGGTGGGTTCACCCGGATTCAGGGTGGGTTCACCGGATTTTGGTTGGAGAGTCGGATTCTGGGTGGTTCACCCGGATTCTGGTGGTTGGAGATTAGGGTCAACTGAAGGGCAGTTTTGCAATTGAGTGGGCTAGGACAGAGCCTGTGCGGCTTCCCTGGCGAAGTAGGTGACGATGAAGTCTGCTCCGGCGCGGCGGATGCTTAGGAGTGATTCGAGCATGGCGCGTTGGGGTTCGAGCCAGCCGCGCTCGAAGGCGGCATGGAGCATCGCGTACTCCCCTGAGACCTGGTAGGCGCCCATGGGTAGATCGAAACGCTCACGTGCGGCCCGGATTACATCGAGGTAAGGCATGGCGGGCTTCATGAGCAGCATGTCTGCGCCTTCCGCAACATCCTGGTCGATCTCGCGCATGGCTTCGCGGAGGTTTGCGCCATCCATCTGGTAGGTCTTGCGGTCGCCGAACTGCGGGGCTGAATCGGCGGCTTCGCGAAACGGACCATAGAAGGCGGAGGCAAACTTTGAGGCGTAACTCATGATGCACGTGTCCGATTTGCCGGCAGCGTCGAGTGCGGTGCGGATTGCTTCCACGCGGCCATCCATCATGTCGGATGGAGCAACGATGTCTGCACCGGCGACGGCCAGCGAGGCGGCAGCTTTCGCGATCAGGGTAACGCTTGCATCGTTCTCGACGGTGTAGTGCTCGCCGTCGCGGGCGATCAGGCCGCAGTGGCCGTGGGAGGTGTATTCGCAAAGGCAGACATCGGCAATGGTGAGGAGCGAGTCGAGGCTGCGATCGGCCTTGATTGCGCGGAGGGCGCGCTGGGTGATGCCGTTGGGATCCCATGCGCCTGAGCCCTGCTCGTCCTTTGACTCCGGAAGGCCGAAGAGGAGGACACCGCCGATGCCCAGGGCGGCACAGGCAGCGGCTTCTTTCACGGCTTCATCGACGGACAGATTGAAGACGCCGGGCATGGATGAGATGGGCTTGCGCACGCCTTCGCCCGGACAGATGAAGAGGGGATAGATGAGCGCCGAGGGCCGAAGATGGGTCTCGCGTACAAGCGACCGCATGGCTTCGGTCTTGCGCAGGCGCCGCAGTCGTGTGACTGGAAAGTTCATGTTGAAAGTTTACAGAGTTGGTTTGGGAGACGCTGGACCGGGATAGGGCAGAGGTATATCTGAGGAGCGGATGTGGAGGTCGCGTTGTGGGAAGGGCAGTTCGATGCCATGTTCGGCGAAGAGTTTGAAGAGTGAGAAGTAGAGGTCGGATTTTAGAACGAGGGGCGTGTGCGCACGCTGGGCGGTCCAGACGCGCAGGGAGAAGTTCAGGGAGTTATCGCCATAGTCGGTGAAGATGACATCGGGGCGAGGTTCTTTCAAGACCTGGGGATGATGATCGGCTGCCTGGAGGAGCAAGCTGCGGACCAGCTCCGGATCGGAGCTGTAGCCGACGCCGACGGGCACATTCACGCGGACGTTTGGATCGTTGGCAGTCCAGTTGGTGACGGAGTTGTTGATGAACTCATTGTTGGGGACGATGATGATGACGTTGTCGTTGGTCCTGACCCAGGTGGAACGCGCGGCTATCTTGACGACGTCGCCGAGGGTGTTGCCGGTCTCGATGCGGTCGCCCATGCGGATTGGCTGCTCGACCAGAAGGATGAGGCCGGCGACGAAGTTCGAGACGACATTCTGCAGGCCGAGGCCGACACCGACGCCGACCGCACCACCGAAGACGACAAGGGAGTTGAGATTGACGCCGAGCGACTGCAGGCCGACGAACAAGCCGATCGAAAAGAGCAGGTAGGTTGTGAATCGGCCAAGTGCAAACTTTTGCGAGTCGGCGATGTGGAGATGGCGGAGGATGCGACCCATGAGAAGGCGCTGCACGCCATTTGAAAACGCCACCAGCAGAGAGAGGAAGACCAGGATCTTGAGCAGAAAGACCGGTGTCACGGGGACCGTGCCAATTTTGAAGAAGGTGTAGAAAAGCACGTCCCGACCGCCATGCGAGAGCGAGTTGATCCAGGAAGGTGCCTGCAGCATTGATGCTTGGAAAGTGATCACCATGGTGAGACGCAGCTTACGTCACTGCGTGTTGCAAGAAGATGCGGCGTGGATGAACATTGGGCGTTTAGGATGGCCGATTCACAATGGGGAGACCAGCTTTTCCGGTTGTGAGCGGATCGTGCCTTACTCAACAACTACTAGCTCGATGAGTGAGGCCCTGGTCCTACTTAAGACGCTGGCGTAATGGCAGCCACGAAGTTTGGCAGCTTCCGGGGTAGAGGTACATGTTGAATTTAGTTCGAGTTCATCTTGCTTCTAGCGAGCACAATCATTATTTTGCGGGAGTTACTCGTGACGGATGATAGGTATTCCGAGAACGATCCAGGCCGGGGTTGAGGTAATCGAATTGATTGATCACATTGTCTTGAACAGTGTTTCCCGACCCACGTGACACATTGACACTTATGTTCTGATTGACGGTGGAATCCGACACCGTGTTTCCAGAGACGACTACGGACGAGACAACATCGGCGTTTGTTCGTGTTCCGCAGGCTTCATAGAGTGCTATTCCGGCTTTACCTTTTGGGTCTGCGCGCGAACCAAAGTAGGTTGCATAGTTGCCGTCATAGGATGAGATGTTGCGAGACACTATCGCTTTTTGAACACATGCGAGCCAGATGTTTGCGCTGAGATTGTTGTAGACGTTATTGCCGGTGATGGTTTCGTTCTGTACCGAATTCTTACCCACAACTACATCGCCTGTAACTCCCTGGTCGATGCCGCGGTTCCAGTTATAGCGGACCTGATTGCCCTCGATGCGGTTGTTGAAGGCTACGGTGCCATTTCCACCCATATAGATGCCGCTCTGGCCATTATCGATGACTGTGTTGCCGCTGATGAGTGAGTTCCGCGCACCCTCGCCGTTGATGCCGTCCCAGTAGTGGGTCGCCGGCTTCTCATACGACTGGGCTTTAGAGTAGTGGTTCGAGATGTAATTGTTGAGCACAGTGCTGTTACTGCCAGGGATGCCAACTACAAATGTCCCGTACTCGAGATCGGAGTCATGCAGGGAGTTGAATGATCCGGCCAATTCAACCATGTTTCCATATCCCCAGAAATGGGCAACCTCCATATTGAATATTGAACTGTGGGTACCTGTAAGGCTGATCGCAAGAACCCCATTGTAGGAAGACAGATTGGATGGCGTCTCTGGTGTTGAAGTCAGCGAGCAATCATGAATTCTGACATTGTCGCCAGACGAACGGATCGCATAGGTATGGGCCGCACCCATGTAGACCAGGTGCGTTGCCTTTCTGCCTGCACAGTAGAGATTTGCGTTGGATGGCAGAACGATAGGTGTTGAATAAGTGAAAAGCCCGGCCGGAATCGCGATATCGCAAACTGCTTTACATGAAGCGGCGGCAGCGTTGACCTTTGCTCCGATGTCGCCACTTACGTTAGGCAGTTCGGGGTGGATTTTGTTTAACAAGGTGCTGATGGTCGAGGGCGCCTCCAGCAGGGCGTCATTGCCAGGCTGCTCGAACAAGGTTTGATAACTCAGAGCGAACCAGAGATAGATGAGTGACGCGAGAAGAAGAGGTTTATACAAAGTAATTACCCGCGGAAGCGCCAAAGCTTCTCGCATTTCGATGAATTTATTCGACCTACCATGCAACGCGGTACTTCACGTTCGGCCATTGCTCCTGAGGCTATCTCGCAAGTGCTACCAGTGCACGATGGTTCCGCCCCATGAATATCCCACACCAAATCCCAACAGCAGAAGGCGCTGCCCTGTCCGCAATCTTCCTGAGGACTCGAGATGCTCCAGCAGGATGGGAAGAGTGGAAGAGACGGTGTTGCCGCAATGCGACATGTGTATGGGCAGTTTCTCGGAAGGGATGTTCAACTTTTTGCGGAGATGCTCAAGCATGTACTGGTTCGCCTGGTGGAATAGAAACAGGTCGATGTCTTCCATGCCAAGACCGGCTTTATCAAGCAGTTCGTGGATCGCTTTCGGAACAGCTTTCAAAGTGAATGCAAAGATCTCCGCGCCATTCATAAAGAGGTTGTTAGCAGTGCGCGCATTACCGCTGTTGTCGACTTCAAGCTTTGCATCTGGCTCGAATGGCCGACGCGATCCGCCAGTCGGAACTATCAGGTTGTGAGCTCCACGACCGTCGGTCCCGTAGACGAAAGGGCCAATGCGTACCTGGTCTGCTTCGACGGTCTTGAGCAGTGTTGCAGTCGCTCCATCTCCGAACAGGGTACGCACGCTCTTATCTTCAGGATGGATGTACCTGGTGTACGTTTCAGCGGTGATCAGCAGCACGTTCGCAGCCTGTCCTGTTTCGATCAATCCTTTGGCCAGGCCCAGGCCGTAGATATAGCCGGAACAGCCCATGTTGATATCGATGGCACCACAGTTTGTGCGCAGTCCGAGGCCTGCCTGCACCAGACAGGCAGTCGTAGGCAACAGGTAATCGGGGCTCTGCGTGCACACGAGCAGGTAGTCGATGTCGGCGGGAGCCGAGGATCCTTTTTCGAACAGGAGCGTGGCAGCCGAGCGCGCCATATCCGAGGTGAACTCGTCCGGGGCAGCGACGCGACGCTCGACGATGCCTGTCTTCTCCTGAATTTTTTCAGCCGTCCAACCGGGGTATTGCAGTGCCAGCTGGTCGTTGCTGAGGACCTGCTCCGGGAGGTAAACGGCTATCTTCGAGATTGCTGTTGTGACCATTGCTGATTACTCGACTTCCGACCCGCAGAGACGCGCCAGATCAGCGACCGTCTTCGAAGCAGCGAGGTCCTTAGCGCTAAGTTGAATGCCAAACTTCTCATCTGCCAACGCCATGAAGGTGACGACTGCCATCGAATCCCAGCCAGCAAGGGAGCCCAGATCATCGTCCATTTTTGTTGTGCCAATTGGATTTGCCAGGATCTCGTCAATCTCGGCTGTAAAGTCTTTCTGCGTCATGGGGTTTAGGGCTCCTGTTAGAGGGTTAGATGTTTTATTTGGGAGAGTGCGGCGTAGGAACGCCTCTAGCGCCGAGCTGCGGGTTCGTTCCCTGTGCGCACCCAGCGCTCCTTGTCGTGATCATATTGCATGATGATGGCCGCAGGATTGCCCTCAACAATGCTGTAGTCAGGCACGCTTTTACGAACAACGGCGTTAGAGCCAACGACTACATGCTTGCCGATGCGGACGTTCATCAAAATGACGCTACCTACACCGATCATGGAACCTGCACCAATCTCGATTACGGAGTTGACCCCTACGAGTCGATCCGCAATGCGTACGGGATCGTGGATGTCTAGAAATGGGTGCGCAGAGCACAGAAGAGAGCAGCGGGGCGCGAGGCCGGAGTATTCGCGTAGCGTCGTCTTACCGACGGTGATGATATGGGCATCCTGTTCAATGCGGACGTGATCCTCAATACGCAACTCGGGAAGATGAGCCGGATCGGCGATGATCGCTTCCAGCCTTGCTCCCTTGCGGATAAGCACCTTTCGCCCTATGTGAATGTGCCTGGGGTTATGGAGCAACATTGGCGTGTAGAGTACAGATCCCTGCCCAAAAGAGCCGAAGATGTACCGGTAATAGAACCTTCCTTTGAGCAGAAAGTAGAGGTGAATCAGGCGATTGACTTTGCCTGGAAACGGTTCTCGCAGCGCTCGAATGCATTTTGCAAGGAAAGTGTCAGTGCGTTGGGGCTGCGAGATGACCGGCTCCGGAGCTCCTTGTTTTACTGCCATTTCCATCCACCTTCCCAATTAGCCAGAGCGTTGTAGAGATCGCGCTCGATGTTCCGCCGCTTACGTCCTGACGGCAAAGTAGGCACTGCGATTTGCGGTTCGAAAGAGCAGCAGCCCCAGCCCCAGCGCAGCGATCCAGACAGCGCAAGCGACCGCCAGACCTGGGCGCAGCCTGAGAAGACATAAGGAGGCGATCAGGGCAGGTATACCCGATGCAACCCCAACCAGCATACCTTTCCAGGCGAGGTCTTCACGAGTGACGCGAAGGTCGGGCCGCTCCTTGACTGCATAGACGATGAGGGCTGGAATTCCTGCAATCGCGCCCAAGAGCGAACCGTATGCCACGCCGATGGGACCAAGGTAGAGGACACCATAGATGCTGCCCACCAGATTTGTAGATGCTTCCACAATGGCCGGAATGAGGTTTGCGCTCTGATGACCTGAGGCGATCAGCGCGATTGAGAAGCTGCTGCCCATCAGGCGAATGGTTTGCGTGATCATCAGGACGAGCAGGATGGGATAAGCGCGATCAGCATAGGCGCTGCCGACCCAGAAATGGAGCAGGGGCCTGCCGTAGACAATGACAGCCGCCAGTGCCGCTACGTTTATCGCCGTGTTTACACGCGTTGAACGAACCACGATGTCGCGGGTCTTATTGAAGTCTCCCTGCACATGCATTGCGGAGAACGGGGCCAGGAAGGCGCTCATGACGGCCGAGTTTCCCATGGAGAACATGTTGATCGCAGTGACGCAGATAGCGTAGTAGCCGGCCGCTTCAAATGCGTAATGCCCGACAATGGTGACATCAAGCCCGGAGACGATAAGCATGCCGAGTGACCAGAAGCTTAGGCCTGAGCAGTAAGGAATAAACTCCCGCAAGACGGACCTGTCCATTTTGAAGTGCGGCAGATGGAAGCCTTCAATGCGGCGCGAGACAATGAACATCTGCAGCAGGCCGCCGCCGATGTTTGCCGCACTGATGGAGCAGGCCATCAAGGGCAGAGAGCGCGTGTAATGGGCAACAAGGATTGCCCCCAGCGCGCCAACGCATCGACTGCCGCCGATCGCAAGCGCTGTGTACTCGTTTTCGTGCTTGCCGATCAGCGTACCCGTGTAGGCCGAGAATGGCAGAAGAGCAGCAGCACCGAACGCCATGATTAGAACGGCAACTTTGAATTCGTGGAGCAGGTTCGCTGGGATGCCGTGGAAAAGAGACCCGGCGTTTACGTTGACGACGCCGATGATGAGCAACGCCAGCATACCTGCGAGAGAAAGAAGCGTGACGGCAGTGTCGATCAGCTTGCGAACCCGATCGTAATCCTGCCGTTCTATGGCTTGTGCTACGAAGCGCGCGACGGCGGTCTGCAAGCCGAAATCCAGAAATGAACAGTATGCGGCAATCTGCAGGATGAGCGACCAACCGGCGAAGCGGTCGGGATCCAGGCTCTTTACAAGGAAGTGAGGGAGAGCAAGCGCAACTGCCGCGGTAGCACCACCGCGAACCACATTCGAAACCACGTTCTTCAGGACTGTGAACCGGAGCCGTTTCATGATCAGCGCTTTGCCATCTGGTACGAAATGGGTTTACCGGCTTTCAGATAGAGGGTTCCTTAGCGGACATGACCAGATGGTTTCCTGCAGACATGACTAGTGGTTCCTTAGAGGACAGGATGGCCCCAGGAACTCCTCTCATCTTAGCAAAAGAGCCCGTGATGTAGCCCGCAGTCCTTTCCTCAACAGCGGGATGACTCGGCAGCGGTCCGTGATAGGCAGCGATCTGTAGCTGGGAACACATAAGGCGAGCAGGTTCGCGGTGCGCCTCCGGCAAAGCTATACTTAACTGTCTGTCGTTCATGGCCTTTCGTCACAGGGAGTTTGCTTTTTGAACATACTTATCACCGGCGGTGCAGGATTTATCGGGACCAATCTGGCCCGTGCTCTTGTACACGGAGGTGACTCCGTCACTCTCCTCGACAACTTCAGTCCTCAAATCCACGGCAGCAATGACCAACTACCGGAAGATCTCCGATCTGCGGTGCGTCTGGTCCGCGGCGATGTGCGCGACGAGAGCATCTGGACTGCGGCGGTTCGGGACCAGCAGGTCATCGTGAATCTCGCCGCTGAGACTGGCACAGGTCAATCGATGTATGAGGTAGCGAAGTACGAGCAGGTCAATCTTGCCGGGACCTCGCTGCTCTACGATCGTTTAGCCAAACAGCCGGGTCATGGCGTGGAGCGCATTGTTGTGGCCTCTTCTCGCGCTATCTACGGGGAGGGAGCGTATACCTGTCCGAACCACGGCCTTGTCTTTCCTCAGCCACGCTCGAGCGCCGAGAAGAAAGCCGGTTCGTTCGATCCGGTCTGCCCAGTCTGCGCGGCAGCATGCGTCTCGGTGCCTACCCCAGAGACTGCGCCCTGCCAGCCCTCCTCTTTCTACGGGCTGACGAAACAAGTGCAAGAGCAGATGACACTGCTGTTCGGCCAGGTCCTCGGCATCCCTTCCGTGGCCTTGCGCTACCAGAACGTGTACGGACCGGGACAATCTCTTAAGAATCCTTACACCGGCATTCTCGCTATCTTCTCCAATCTCGCCCGTACTGGAGTGGACATCAACATCTTTGAGGATGGCGAGGAGAGTCGTGACTTTGTCTACATTGATGACGTTGTTCGCGCCACGGTCGCTTCTATCCACAGCGCGGATACGACATCGTTCGCCGCCAACGTGGGGTCGAACGAGCGCACCACGGTCATGCACGTCGCGCAGTCTGTTAATCGTTACTTTGGCGAGAAGTCCAAGATCCACATCAGCGGCGTCTTCCGTGAAGGCGATATCCGCCATGGCGTAGCTGACCTGACTCGGGCTAAAGCGAAGCTCAACTATGATCCGAGCGTGCGATTTCAGGAAGGACTGAAGAACTTTCTTGCCTGGGCAGAAGAGAGCGAGCCAGAGCTGGATGGGTACCAACGCTCTTTGAATGAGCTGGAGTCGCGAGGACTGCTGCATGGCCGCAAGATATAGCGACGAGCGGCTGGTGCTGCCATCCAAGTTTACTCCGGGCAAGATCGGGGTTGTGACCGTCCTCTTTAACAGCGAACCGGTGCTTGAGGACTTTTTCGATTCGATCGACGGGCAGGATTATGGCGACTACGTCGTTTACTGCGTCGACAACGCTTCCAACGACACTTCCGTTGCACAGTGCGTGGCCAAGGCTGGGCGGTATGTCGTCATTGAGAATGGTACGAATCTTGGTGTCGCTGCTGGAAACAATATCGGCACGAGGGCTGCAATCGCGGATGGTTGCGAGTTCGTTATGTACCTGAACAATGACGTGACTTTTGGCCCAGAACTTTTCAGCCAGTTGCTCATGGGTCTTCAGCAGAACAACTGCTCGATGACGACGCCCCTGATGTACTATCACGATCGGCCCGAGGTCATCTGGGCGGCAGGCGGATACTTTCAATCCTGGCTCGGCTACCGCTGTCTTCATTCCGGTCAGGAGAAGACAGAGGCTGAAGAGCCTCAGCGCGAGAGACAGGTGAGCTTTACACCCACCTGCTGCGTTCTAGTACGAAGAGAATTGTTCGCAGAGATTGGTTTGATGGATGAACGGTATTTTGTTTATTACGACGATACGGATTTTATGCTTCGTGCCTGGAAAAAGGGAAAGAAGCTGTATCTCCTGCCGTACGCTCGACTTTGGCACAAAGTGAGCAGCCTGGCGGGAATCGACTCGCCTTTCAGAACGCGCTATCTTGCCCGGAACCAGGCGCTTTACACCCACAAGAATGTGAATCCGATCTGCGCCAGTCTAGTCTCGGCGCTTTATTGCACTTACTTCATGGCATCGTGGGTTTCGGGACGCCTGAGAAAACAAGAAGCGCAGGACAGGGTGCGTTATTGGCTTGAGGGTGTTCGAATTGCGACGAGTGGACGGGGAGCGTGACACCCATACCTCAATGTGACTGGTTAGAGAGAATGATGGGATACAGCAGGTCCGCAGATGCCGTTCGCAACGACAGGTAGCAGGAGAAAGCGTACTGTACTGATGGATCCCGACAGCATTTCCTCCAGCTCTCGCTCTACCTCCGTATTCGGCAGATTCGACCGTCATGAAGGTAGCCATGGCAGCACTACTTCAGGTAAGAAGATCGTGAATGCTCACTCGATTCGAAACGCTGTCATCTCCATCCAGACCTGCGTCATGCTGGGTCTCTTCAGGATCGAGTTTACTTTAAATATTGTTGAACTTACTGGATAGAAGGCACAATGAGCAGGAAGTGGTTCCAACATGATTTGAACTACCCGGTAGATGACCTACTCGGAGTTCTTCTCTGCTGCTGCCTGGTATCTACTTTTTACGCAAAGCTTTACCCTGTCATGTTTGTGTTGACGAGCGCCGCGATTACGTTTCATCGAAGGCAGGTGCTGGCTACCGCGTGGATGGGATGGATGGGCGTTTACGCAGCCTACGCGATCATTACCTATGCCCGAAATCCCTCGATTGCTGAGGGATCGACACTAAACATCGTGAAGCTCCTGGTGAATTTCCTCTTTCTCGGACAAGCCATGTTGTGGGCTTATAAGAATCGTAGAAATTCGTACGTGATCTATCTTGATCGAACACTTGCAGTCATTCTCCTTGCGATGGCGTTTCAGCTGTTCATTTATCACTCAGCGACTGGTTTTGCGTTTTTGCGGCCGGCTGCTTCTTCGGCCGCGGCAGGAGATTTATACCTTCCTAACTACACGGTATTTGGTCCAGCGGATAAGAATATCTTTGGGGCAAAGCTCGCAATGTTCGGCTTCCTTTACATCATTGCGGGATGGGTACAATTCAACAAGCTTCCGACAGGCCGTATGTTAGCGGTGGTGACACTGGCTTATTTGACGGCATCGCGAACCCCCCTAGTCGCGTTGATTGCCGGCTTGATAGCCCTGGTCTTTGCACAGCAAGGGCGAAGGATGCTGAAGATCTGCACGATTATTGTTACGCTGGCCGGCTCCCCTTTTGTCCTGGTGCAGCTGTTGCGGATCGACGATACGAAACAGATGAATGACGGCTTTGCCATACGCCTCATCTATTGGGCGGCATTTTTTCAACATTTTGATCGCATTTCGATCTGGGGAAATGGCCTTGTGTCAGGCAAGCCGTTCCTTGAAAAATATGCGGTCTACTATAACGGTGAGCCCCAGCTACACAACCTGCTACTTAATAACTATCTCGATTTTGGGGTTGTGGGCTCGATTGCGTTCTTACTCTTCTTTTTCACTTACCTTCGACAGAGCATGCGCTATGCGCCCTCGGCGCGATATTGGATGGTTTGCACTGTTCCGCTGCTGGTCGTTATGCTGACGCTTTATGCCGGGTATGAAAGTGAATTTGTGACATATCTTTTCGCCATTTTCGTTCTGTCGCAAGCGGTTCGAAATAACGATGCGTTTGCTGGAAAGGCCCGTTTGCCGAGAGGATCGTCCGCAGTGTTTGTGGGCACAGCCCAGCAAGGAGCCCGACTGTGAAGGTCATGCTCATCACCGGCTCCTATCCACCTGACGTATGCGGCACTGCTGATTACACGGCGAGGCTAGAGGAGAGTCTGCAATCACTTGGTGTCGAGGCGGAGGTGTTTTATCGCAAACAGTGGGGAGTGGCGCATGTTCGTTCGCTGCTTCGTGAGATTGACCGCTCCCAGCCAGACCTGCTCCACATGCAATATCCCACGACCGGCTATGGATGGAAGCTCGGTCCGCAGGCGATCGGCACTCTGAAGCCGCTCATCGTCACTCTTCATGAGGCAAGCCAATCGCATATTTTGCGGCAATTTTCCTTGTACCCGTTCCTGCTGCGAAGCCGTCACTTTATCTTCACCAATCCCTATGAGCGGGCGCACGTGGAGCGATTGGCTCCGTGGATCGCAGGTCGAAGTACAGAGATTCCGATCGGTTGTAACTTGCCTATCATGGCGAAACAGATCAAGCAGAACGGGATCATCACGTGCTTCAGCATCATCCGGCCCGACAAGGGTCTGGAAGACATTATCGAAGCAGCGAGACTGGTCAAGGCCCAGGGTAGCAGCGTACGCATGAGGGTTACAGGAGCGGTCATGCCACGCTATGCGGATTACTTTCACAATCTGAAGGCAGCCTCGGAGTCACTGCCCATTGACTGGATCACCGGGCTTGACGACGACACACTTTCCCGTGTGCTTGCGGAGACGAGCCTGGCGTATCTCCCATTCCCTGACGGAGCATCGGAGCGGCGCTCCAGCCTAGTGGCGATGCTGATGAACCAGGCATGCGTCCTGACGACTGTGGGCGACCATACTCCGGAGGAGATGCGGCCCGGCATTATTGCTGTCGCTTCGCCGAAAGAGGCGGTAGCCCGCGCAGAGGCTTTATTCCGCGAGCCCGAGCAGATGGAGCAGGTGGCTGCGAGGGGCGCGGCGTACGCGCAACGATTCAGTTGGAACGCAATTGGGCGGCAGCATCTGAATGTCTATGCGGAGATGCTCGGTGAGCGAAAGGCGGAGGTTACTCAATGACTGAAGGACTACTTGATCAGAAACACACCCCGGAGGCCAGGACACCCGCCGACTGGGGGGCTCCTTCACTCCCTCCGCAAAGGCCAGACGAGTCCACCGTGGACCTTGGGGCGATTGCGATTGAGCTTTGGACCAAGCGGAAATTCATCCTGCTGACAGCTCTCGCGACACTGCTTGTGGCGACGCTTGTCGCACTTCTTCTCCCGCCCGATTATGTCTCGGTCGCCTCGTTTGTTCCGCCCAGCCCGTCGGGCAGTTCCAGTGCCCTGATGGGCCAACTCTCGCAGCTCTCGAGCCTTGGCGGAGCGAGCCTTCTGGGAAGCGCCAAGACTCCTGGCGAACTCTATGTCGGGATCCTCTCCAGCCGTTCTATCGCGAGTGAGCTTGTCGGGCGCTTTGACCTGAAGAACGTCTATAAGGTCAAAAAAGAGAGTAAGGCTGAGAAGCGCCTTGCCCGCAACTCGAAGTTCGAGGCAGATCCCAAGGACTCTATCGTTACCATCTCGGTTACGGACAAGAGTGCGGAGCGGGCACGTGATCTTGCGAATGGATACCTGGATGCGCTTCGGCAGACGAACAGCCGGTTAGCTCTCAGTGAAGCCGCGCAGCGCCGCCTCTTCTTCGGCCAGCAACTTGCCAAGGAGAAGGATGAACTCGCGGACGCCGAAGTAGACTTGAAGCGGACCGAGGAGCAGAGCGGATTCATCGCTCCGGCTAACCAGACCGCTTCCCAGATCCAGAGTATCGCCCAAATGCGCGCGCAGATTTCTGTTCGCCAGGCTGAACTGAGTGGTCTTCGCCAGTCGGACGCGGAGAATAATCCCGACGTACGGCGGCTGCAAGCCGTGATCGGCGATCTTCAGGGGCAGCTCACTCGAATGGAGTCGGGTTCCGGAAATGGCATCGATACTGCCATGCCCACGTCCAAGGTACCTGCGGCGGCACTCGATTACGTCCGCAAAGAGCGTGAAGTGAAGTATCACGAGGCCTTGTTCGAGATGCTGGCGCGACAGTACGAATCGGCGCGGCTCGACGAGGCCCACGATGCTCCCCTGCTCCAGGTGCTCGACCCTGCGTCCTATCCAGATATTAAGTCGGGGCCACCACGTACACTCATCGCCCTGGGAGGCCTGTTTCTGGGTCTTCTTGGAGGATGCGCGTGGGTGATTTTACGTGCTCGTCTTGGCTGGTGGGGTGGATCGACAACCTAGTAAGAAGATCGGGTAGGAAGACGCTCTTCGAAGCTTGCGCGAGATGGCCGTCAGCTGAGCAGATGAGACGTTCTTGAAGCGAGCTTGATCGACTCACGGCCTGACTGGTCCGCTCGACATGAGACTTACGAATGTCTGGTCGAATTTGTTCTTGTCCAGGTTGACCCAGACGTGAACTGGCTGCAGCGTGGTCTTCGGCTTGTTGGCGGCGGTCCAGGTGAGGGTGTCGCCGTAGTTGATGCCACGGGTCGTGTCGACGTCGACGTAGAGGGTTTGTTCTTTTGTGATGATGGATGGATCGAGCCAGGCAGCGGCGGCGAGTTCATCCCACATGTAGAAGTTTTCGTGGGTGTACTTTGCGAGATATTGAGCGGCAGGAGCTTTCGACGTTGCGATTTCGGCAAGCATTTCTTTGCTGAAGAAGGTCTTGATCGAGATATCGACCGTGGTCAGCTGGATGTTCGGCCAGGCTGCACGAAGGGTGATGTGCGCGGCTTCGGGGTCCCACCAGAAGTTGAACTCATGACGTGGGTGGGTGGCGTACTCGGGATCCTCCGAGGCGGGGGAGAGACTGCCGCCCATGATGACGATGCCTCGAGCGAGCTCCGCAAATTGCGGGTCGATAGAGATGGCGAGTGCGATGTTGGTGAGCGGGCCGGCGGCGTAGATGGTGACCTGGTGCGGATGCGCGCGTACCTGGCGAACGAGGAAGTGGGCGGCGTCTTCGTCGACGGGCCTGGTGGTGGGTTGGCCTTCGGGCATGTCGGGAAGGACGTAGGCGGCGTGGTAGGGCTGCGCGCTGGTCTTTGCGGCCAGATCGCCCCAGGCGCCGTACCACTCGAATGAGCCAATGGTGGAGCGGTCGAGCGTGGTCTCTTCTTCGGTGCGGACGAGCGGATAGACTGCGCCGGGGGCGACGGGAACATCGGTGCGGCCGATGAGTTCGAGCATGCGGAGCGTGTGCTGGACTTCTTCCGGCTCCCAGGCGTTGCCGCTGACCATGGTGATGCCGAGGACCTTTACCTTTGGCGATTGCAGAAAGACCATCATGGCCATCTGGTTCGAGCCGGCGGGACCGGAGCCGTCCTGATCGATGACGACCATGCGCTGCTGCGCTGAAGCTACAGAAGAGATGGACGAGAGGGTGGCGAGGATCAAGGTGACGATTCGCAGTCGCAACATGCGATCAGAGTATCAGCGGGTCAGCCTTGGTCTGCGATTGCGTCCCACTCCAATGCGGACGCTGCCGGGGCCATGACCCAGAGCGTGTAGATGCCAAGTGCCGTGCCAAACGGGAACTTGAGGAGGGAGAGGATGGCGACGATGATTGCGAGGGTGCGGCCCCAGGACCTGCGGGTGAGCAGGCTCCAACCGGCGATGACCGAGAGCGCCACCGAGACGATGGTGTAGGCGGCGATTACCGGGACCACGGCTGCGAGCCATTGCGGACCGCTGGCAAGGACGGCGTGGTTGAACGGGAAACCGGGGAGGAAGCTGTGGGTGGTGAACGCATGCAGGAAGAAGATGCCGACGAGGCCTTCGAAGACGCGATAGGCAGCGTAGACGAACCAGAGGACCGAAACGGCCTGCAGGTTCCGCTGTACGCGCGGTCGCGGCGTGAAGGGCGCGGCATAATGCGCTGCCAGCGGTGTGGGAGCGGATGAATAGGCAGGCGGTTGCGGCTGATGAAGGGGGGACGCGGCGACTGCAGTTCCACACCTGGCACAGAATCTCACGCCATCAACGATTGAAGCACCACACGCTGGACAGACCATCGCACACCTCCCGAGACATTGCGCTCCCAGAGAGCGCGCTGCATCGAATACGCAGTGCCCGGCTGGCAAGTTCCAACGCAAGCGTCAAGTGCCGGGTAGTTAGGATAGAAGTTGTGAACCGTTTGTCTCTGCTTCCTGAAGTGCCGTTGCCGTTAGTCGAATCGAGTGCTGTAGCGCTGGAGTGGCCGCGCCTGCGTGAGCACATTGCTACGCGGACCACGTCGCCGCTTGGGCGAGCATGGGTGTCGGCGCTTGAGCCTTCGGCGGACATTGAGTGGATCGAACGACAGCATAAGCGGACGGGCGAGCTGCGGGCGATGCTTACGGCTGGAGGCAGCTTCGACTTCAATGGGCTTTTCGATCCGACGACACTGCTGGACAAGGCTCGAATTGAGGGGTCGGCGCTTGAGGCGGTCGAGATCCTGAACATGCTGAATGTGGCGGAGCGTGTGGCGGCGTGGCGGAACCTGTTTGCGAGCGCGGAGTCTGCGCGGAACAATGGGCTGGCGGCGGCGGCGAGCATTGCGGGGCTTACGGCGCCACTGCTGGAGTACGACCTGGCACCCCTGCTGCGGGCGCTGCGCGGGAAGATAGAACCGGATGGGAGTCTTTCGGACGAAGCGAGTCCGGAGCTACGGCGGATCCGCAAGGCGATGGAGCGGCAGCATCGGGCGATCGAGGACTCGCTGCGTAAGTCACTGCGGGCGCTGGCGTCGTCTGGCGAGACGCAGGACGAGCTGATCACGATTCGCGGCGACCGGTTCGTGATCCCGGTGAAGGCGGAGTTTCGGCGGCGGGTCCCGGGCGTGATTCATGGAGCTTCTTCATCCGGGCAGACGGTATTTGTGGAGCCGCTCGAGACGATTGAGCAGAACAACGAGCTGGTGCGTTTGCTGGATGAAGAGCAGTCGGAGATCCACCGGATCCTGGTGGCGATGACGCGGGCGCTGGGCGAAAATGCGGCGGCGCTGCAGCTGGGGACGAGCATCCTGGCGGAGGTGGAATCGCATGTTGCGCGGGCGCGCTTTGCAAATGACCTGAACTGCACGCGGCCGGTGTTTGGAGCGGAGATCCTGCTGACTGCGGCGCGGCATCCCCTGCTGGAACTGCGGATGCGGGCGGCGGCGAGAGAGGCTGGCGAGGCTGAGGCGCAGGCCCCGGTGCCGCTTACGATTGCGCTGCCGGAAGATGCGCGGCAGCTGATCATCAGCGGGCCGAACACAGGGGGCAAGACGGTATCGCTGAAGACGACGGGGCTGCTGGCGGTGATGGCGCAGGCAGGCATCCCGGTGCCGGCGGAGGAGGCAAAGCTGCCGCTGTTCCAGTCCATCTATGCGGACATCGGAGATGCGCAGTCGATTGAGAGAAACCTTTCGAGCTTCTCGGCACACGTGGTGAACCTGGATCGCATCTCGCGGCTGGCGGATGCGCGATCGCTGGTGCTGCTGGATGAGTTGGGTTCTGCGACCGATCCGGAGGAGGGCGCGGCACTGGCGGTGGCGGTGGCGACGCACTTTCTGAATGCAAGGGCATGGTGCTGCATTACGACACACCTGACGTCGCTGAAGGTGTATGCGGCGAACCATGCGGGCGTGCTGAACGCGGCTGTGGGGTTCGACCAGGAGACGCTCTCGCCGACGTATCAATTGCGGCTGGGCGTACCTGGAGCCTCGGCTGGGCTGAACATTGCGGAGCGGCTGGGGATGAGTGCGGCGATCATGACCGACGCGCGCGCACAGATGACGACGCAGACCGCGGACATCGGCGCATTTCTCGACCAGCTGCATGAACAACTGCGAGCGGCTGAAGGCGAGCGCGACAGCCTTCGAGTACGTGAGGAAGAGCTGCGCAAGGAACGGATCAAGCTGGATCTTGAAGGGCGCGCGGAGCAGAAGGCACGGATTCGCGAACTGGAGACGAAGCTTGAATCGCTGATGCAGGACTTTGCGTACCAGCTGAAGGAGACGGTCAAGGCGATCGACGACAAGGCGTTGGCGCAGAAGATCTCGCGCGATGCGGATTTGAGGATGTCGCGGGCGAAACGGGAGTTTTCGGAGCAATTCAAGTCGACAGTTGTAGCGCATATGACGGGGGCGGACAAGAAGGACCCCGCGGCGCAGCCTCATCTGCTGAAGGGCATCAAGGTGGGCGACCTGGTGAAGCTGAAGTCCCTGGGAAGGCAGGCGCGGGTGGGTCGCGTAATCGACGCGCGGAACTACGAGGTGTCGATTGGGCCGATGAAGATGCGGGCGAGCATTGAAGACATCGCCGAGGTGGAACATGTGGTGGCGGTGAATCCGCTGCAGGCAGCACGCAAGCGTGGGGGCGTGACGGTATCGACGGCGACAAGCAGTGACTCGGACTATATGAGTTCCGAGATCAACGTGATTGGTCGAACTGCGGACGAGGCGGAGACCGAAGTGGAACGGTTTCTCGATCGCGCGTTCCTGGCGGGGCTGCCGCGCATACGCATCGTGCATGGGACGGGGATGGGGGTGCTGCGGCGGACGCTGCGGGAGTATCTGCGGGCGCATCCGCATGTAACGACAGTGACGGAGCCACCGCAGAATGAAGGCGGACAAGGGGCGACGGTGGTGGAGTTACGGCAGTGATGGTGGAGCAGTCCCAAAGTGTAACGCTGACATTCCGGCGGCTGATTGCGGGTGCGATGAGACGGCTTCAGTCGAGGCAGGCGGGATAGAGCCAAGGCGCCCTGGCGAGCGAGCAAGCCCATGGAGGGCCGAAGGGAAGTTACGCGTCGATGTCATGGGCTCTCGAGTAGAGTCTTGATCCTGGGA